>CP053680.1:1590000-1893750 GCA_019623805.1 Gammaproteobacteria bacterium (ex Lamellibrachia satsuma)
ATTTCAATGCCACAGAGTCGTAACCCTGAACCAGAGGGTAGAGAAATTCATGGATGGCTATTGGCTGTCCAGAAGTATAGCGCTTGTTGAAATCATCCCGCTCCAACATTCTGGCCACCGTATGCTTGCCCGCCAACTGGATCATTTCAGCCGCACTCATCTCCCCCATCCAGGAGGAGTTGAAGACAATCGTGGTCTTCTCAGGGTCGAGAATCTTGAATATCTGGTGCTCGTAGCTCTGGGCATTCTCCATGACCTGCTCCCGGGAGAGCGCGGGGCGCGTCACACTTTTACCCGTCGGATCACCGATCATGGCGGTGAAGTCCCCGATCAGGAACAGCACCTCATGCCCCAGCTCCTGAAACTGACGCAGTTTATTGACCAGCACAGTATGCCCGACATGCAGATCTGGCGCGGTGGGGTCGAATCCCGCCTTGACACGTAACGGCTTGCCTTTTGCGAGTTTTTTGACCAACTCATCCTGCGGCAAAATCTCATCAGTGCCCCGCCGAATGATCTCCAGCGCCGAATTAACGTCCGTCATCAATCTTTCCCCAAAAGTCATCAATGGGCGCACACTCTACTAAAAGCTCCCGAAGAAATTAACTATTGCCTGTCGGGAACCACAAGAGCGCTTGCTTATCTATACTTATGTTTAGTATTTTTGTGGGATTCCCTACCGGCAGCAGTTGAGCCCAAAAACCTGATGAAAGACTTTAAATCCTATTCACTGGATAGAAAACCCTCACGTTTCCGTCAGCTATTGCGCGCCGGACTGGTCATTCTATTACTTCTGGCGATTGCTGCCGCAGGGGCACTGTTTCTGGATAACAGAAAAGATAACCCGGCCACCGCACCGATTCAACTTCCGACCAAGGCTGAACCCTCCCAGGAAAACGGGCGGATAGTCGTGCCACTGGCACTGCCGGGGCAGTCACGTGAAGAGAGTCGCGCAGAACCTCAGGTCAGCCCTCCTCCCCTCGCAATGGCACCTGCTCCATCAACCATCGATCCTCCCGTCAAGCCAGTGAGTGTCCCGTCAGAACCAGACCTGGAGTCCCATGCGACTGCATCCAAGTCCCAATGGATCTCCCGGAAGATTCGTAGCGGGGACTCCCTCTCCAGCATCTTTAAAGAGAATGGGCTGAGCGCCAATCTACTACACCGCATCGTTAATTCCAGCGAGATGGCGAAAGAGCTGACCCGTATAAAACCCGGTGAGACACTGCGCCTGCAACTGGACGACAGCGGCAGTTTGCTTGCCTTGGCGCTTGACCACAATCGGGTGCAGAGCCTGCATATCAAATCCGATGGCGATTCCTTTCTCGCCAATGAAGAAAACAAACCCATTGAACACCGCACCGCGCATACGAGTGCAACCATCACCAACTCCCTCTATCTCAGCGCCCAGGACGCAGGACTTGCTGATGCCCTGATCATGGAGCTGGCAAATATCTTCGGCTGGGATATCGACTTCGCCCTGGAGATCCGCAGCGGCGATCGTTTCAGCGTCATCTACCAGGAGGATTACCTTGAGGGAGATAAACTGAAAAACGGTCCCATTCTGGCTGCCGAATTCATCAATCAGGGACGCAGCTACCGTGCACTGAGATATACGGATGAGACTGGCCACAGTGACTACTTCACCCCTGAAGGGCGCAGCATGCGCAAGGCCTTTCTGCGTGCTCCGGTCGATTTTCGGCGCATCTCCTCCCGCTTCACCGGCGAACGCTGGCACCCCGTGTTAGGTAAGAAACGTCCTCACCGTGGGGTCGACTACGCTGCAAAGACCGGCACACCGATTAAGGCAGCCGGGGATGGCAAGATCATACACAGAGGTAAGAAGGGAGGTTATGGCCGTACAGTTATCGTGCAGCACGGCCAACGCTACACAACCCTCTACGCCCACCTCTCCCGCTACAATAAGAAGGCAAAAAAAGGGAGCAAGGTTCGCCAGGGGCAGACTATTGGTTACGTCGGCAAGAGCGGTCTTGCCACCGGCCCCCATCTCCATTATGAGTTCAGGGTCAACGGCGTGCACCGCAATCCCCTGACCGTCAAACTTCCCGCCGCCCAGCCCATCGCAAAAAAATACGAAGCTAACTTTCAACTGAAGACTCAGCCACTGGTTTCCCAACTCGACACTCTGAACCGCACACTGCTCGCCAATGCCCGCTAAGCAGGCCAACTATTATATAGGCCTCATGTCCGGCACCAGCATGGATGGTATCGACGCTGCCCTGGTTGAGTTGAAGCCTGACAGCGACCCCAGACTGATTGGCCACCACAGCCACCCATATCCCCCGGAACTCCGCCGGAATCTATCAGCCCTCTGCCAACCCAGCGATAATGAGATCGACCGCCTCGGGGAGTTGGATATCCAGGTCGGCGAGGCCTTTGCCAAGGCAGCAGTGCGGTTAATCGAGAAGAATGACTGCCGCCGGGAGCAGATCAGAGCCATCGGCAGCCATGGACAGACACTGCGACACCGCCCCGGGGTCCAACACCCTTTTTCTCTGCAGATCGGCGATGCCAACACCATCGCACAGCGCACAGGCATCACTACTGTAGCCGACTTCCGGCGCCGTGACATGTCGGTTGGAGGGCAAGGCGCTCCACTCGTGCCTGCCTTTCATCAGGTGATATTCCAGAGCGGGGATAAGAACCGGGTCATCCTCAATATCGGCGGTATTGCCAACATCACCTGGTTACCCGGCAATACTGCCGAACCGGTCACTGGATTCGACACAGGACCCGGCAATACTCTGCTGGATCACTGGATTGCCAGACACAGGCAACTCGATTTCGACAGTGATGGCGCCTGGGGTGAAACGGGCAAACTTATCCCGTCATTGCTGAACAAAATGATGGCAGACACCTATTTTCCCCGGTCTGCACCTAAAAGCACCGGCACTGAATATTTCAATCTTGACTGGATGAATTCGATGCTCGGGCATGATGCTGAGTCAGCCAACTGTGACGTGCAAGCCACACTGACAGAACTCACTGCTCTCAGCATAACGCGCGCCATTGACCAACACTACCCGGCGGCGGATCAACTGCTGGTTTGTGGCGGCGGGGTACATAACGGCTATCTGATGGGCCGTCTCGCTGCAAACCTGCCTTCGATAGAGGTTTTCAGCACAGCAAAACTCTCCGTCGACCCGGACTGGATCGAGGCAATGGCATTTGCCTGGCTGGCACACAGAACACTGTTGGGACTACCAAGTAACCTGCCTTCAGTTACCGGCGCAAGGGAAGCTGTGGTGTTGGGGGGGATCTATCCTGCCAGACTTTCCAAATAGCGGAAAGCAGCACCGGCAGGCGGACTATCCTAATTCAGCGGCGTTTGCCGCCACGGCCTTTTCTCGGCCGGTCTGGACCGACACGGATCATGCTGCCGTTGAATTCACTGCCATCAAGTGCTGCCATAGCCGCACGGGCCTCGTGCCCTTCCATGTCGATAGTGGCAAAGCCCTTACAATCACCAGAGAAGAGATCCTTTACCAGTTTAAGAGAACGGACCACACCGTACTCTGAAAAGAGTGCTGTCAGGCTCTCTTCTGTGGTCGACCTGGGAAGACTGCGGACTGAAAGGGTAATCAATGTTTTTGACCTTCTGTAATGTGTCGACGAATAAGCCCGCGCACCCTGCGCCTGTCTTTCAAGATGCATCTGTGAGAAAACAGCAAATGTAGGGCGTTTCAGGTGGGACCAAGATCACGCGAACGAGTGAAGATATATCACCCCAGACTGAAATGCAAACCAGGAGATTGGAACAATAACCTGCTCACCGGCAATAAAATTCAGAACACAGTTTGTTACTTTTTCCGCCAAAAAGGGCGCAAAAACACCACTTCATCCTTGACTGTCTACCTCAAATCAAACAGAAAAGGATGACCCACAACCGCAGGTAGTACTGGCATTCGGATTGCGAATGACGAACTGGGAACCTTGCAAACCCTCTGTGTAATCGATCTCAGCACCACCCAAGTACTGCATACTCATGGGGTCGACCAGCAATGTCACGCCATCGGTTACGACCTTGGTGTCACCATCATTCTCGTTCTCATCGAAAGAGAACCCATACTGAAAACCGGAACAACCGCCGCCCTGAATATAGACTCGCAGCATCAGATCAGGCTTTCCCTCCTCCTCAATCAGTGCTGCAACCTTGGTTGCCGCAGACTGCGTAAATACAAGGGGGGACTCGGTGGTAGCTTCTGCCGTACTCATGATAAAAAACCTGTCTGGTGGGTCAAAAAGAATCAGACCATGCACAATATAAGCAAAATTATGCTTTTACCCAGAGTTTTAGTCAAGTATTCCCGGCACGACGAGGAATCAGCCAGTCACCTCTGACTCAACCCCGGCATCAACACCATTGTCACCATCAAAACCCAATTTACGCTGCTCCATATCCTGCGCATGCACGAGCTGCCCATTGACCTCGGCACCCATCGCCATCTCCAGCAGGTCGTAACAGACCGTTCCCGTGACCCGGGATTTAGGCGCCAACTCCACCCGGTGGCCTGCATAGACATCTCCGATCACATTGCCGTTCAGCATGACATTGGCGACCCGCACATCCCCTTCGATGGAGCCATCTTCACTCAGGGTCAAGGTTGCCCTGTCATCTCCTTCTGCAGAGGAGACATTACCCTTGATCGCGCCGTCCACATGCAGCCCACCGGAAAATAGAATATCACCCCGAATCTGGGTCTCCTTGCCGATAACTGTTGTAATCTTCGGCGCGCGGAATCGCTTCTTTCTCATGCCAATCCTCATCTGCTATGTTTCCTGTCAGGCCTGCGGTGACCATTCGTAAGTTTCAGTCACCGGCGCCAGTTTCTTGTTGGTCGGTTTGACTTCAATAGTCAAACTGGCGGGTTTAAAGTCGTCCGGAAGTTTCAATTTACCTTCCACATTCTGAAAATAGCGAAAACGCATCTTGATGCTCGGTGTCTTGTCTTCCGTCAGTTCTTCGAGGCCAAAAGTCTTTGCCTTCCCGTCCGGCTGCAGGCCTTCAACTCGAATATGAATCCGTCCCTTGGCCACCGGGCCACTTTTCAACACCTGACTGACAGAAAACTTAACCAGGAACTGCCCGCTTTCAAGGCCGGGTTCCAGTTTGTAATTCTGGATCCTCAAACCCTCTTTTTTTGTATCCGTTGAGACGATGCCCCGAAGAAAGACCAGCTCCTCCTCCATCTTCAGACGTTCGTCCTGAAATTGCTTGATCTGCTCCCTGACTGCCTGCATAGCCTCACGATCCACCTTCGCAACCTGCTCCGCCATGGTCAGCTTGCGGCGCAGCTCACCCCTTTCGACCTTCAACTCATTCAAAGAATCATTCAGACCGGCGCGATCAATAGCCTGGATACCTTTCGGCCGCGCCTGCCCCTGCTGAAATCCCAACCAGGCCGCCGCCAATACCAGCAGCAGAACAAAGAACAGGCGCAACCATCGTCCACGCCCGCCAGGAACAACGATCTTTGGAACCTGGTATCGCTTAAGTGAAATCATTCAGCACTCTGTTCTCAAGGCAATAGGGCCACTTGGTCCAGCGCAGTATTCTCGGCCAGCCCGAACATCAGATTCATATTCTGCACCGCCTGGCCGGCAGCACCCTTCACCAGATTATCGATGACCGAGGTCACTACCACCACATCACCATCCAGCGGCCGGTGCACCGCGACCCGGCAGTGGTTGATGCCGCGCACACTACGGGTCTCCGGATGTGAACCTCTAGGCATGACATCCACGAACGGTTCATCACGATAGCGATCTTCAAACAGCGCCTGCAGATCCCTGTCTGTCGGTTTCAGCCGGGCATAGAGTGTCGCCTCGATACCCCTGATCATTGGCACCAGGTGGGGCACGAAAGTCAGACCGACATCCCGCTCGGCTGCCCGGGAAAGTGTTTGGCGAATCTCCGGCTGGTGACGATGCCCTGGAATGGCATACGCCTTGAAGCTCTCACCTGTCTCACCCATCAGGGCAGGCACACTCGCTTTACGGCCCGCGCCACTGACACCGGACTTGGTATCCGCAACCAGATAATCCAGGTCGATCAACCCCTGCTCGACCAAAGGCAGGAAACCCAATGCCACTGCAGTAGGATAGCAGCCGGGATTCGCCACCAGGCGTGCCTGCTTCACAGCTTCGCGATTGATCTCCGGCAGACCATACACAGCTTCAGGCAGACGCTCGGGGCAGGCGTGATCCATGCCGTACCAGTGCTCCCATACCGACTGATCGGTGATCCGGAAGTCCGCGGCCAGATCGATCACCTTGACCCCCGCATCCAGCAGTTCCGGCACCTGACGCATGGCAATACCGTTGGGCGTGGCGAAAAAGACCAGATCACAACCCTGCAGGGTAGCAGGCTCCGGCTCAACAAAGACAAGGTCTACATGTTCGCGCAGACTGGGAAACATATCCGCTACCGGACGCCCCGCCTCGGAACGGGAGGTAATAGTCACCAGGTCGCACTCTGGATGTTTCGCCAACAGACGCAGCAGTTCCACGCCCGTATAGCCGGTACCACCGACGATTCCCACTCTGATCATCGCTCTCGAATCCTTAACACTTCATCTTCAAAACGAACGATCAATAATACGGACAGAATCTGGAAAGCGGAAGTGAAACGTCCCGTGAAAGACGGAATACGCCAAAAAGGTAAAAATCACACAAACAGACTGGAAACTGTCAGCAATGACCCTAATATTATAGTGGAAGCAAGCATCAAGGATAAGCTATGGATACCGTCGAAACACTGGCCCTGACGCTCGGGGCAGGCTGGGCCGCTGGCCTCAATCTCTATGCAGCCGTCTTCATGCTGGGTTATATGGGCGCCACCGGAAATGTCGATCTCCCACCGGGGTTGGAGGTACTCTCCGACCCGATGGTGATGACGGCTGCGGGCATCATGTACTGCGTCGAATTCTTTGCCGACAAAACCCCCGGTGTTGATACGGGCTGGGACGCTATCCATACATTCATCCGAATTCCGGCAGGTGCGATACTGGCTGCCGGCGCAGTCAGTGGCCTGGGGGTCAGCGAGGCCGCCGAGTTTGCTGCATTTCTGGTCGGGGGCACTATGGCTGCCGGCAGTCATCTCACCAAAACAGGTTCCCGCATCCTGATCAACACATCGCCGGAACCCGTAACAAACTGGACCGCATCCGTGGCTGAGGATGTTGCAGTCATCGGCGGACTATGGGCAGCGCTGCACTACCCTATCGCCTTTCTTATTTTGTTGGGGGTCTTCCTGCTGCTGGTTATCTGGCTGCTGCCGAAGATCTGGCGTGCACTGAAACGTCTGTTTCACCGCATTAGAGCGTTTTTCAGTGGCAGAAAAAACGCTTCAGCACCAGCTGGCGGCAGCCGCAAAGACATCCTGAAGTCGCTCTATCAGGACGCCGGGGGGAAACCGAAAGAGTAGCTCAAGCGGGAAAAAGCCTGCCAAACTCCGTTGCAGATCGCACCAGGCTATCTTCGATGGAGACGCCACTGAACCAGTTGCCGGTCAATGCCAGCGGCTGGTCCAGGAGCATCCGGTCGATCGATGTGATGCGCTCCCCATGCCCCAGCCTGAGTGCAGGCAGACGATTGGTTTTGGAAATTGTTGCCAACAGGTCTTGCTCAGCAAGCCCAAGCACGGCACGTATACGCTCAAGCTGCCCAGCCTCGTCGAGCCGTCCGGGGCGAAAGTGGAAGGTAAAGCCTCGATAACGGTTATCTGGAACTGAATCGCGGGATAACGCCGAATAGAAATCATCATCCTGACCAATGATGCCCGATACCGGCTCCAGCGACAGCTTCTCAGCCTCGAAAAATACGGAGACGCTTTCGATATCCACCATGCCGACCTGGGACAACAACACCGCAAGCTCAGAATTTACCGATTGAAGCAGGGTTGCCGCGATATCCGGCGCCACAGCCAAGGCCAGACGTTGCGCCTCTATCTCACTGCCATCGCTTAATTTAAGCAGATAACCACTTTCGAGCCGATCCAACCCCACAACCGATATTCCCGTGCGGATCTCAAGACCGGACTGAGCGGCGATAACGCCAGCAAACTGCTGAATGCCTCCGACGACGGTATAGCTGCGCAGGATCTCCTTGCGTCGTGGCTTTTTGCGAAACAGCGCGTCGGCAGGAAACTCCGCCGAGGGCTGACAGGTAACCGCGTCCAGGGCCGGGCCAATCACCTTCTGGAAATTTTGCTCGCCAATGATTCCGCCAAAATACTCCTTAACCGTGTGGCCCGCCTTTTTCGACCTGAACAACCGGGGCAGCACACCCAACAACTCGGTCAGTTTCAGCTGCGAGGGAATACTTTTCAGGCCAGCGGGCGTCAGCAAACGATAGGGGAGTTTCTCTTTTTTAAGCAGTGACTCAAGCTGGCCGGTATCCTCCAGCATCTGCAGCAGGTTTCCGTAGCTGTTATAGCAGGTGTGGGCGCCGAGTTCCGTCCAGAATTCTCCTTCAGGCGTTTCAAAGCAGTGACTGTGCAGACAGCCGCCGACCTGTTCCGATGCCTCCAGCACAAGAGGCTGAATGCCCTGTTTGAGGGACATATGCGCAAAACCAAGCCCGCTGATACCCGCACCAACCACAGCAAGTTCAACCACTTTCTGATTCATCTCCGATCCACCTCAGCACCTTGGCAATAGTTTACGGCCCACAGCGACTCAACCTGGCAGGCACAAAAAACCGCGGAGTGGCAACACCATCCGCGGTTATTTTGTATTCTCGAAAAGGGGTCGGATCAGCCGCAGCCACCACCCTGGGAGGAACCACAGGAACCACAACCCCCACCACCGTCAACCGGCTGGAGATTATTGAATACGAAGCTGGCATTGCCGTCGCCACGATCCACGAAGTCGATCTCAACACCACGCAGATACTGCATTGTGCCGTCATCGACAATCACTTTAAAACCTTCACAGGCGAGTATACCGTCATTGGCATTGATCGCGTCGCTGAAAGTCATTCCGAAGCTGACACCACTGCAACCACCTGGGGTTGCATACACCCGTACGCCTTCAATGTTGTCTTCAACCTGCTGAAACAGCTCAACCATTTTAGTCTGGGCCATCTCAGTCAGGGTCAGGTCACTCTCGGTCAGTGCAGTACCACTCATCCCGATTTCTCCAATAAATCATCTGATAAAGGCTACGTATGTTAGCAAAAGATTATACAAAGAACCACTAAACCCAGCTTTTTAGAAGGTATTACGGAATAGATTTCCCCCACCACTGAATCCCCAGTTGGCTGGAGTCAGCCAGGAAGACGGATTATAGATCGAGCTGATTGCGGGCCTTGAGCTCGTAGAGATGCCGTTCAGCATCCACCAAGTGTTGCCCCCAATGCAGATGGTAACCTTTTCGCCACCCTTCGATGGCCAGATCCGGCTCCCCCTCCATCACCTTCAGGCCATGCTTGAGTTCACAGTAGATGTCGGTCAGGTCATCTGCGAGGCTGCCACTCATGCTTTGGCCATCCTCAGCCACATCAAACTCCATCCAATAGCCATCGCGTTCACCCAGCAGCTGACGCAGATAGGAGTAGAGCTCAAAACGGGCATCCAGATCGGCAAAAACATAGTGTCCATCGTCTTCATCCGGCTGCTCTATCGATGAAACCGCAGCATGCAGACGGGGCAGAAGACTCGCGACCTCATGCAGCCATTTCTCATCGCCATCCTGCAGACGATCGACCAACTCGCAAAAATTGCGGGCTACGTCTGTCAAATTTTGCTGATGTGGACTCATGAATCTTCTCCGATTGCTGTGACCTGATGCTCCGGGTCCCACTACCTACACCCGGTCTCAACGCTTCGTCGGCGGGATACCGTAACAGACAGTTTAGCAGGCAAACCGGCCAATCCTAGTAAAAACCCTGCATTGGTCTGCTTGCAATGACAATTCCAGGGTTATCCAATAACGAAAAGGAAAAAAACGTACAATCACCCTATATGAAACCCTCATCCCGCAAACTACCGATCGTACTCACCATTGGTGGCCACGATCCCGGTGGTGGCGCCGGCATACAGGCCGATATCGAGGCAGTCGGCGCGAATGGTTGCCACTGCTCCACTGCAATCACTTGCCTGACACTGCAGGACAGCTGCGACGTGCAGGCAGTGATGCCACTTCCCGCCGAGCAGGTCATCGCCCAAGCAGAGACCGTTCTGAAAGACTGCCAGGTCTCAGTCATCAAGATCGGCCTGCTGGGAGACGTAGTCATCGCCCATGCTATAGCCGGGCTGCTGCGGGAGCATGAAAACATCCCAGTGGTTCTCGATCCTGTGCTGGCGGCTGGCGGCGGCACCCCGCTGGCCACGGAGAGCCTATTGTCGACTATCCGGCAACAGCTGCTGCCGCTATGTACCTTGATCACCCCAAACAGCCCTGAGGCCCGTCGCCTGGCACCCCATGAGGAGACACTTGAACAGTGCGCCCACACTCTGCTCAAAACCGGCGCTGAACATGTTCTGATCACCGGTACCCATGAGCAGAGTGACCGCGTAACCAACCGTCTCTACGACAAGACGGGGTTGCTCAATCAAGCCGATTGGCAGCGCCTGCCCGGCGAGTACCACGGCTCAGGCTGCACCCTGGCTGCCGCCATCGCAGCCAATATGGCAAGTGGAAAAGATCTAATCGAAGCGGTCAATAGTGCCCAGCAATACACCTGGAAGACGCTATTGAATGGCTTTCGCAGCGGTCGCTGCCAATCCCTGCCGGACAGACTGCAGCGCCAAAGCAACCAACCCGAAACATGAACAGAGTTACCCGGCTGCATGGCCTCTACGCCATCACTGACACGGCACTTGCACAGAACCGAAACCTGGCTGAACAAGTCGCCCAAGCCCTGTTGGGAGGCGCGCGCATCATCCAGTACCGGGACAAAAGTGGCGACAGGTCACGCCGACAGGCCGAGGCAAAAAGCCTGCTCAAGCTGTGCCGGAAGCACCATGCGCTGCTGCTGATCAACGACGACCTGGAACTGGCGAAAAGCATCGGCGCCGACGGTATCCACCTGGGCCGTGACGACGCCTTCCTGCCACAGGCAAGAGCACTGCTGGGACCGGAGGCTATCATCGGCGTCTCCTGCTACAACCAGCTTGAACTGGCCCGTGAAGCGAGCCGCGCTGGAGCGGACTATATAGCCTTCGGGCGCTTCTTCCCCTCACAGACAAAACCCGATGCGGTACAGGCCGATCCCGAATTGCTGCGCCAGGCCAGCCGTGAACTGCCTCAGCCACAGGTTGCCATCGGCGGCATTACGCCGGAGAATGGCGGCCCACTAATAGACGCGGGCGCCGATATGCTGGCTGTCATCGAAGCGATTTTCAACCAGACAGACATTCGACTCGCCGCTGCAAGATTCAGCAAACTATTCCAACCGGAGGATTTACCACGATGAGCCGTTCTCACGACCTTTTCGCCCATGCACAGCAACATATTCCCGGCGGCGTGAATTCACCGGTGCGGGCCTTCAAGGGTGTCGGCGGTGACCCGGTATTCATCGACTGCGCCGCCGGACCCTACATCTTCGACCCGGACGGCACACGTTATATCGACTATGTTGGCTCCTGGGGGCCGATGATTCTGGGACACGCCCATCACGAGGTGATCGAGGCAGTCGCTTCTGTTATCGACAAAGGATTGAGTTTCGGTGCCCCCACCGAACTTGAGAGCCTGATGGCGGACAAAGTCTGCGAACTGGTACCGAGCATGGACATGGTGCGCATGGTCAGCTCCGGCACCGAGGCCACCATGTCGGCGATCCGCCTCGCCCGGGGTTACACAGGCCGGGACAAGATCGTGAAATTCGAAGGCTGTTACCATGGTCACTCCGACTCCCTGCTGGTGAAGGCGGGCTCCGGCATGTTGACCCTGGGTGAACCCTCCTCCCCCGGCGTACCCGCCTCATTGGCAGAGCACACCATCACCCTCAACTACAACGATGCGGAGCAGGTCAAAGAGACCTTCGCCAAGATCGGTGATGAGATCGCCTGCATCATCGTCGAGCCGGTAGCGGGTAATATGAACTGCATCCCTCCGGTCCCAGGCTTTCTTGAGACCCTGCGCGAAGTCTGCGACCAGCACGGCAGTGTACTGATCTTCGATGAGGTTATGACCGGCTTTCGCGTCGCCCTGGGCGGAGTACAAGGCTACTACGGCATCAAACCTGACCTCACCACCCTGGGCAAAGTGATCGGCGGCGGCATGCCGGTTGGCGCCTTCGGTGGCAAACAAGAGATCATGGAGAAGATCGCCCCGCTGGGTCCCGTCTACCAGGCCGGCACCCTCTCCGGCAACCCTGTAGCTATGACCGCCGGACTGCAAACTCTCGAGTTGATCTCCGTACCAGGCTTCTTCGACACCCTCTCCGCCAAGGTGGAGACCCTGGTTACCGGCATTATGGAAAAGGCCAAAGCGGCAGGCATCCCGATGGCTGAAAACCACATAGGCGGCATGTTTGGCCTCTTCTTCACAGAAGCCGACAAGGTCACCGACTTTGCCGGTGCCACCGCATGCAACCCGGAGCGCTTCAAGCAGTTTTTCCACGCAATGCTGGATCGCGGCGTCTATCTCGCCCCCTCATCCTACGAGGCAGGCTTCGTCTCCGCCGCCCACTCCGATCAGGATCTGCAGACGACCATCGATGCCGCTGGCGAGGTTTTTGGGGAGATGCAATAGTAAGGATAAGGCTTAAAGGAGAAAGGGGAAGTATTCCGACCCCTTCTCTACTTTTTTATTTACCCTCGATAGATGTTGGGGAACAGAATACTCACCCCCAGTCTCGAATGGATTTGGCGTGTCGTGAAGACTGAAGATATCCTGACTTTCTGGTATTCAAATCAGATGAGCCGACACTGGTTCTCATCCACAGCGGCTATCGACGCAGAGATTGTCGAGCGCTTTGAAACTATCTGGTCGCAAGCTGCTTCTGGGGAACTGACTACCTGGCTGAAGAGCCCAGAGGGATGCCTGGCGCTGGCCATCATCCTCGATCAGTTTCCCCTCAATATGTTTCGGGGCGAAATGAAGAGCTTCTCGACTGAACGTCAGGCCTTAGAGGTGGCGCATTATGCCGTCGATAGAGGTTTTGACCGCCAGCTACCCAAGGCCCAGGTCTCCTTTCTGTATATGCCTTTGATGCACAGCGAAGAGTTGGCCGATCAGGAGCTGTCGGTGAGTCTGTTTGAAGCGGCCGGGTTAACGGAAAATACCCGTTTTGCCCGTCACCATCGAGAACTGATCCGGCGCTTTGGGCGTTTTCCCCACCGCAATGCGATCATTAATCGCAAAAGTACCACAGAGGAGTTGGACTATCTGGCCTCTCCGAAAGCCTTTAATGGCTAATTTGTGGGGAAATCACCATGAATAAATCTGCCACCTTTTCCTTTCCTCTTTCCGTCAAGGCCTAGAATTTATAGGAGACGCCTAGCGAGACCACAGGATAGTACTTGAAGTTCTCGAGGTCGCTTTCCACACGCTGCTCTTCGGCTGCCAAATCGTCGGCATCCACAATGCCAGCATCGGCGCCAAACGGCGTCAAACTGACGTCGGGTGACCCTTGAAACAAGACTCCCACATCGAGATTAAAGCCCCAGCCCTTGTCAGCGCTAACGGCATTGCCCCAGCCGATACCAAGATAGGGGGCAGTGGAATTAAAACCGATGAGTGCATCGAGCCCTACATCGTAGTCGGTACCGCCAATATTCAAAGAACCGCCGACAGGCAGCGCACGGCCAGTTAGCTCGTTATTGTTGGACATCATGCCGGCACTGAAGCGGAAGCCGGAATCGAACGGGTGCCAGTCGGCCAGCAGCGAAATCGTCTGAAGATCCATCGTCAGGTCGTAATCTGTATCATCCAGCGTATACGAGTAATCATAATTAAAACCATTGACACCCAAGCGCGCGTTCAGCGACTCAGTTATTCCCAAAGTGCCTTCCAGGCCCAATCCCAGAGAGCCTGCCTTACCGGTCAATGCAAAGCCTTCAGCCATCGCATTATTTCCAAGCAGCCCCATTCCGAGCAATGCCACCATAAGACCAAGCTTTCTTTTCATCCCTTTCTCCCCAACCAATCAACAGAATTCCAATTAATTCTATTTCTTTTTTAACATTCGGGAATGCGATGGGGTCACAGAACGAGAGGTCAGGCCTTGATTACGAAAAGGAACAGATTTATTTTCATGAGAACCACTCCCTACGCAGGCGGCAAAGACGAAAGCCATCCTTTGTGTCTGGTTAGCAATACATCCCTGTCACTAACCTTGATACAAGGCGGGACTTCCCTGCCCCCTTCGAATCTCATCGGCCATCCTTGTTAGGAATTAATATACTATCCGTGCCCGGGCAGTGCCATCAGAAAATCTACGCCAATTGTAGGAATTATCTGAAAGCATTGGGACTTCTCAGGGAGCAGTGAATTTGTTCTCTGACCCGGTCACAATTGTTTTCAAATAAAATCTGGACAATAATCGGCTGACAATAAAATTATTCAGAATGGAAGGGAGTCCGATCGAGGAGATATCCACTTGTACCTTACCGTTCGCCACTTCATCCTCACCTGCCTGCTCTGTCTTACTATTTCTCCTGCTTACAGCGACACTTTGACCTGGGTTGGCTGCGGCATCACTAAAAAGGCATTCATGGCTGAGTTGAGCCTCGCCTACCAACGGAAGACAAAGACAGAGATCCTACTCTCCGGTGGTGGAGCCACAAAGGGCATACGTCAGGTCGCTGCCAACAAAGTTGACATTGGCGGTAGTTGCCGTAACAAACTGTGGGATGATCCCGCAGAGAAATCGGTTCAATTTCACCCCGTTGCCTGGGATGCGCTGGTGGTCATCACCCATGAGAATAATCCGATAAACAACATCTCACTGCAGGATCTGAAAGCGGTCTACACGGGCAAAATCACCAACTGGACGCAGTTGGGCGGGAATGACCAACCAATCAACTTACTGATTCGCAAGGGTAAGATTTCAGGTGTTGGCCACACCATCCGGGAATATCTTTTTGCTGCACCTGACATGGAATTCGCCTCTGACATCACTTTTCCCTCATCAGGCCCGCTGGAACAGGAGACTGAAAGCAATCTCAACAGCCTGGCGATCACCGGCGTCAGCAGCGCCCGAAAACGCAATGTCAAAATCCTAAAACTTGAAGGCAAGGCCCCTACCTATGAAAACATCAAATCGGGGACCTATCTGCTCTATCGACCACTCTATCTGGTGAGTAGTTTCAGGAACAGTAACCGAAGCGAGGTTATGAAGTTCATCCATTTTGCCAACAGTTCGCTAGGTCGGGAGGTAATCCGGCACAACGGAGTCGTTCCCTACATGGATGGGCTCCACCTGGTCAACAAGCTAAACCAGCAACGACGAATCAGCCGCAAGATGCGACTCGAGAGGAGGAGATCCAACAAGGATTAAGCGTGGTATTTTAACTAACCTCTGCCCCACCTTCTTATCCAGTTGTTCGCCTCGCTGCGAAGGTCCACTGGACCTTCGGTGGTGACTCTAAGGAAATCTTTCCTCGCCATCCCTGGCGCTGCTATAGCGTTCTAAATCAACCCCAGCCCGGACATCCTGTCCGGTCGTTCGCCTCGCTGCGAAGGTCCACTGGACCTTCGGTCAAGGCTCACCCTTTTCCCTTTGTCCTTTTACCTTTATCCTCTCACCCCGTGACCGACCTTCTCAGCCTACTATTGGAATGGATCTCGAACCACACCCTATGGGCAGGTGTTGTGGTGTTTCTGGTCGCCTTTTCCGAGTCGGTGGCCGTTGTCGGACTTCTTGTACCAGGCGTGGTAATGATGTTTGGTTTCGGCGCCCTGATCGCCACCGGCACACTGGCATTCTGGCCGGTCTTCTGGTGGGCGGTCGGAGGCGCTATCGCCGGGGACGGACTCAGCTTCTGGCTTGGCAGACACTACAAGGATCGACTGCACAATCTCTGGCCCTTCAGCCGCCACCCGGAAACCCTGCAGCGCGGCACTGAATTCTTTAGAAAATATGGCGGCAAGAGTGTCGCCATCGGTCGTTTTTTCGGCCCGGTGCGGGCGATCATTCCTCTGGTTGCCGGTATGCTGGAGATGTCGGCCTGGCGCTTCTTTTTCGCCAATTCTTTCTCTGCCCTGATCTGGGCACCTGCCTACCTGCTGCCAGGCATCGTCTTCGGAGCCTCTCTCGAACTCGCGGCCGAAGTCGCTTTCCGGCTGGTGGCGGTTCTGCTCTTGGGCGTGGGGGGAATCTGGCTGATTTTCTCCTTTTCACGTCGACTGTTCCGGCTGATTCGACCTCACGCCACCCGGATCGTCCAGACCATCACCAATTGGGGCGCCAGACACCCCTTCCTGGGCGAGATCGCCAGCGCCCTGGATAATCCCTCCCATCCGGAAGCCAGGGGATTCGGCATCCTGGCAACTCTGCTGTTGCTGGGCACCTTTCTGTTCGGGCTGCTCGCGGCAATGGTGTTGGAAGGAACACTGATCAGCCAACCCGATCACTGGGTCTTCAACGGACTGCAGAGTCTGCGCAATCCCTGGTCAGACAACCTGATGCTCCATCTCAGCCGTTTTGCCGACCCCTCAACGATCAGCGTGGTGACTCTTGCGGTGGGAATTTTCCTGCTCCGGGAGCGCCACCTTCCGGCACTGCAACACTGGCTGGCTGCTGTGCTCTTTGGACTGCTTACTCCGCTACTGTTGAAATATAGCTTGCAGATTCCCCGTCCGATGGAGGGTATCGAAGGGCTGGGACCCTGGGCGTTTCCCAGCGCCCATGTCCTACGCGCTACCGTGACCTACGGCTTTCTTGCCATCCTTATCGCCAGGGTTCTACCGTTGAATCTGCGCTGGCTGCCCTACAGCCTGGCCAGCTCCATTATCGCAGGCGTAGCGCTCTCCCGGCTTTACCTGGGCGCGCACTGGCTGAGTGATGTAGTCGCCAGTCTGCTGTTGGGCACTGCCTGGATCGCAGCCCTGGGCATGGCCTGGTATCGGCATGCCGAGTTGGAACGTCACTGGTTGGGACTCACGCTCAGTGCAATGATCGCCGCCGGTTTCGCCACCGCTCTGGGAAGCCACCTCTATCAGACTGAGGATTTCCAGCGCTACCGCCCTGCCCCACCGACCCAGACGATCAGCCTGCAAGCTTGGCAACAGAGCGCAGCCGACTCGCTGCCCCGCCATCGGCACGATATACGTGAACGACTGGATCACCCATTCAACGTTCAGCTTGCCGGACCGCCACAGCCGCTGATCGACACCCTGGAGAGCCGGGGCTGGCAGCGGGCAGAGATGCTGGGATGGCACAATCTGCTACGCATGCTCTCACCTTCTCTGGCGCTGCGGGAACTTCCCCTTTTGCCCCAGGTTCACGACGGCAGTTACGAAAGCATCACACTGGTAAAACACCCCGATGCAGGTGAACAGTTGGTATTACGCCTCTGGTCCACACCCGTGATTTTACGGCCATTACAACAACCTGTCTGGATCGGCAACGTCTCCCGCCAGCGCCAGGCATACCTGCTCGGCCTGTTGACCTATCCCGTCACGGAGAGCAACTTTCAGACACCGCTGGAGATTCTGAATAAAGACAGTGCAGATTTCCCCCGCATAGAGAGGAAAGAGCCGGACTCCCCGCTTCTCCTTGGGCCTGTCGACGCAAGCTGAACCAGGCCGTCGAATGCGGGCAAATGGACAGGTCGAAATTTCAGTTAACAAAGTATGTGCCGATACAGGATTGAGCATGATGCGAACCGTTTTCGGCACAGATACTCTTTTCGGCGAATAGGCCCATGATAGACGCAGCACCCTCACTTGGCAGCCGCAGATACCACCGACTTACCATAGCGACCCTAATCTGCTTACTCCTCTCGTTTATCCAGACCAGTTTCGTCGAGGCGAAAGAGAGAGAGGAGGTGACAATCGGCGTGCTTGCCAAACGGGGTGCGGCCAAGACCACTGTCAAGTGGGGTGCCACAGCCGCCTACCTCACGCAGCGTTTACCCAACTACAGTTTTCGTATCGTGCCCATGCCATTCGATGACATACCGATACTGGTCAAAAACCAGTTGATGGACTTCGTCATCGTCAATTCCGGAATCTACATCGATCTCGCCCATAAATACCGGGTACAGAGAGTGCTGACGATGGTCAACCAACTGTCACCTGGCATCAACACAACCCATTTCGGCAGCGTTATCTTTACCCGTTCTGACAATAAGCGCATACATTCCCTGGATGATCTGGAGAAGCAACGGGTTGCCGCCGTACACTCAACATCCCTGGGTGGATGGATCATGGCATTGAGCGAGATCCGGAAAGCGGGGCTGGACGAATACGATTTTGCCTCCCTGGAGTTTCTCAATACCCACGATGATGTGGTACAGGCGATCCTGGAGCGCAGAGCCGACGTCGGCATTGTCCGTACCGATACCCTCGAACGCATGGAGAAAGAGGGCAAAATCAGGACTGGGCCACTGCATGTCATCAACGAACAGCAGTTCAGTGATTTTCCCTATGCGGTCAGCACCCCACTCTACCCGGAGTGGCCAATTGCCAAACTCCCCCATACCTCCTCCGAGTTGGCACGCCAGGTGGCAGTTGCCCTGCTGCAGATGCCTACGGAGAGCACTGCAGCCAAAAACGCCAAAATCAACGGCTGGAATATTCCCGAAAACTATCAGCCGGTGCGGGATGTCCTGCAACAACTGGCGCTTAGCCCCTTCGATCATGACTACAGAATCACTCTCAAGGCTGCAATCAAAACCTACTGGTATTGGACTGCCCTCGTCATCGCTATCATGCTGCTGCTCGGCTTTCTGCTGCTGCGTGTTTCCCGACTCAACAAGGCGCTGAATGCCCAACAGATCGACATGCGCCAGAATGAAGAGCGCCTGCACGCCACTTTTGAGCAGGCAGCTGTCGGCATCGCCCACACGAATGCCAGTGGCCAGATTCTCCGACTCAATCAAAAAATCTGTGAGATCACTGGTTACAGCGCCAGGGAACTCAAGGAGATGAACCTGAACGACCTTATCAGCGGTGAGGATCTTGCAACCGAGATACAAAACCTGGACATGCTGCGTAGCGGTCAGTCCAGCAATATTTCGGTGCAGCTCAGGCTGTTGCGGCCGGATCAGTCTGACAAATGGATCATGTTGAACATCTCAAGCATCAAGGATGAACAGGGCAGGATAAAGTACCTGGTTGCTGTCATGAACGACCTCGATCAACTCAAACGGCTGGAGGAGGAGGCCAGACGCAGCGAACAGCAGAAGAAACTCATCCTGGATATCGCCGGGGACGGCATTTTGGGTCTGGATCTGAATGCCAACCACACTTTCGTCAACCCTGCTGCCGCCCGCATGCTCGGTTATGAAGTCGACGAGATGCTGAACAAAAACAGCCACAAGATGTGGCACCACAGCCATGCGGACGGCAGCGGTTTTCGAGAAAATGAATGCCCGATTACCCATGTATTGGCAAAGGGCCTGACCCACCGTGGCAAGGATGAGGTTTTCTGGCGTAAGGACGGCAGCAGTTTCCAGGCTGAATACACCAGTACACCAATCATTGAAAATGAGGTCATTACAGGCGCGGTGGTGATTTTTCGAAAGACAGTGAAAGACACAGCTACGGCAATCGATTGAGATACCGGACATAGCTGTAATGATGAAACTCACCCACCAATACCTGCTTGGCCTCGGGCTTCTGGTGGCGGTTTTCGGCCTGGTGATTTTCGGCATTTGGCACCAGCTATACAGTAGCCAGCAACAGGCACTGCTGACTCAATCCGGCCTACTGCTCAACCGACAGATCACCCAATTTGAACTGGCCTTTGAAGAGATCCACTCAGACCTCCGTTACCTCGCCAACATTTCACATATACGAAATCTCCTCCGAGAGGAGAATCAGGCCCATGAGATCCGTTCCGCCTCCCGGGAATTGCTGGGTTTCAGCACAAAGAAAAAGCGTTATGACCAAATCCGTTTCATCGACAACCAAGGCATGGAGAGGATTCGTATCAACTACAACAACGGCGTCCCGGAAACCGCACCGCAGGAGTCACTGCAGTCCAAGGTACACCGTTACTATTTCACTGAAGCCATCGGCATCGCACCGGATCATATCTACACTTCACGCTTTGACCTCAATATGGAGCATGGCGAGGTGGAGGTTCCGCTCAAACCCATGATTCGCTTTGCAACCCCGGTGACTGACTCAACCGGTAAGAGGATCGGCGTACTTGTGCTGAATTATCTTGGCCGGCAACTGCTGTCGGATCTTCAGGAAAACGTCAGTGGCTTCGAGGGGCATGCACTTCTCCTCAATAAACAGGGTGGTTACATCATCAGCCACATCAGGGAGTTGGCCTGGAATTTCATGTTTCCCAACCAACCTCAGGTGGACTTTCAGGCGGCATTTCCGGACGCCTGGTCCCATATCCAGGCAGAGGGCAATGGCCAATACATCAGCCCAAAGGGACTGTTCAGCTTTGCCCGTCATTCAAGTCACAGGCAGCTCCCGCCGTCCGATACTCCCGGTGACCGAAGTGACCATCTATTCATCCTGGTGCACTACATCGCTGAAAACCAGCTTCGGCGGAGAACCACCCGCGAACTACAGGAACTTCTTCCTGCACTAGCACTGTTTGCCCTGGTGCTTGCCATCGCCATCGGTTTTCTGCTCTGGAACCGGTCGAAACAGAAACAGTCGGAACAGCAGATCCTGCACTTGCACCAGGCAATCAGTGATGAACGCGATCTCTTCATGGGAGGCCCTACTACGATCATCCGGTGGCGATATGCTTTTGGCTGGCCGGTGGACTATATCTCCACCAATGTAGAATCCCTGCTGGGCTACCCGGCAGCACGTTTTTTCAGCGGGGAACTGACACTCTCGAGCATCATCGCACCCGACTTTCTCCAGCAGGTTGCGGATGAGACCGAGCAGACCCGAAGCCTGAGCTCTTCCTGGTTCGAGCGAACTCCCTATCAGGTGGTGACCGCTTCAGGAGAACGTCTGTGGATCCAAGACACGACGACCGTCATTCGCGACCAACAGGGCAGAATCACCCATTTTTTCGCCTACATCAACGACATCACACCGTTGAAAAACGCGGAAGAGCAGTTGACCCGCTCCCGTGACTACATCCAGAAGGTACTGGATACCATTGCCGACCCCACCCTGGTGATCGACATCAACGACTACAGCCTGCAACTCTCCAATCAGTCCGCTCGCAACACCTATTGTGGCGGAAACAAGATACCTGCAGGCAGCACCTGTTTCCGGCTCTCCCACAAGCGCGACACGCCCTGCAGAGGCAAGCATGATCCCTGCCCCATCGAAGCCATAAGAAAGACCGGAGAGGCAGCCAGCGTTATCCACAAGCACTTCAGCAACGACGGCGAGGTGATCTACGCAGAGGTGAGCGCCACGCCGGTATTTGACGAGACCGGCCAGGTTGCACAGATCATCGAGTCCCACCGGGATATCACCCATCATGTGGAGATACAGAACCAGTTGAAGCAACTGGCGGCTACGGACCGGCTGACCAATATCTACAATCGAATGAAGTTTGATGATGAGCTGGAAAGCCAGATCAGGTGGGCGCGGGAAACCGGCAATCCACTCAGCCTGATCATGTTCGACATAGACCATTTCAAAAGCGTCAACGACACCTTCGGGCACGATGTCGGCGACGAAGTGCTGAAGCAGATGGTATCGATCGTGCAACAGCGCATTCGCAAGAGCGATATCCTGGCCCGCTGGGGAGGCGAGGAGTTTATGATCATCACACCCCTGGCTGATGCCGAAGTCTCCCGCAACATCGCCGAGCATCTCCGGGCATGGATATCTGACCACAGCTTTACTACGGCAGGCAGGATCACCGCCAGTTTTGGCGCCTCTTCACTAAAGGCAAAAGATACCGCTGAGACCTTGACCAAGCGGGTCGATGCCGCGCTTTACGCATCGAAACAGAACGGCCGCAATCAGACTACACTTATCAACTGAGCCCCCGTGGGGGCATTAGATAGTGCCTGTTCAAAACAAGCATTTGGAACGCAAAGAACACTGAGAACCGCAAAGGATGCAAGTTTACTTAATTGAATTATAAAATTTTCTTTGCGTATTCTGCGTTCCTTTTGTTCTGTTTCAGGACAGAAACCGGATAGCCGCGTAATAACTAGGCTTTTTGCCTCACGGCAGGATGCGACTCCGATGATTTGTTATCATCCGCGCAACCACATCGGGTTGAAGCCCGATTCTCGTCTCTATCTATCGAATGGAACCCATAATGAATAAAACGATCAAATTTCTCGGCACCCTAACAGCGGCGGCACTACTCACCGGCTGCGGCGCCAGCGAGTACAGCCCCTCCATCACCACCACCCCGGCAGAGATGTTCGCCGACGGCTGTCAATCCTGTCACGGGGAAAAAGGCACCGGCAAGTTCGGCCTGCTGTTGCGGCTCGCCGGATCAGATGAGTCAATCGAGCATATCGCGGCGAAGATCGAAAAGGGCGGCATGGTGATGTCCAGTTTTCCCGGCATCAATACGGCACAACGCCTCGCTTTGGCAACCTATATAAAAACCCTGTAGGCCAGATCAAGCGTAGCGGATCGGGCATTTTCGAATTGTCATGACCCATGGGTTGCCGGTTCCGCTACGTTTGAACCAGCCTACCCTGACAGCCTGGAATCACCCGCCCCAGCGTGGCAAAAGCGCATTTTCCACGCCCAGATGATCCAACACTCTGGCAACCATGAAGTCGACAATATCATCGACCGATTCCGGATTGTTGTAGAAACCGGGGTTGGCCGGCAGTATCACCGCCCCCATTCGCGCCAGTTTCAACATATTCTCCAGATGGATCTCCGAGAAGGGGGTCTCCCTGACCACCAGAATCAGCTTGCGCCGTTCCTTCAGCATCACATCGGCGGATCGCTCGATCAGGTCATTACTGGCGCCACAGGCGATGGCGGAGAGAGAACCCGTGGTGCAGGGACAGACAACCATCGCTGCCGGCGGGTTGGAACCACTGGCCACAGGCGCCATCCACTGCTGCCGTCCAAAAACCTGCAATTGACCTTCTGCCGCATTGAAGCGTTGTGCCAGTATTTTTTGTGCTTCGGTGGGCTGGGCGGGCAACTCCAGGTCCGATTCCATCTTGAGCACAATCTGCCCGGCCTGTGAAACCATCAGATAGACGTTCCGCCCCGCACCAATGAGACACTCCAGCAGACGTAGCGCATAGGCACTGCCTGAGGCACCGGTAATGGCAAGCGAAATGGGGCCGTCTTTTGGTTCCATATTTACCCTCTATCTTTCCCAAGCACATCCAGCAAACGCTGATGGATGCCCTCAAAACCGCCGTTGCTCATCACCAGGAGGTGATCACCCGGCTCCACCATTTCTGCAATACTATCGATAATGGCCTGCACCTCATTGAATACCGCAACCGTCCCGCCCAAAGGGCGCAGCACTGCTGTCGCATCCCAGGTAAGATCATCCGGCGCACAGAGTAAAACCCGGTCCGCAGCCTTCAGCGCCCCAGCCAGCCGGTCGGCGTGCACACCCCGTTTCATGGTGTTCGATCTGGGCTCCAGTACCGCAATAATCCGGGCATCCCCCACCTGATCCCTTAAACCCTGGAGGGTAGTCTCAATGGCGGTAGGATGGTGGGCAAAGTCATCATAAACCCTGACTCCCCCGATCTCTCCCCGCAGCTCCATGCGCCGTTTCACATTGCGAAAATCACTCAACGCCTCGATTGCCGTCTTCGGCGGCACTCCGGCATGACGCGCCGCCGCCAGCGCAGCCAGTGCATTGGAGACATTGTGACGACCGATGAGGTCCCAGTTCACCCGTCCCACCCGCTCACCATTGCACACCACGTCGAAGCGACTGCCGTCCCGACTGTTGTTTTCAGCATGCCAGTAGGCTTCGAGTTCGGGATCAAAATACTCCACCGGGGTCCAACACCCCCTGTCGAGCACCTCGCCCAGGTTACCGTCATAGAGCGGCGTTATGATCAACCCACTGCCGGGCACCGTGCGCACAAGATGGTGAAACTGACGCTGAATCATCTCCAGGTCATCAAAGATATCGGCATGATCGAACTCCAGATTGTTCATCACCAGGGTGCGGGGGCGATAGTGAACAAACTTGGAGCGCTTATCGAAAAATGCGGTGTCATACTCGTCCGCTTCAACGACAAAGAAAGGGGTATCCCCCAGGCGGGCCGACACGCCAAAATTTTCCGGCACACCGCCGATCAGAAACCCCGGCGCCAATCCGGCATGCTCCAGGATCCAGGCCAGCAGACTGGCGGTGCTGGTTTTGCCGTGGGTGCCCGCCACCGCCAGCACCCAACGCCCCTGCAATACATGCTCTGCAAGCCACTGGGGACCGGACGTATATGGAATGCCCTGATCGAGCATCGCCTCAACCGCTGGGTTACCGCGGGACATGGCATTGCCCACCACTACCTGATCCGGCGCCGGTTGCAAGTGCTCGGTTTTATAACCCTCCTGGAGCCGGATGCCTGCCGCCTCGAGTTGTGTACTCATGGGTGGATAGACATTGGCATCAGAACCACTGACCGTATGACCAAGTGAACGCGCCAACAGCGCGATGCCGCCCATGAAGGTGCCGCAGATACCGAGGATATGAATGTGCATCAGGTTACCGGAAAGAGTCTGACTACCATCGACCAGGCAAGCATTGTATAGAGCACCCCCAGGGCCACCCCGATATTCAGAGTCAGGCCAAAGGTGTGGCGAATGATGTGTCCCAGCACCACGATGCTCCAGATAATCAGCAACAGCAGCAACAGGCCCGCTTCAGTGGAATCACTGCGGTGACTCCAGGCCACCAGGGGCAGGGCCAGCAGGCCGAGCAGCAGCCCACTGCCCATCAGGGCGGTGGCCGACTGTTGAAATCGTCCTCTCAGACGGCGGGTTCGCAACGCCAGATAGAGAACAGTCAGCATCAGGAAGGTCTCGAAGAGGCTTTCAATCAGCGCCAGGCCTGGGCCGTGCCTCGCGTCAACGATCATCAGCAGACTGACCAGGATATTCAGCAGAAATGTCCCTGCCAGAATAACGCCGGACGCCGGCAGGTCCTGTGGCGCAGCACGCAACAGACAGAGATCGACAAAAAAGTTGAGCAACGCCTTCATTCAGCTCCCGCCTGAATTCATCCAGTGACGCATCATACCATCAGCCCGGGAACGATCTATTCTTCTGCATCTACCCGAACAGATTGGCCATCCTTCATCTCCGCATCAGGCACTGAAACAACCCGCTGTCCTCCACTGAGTCCTTCCAATATTTCCAACTGGCGGTCATTGCGCAGGCCCAATTTCACGACACGGCGTTTGAGCCTATTGCCCTCGATGAGAAACACATAATGAGACCCATTCACAGCCTGCAGCACGCTGAAACGGGGCAGCATCAACGTGTTCTGGCTGCTACCGGTGTGGAAACGTGCCTGTAACCGGTAACCAACCCCTATCTTGTCAGGATGCTCAGACAGGCCAACCACTACATTGACCCGCTGCTGCTCCACCCCGAGAGATGAGCGCTTGGTAAAACCCGCCGGCTCAATCCGCTTCACTACGCCTTGGAGGCGCATATCACCCGCCGTCAATTCAACGGAAGTCCCAACACTGAGCCGCATGGCATCACGGGTCAGCAGATCACTCACTACCTCAATATCGGCAGGGTCCCCGATTTCCAGCAACAATTGTCCAACTAGAAGACTCCCCTCCCCTTCACTATAACGGTGCAGCACCACACCACTCACCGGGGCGCGGAGCTGCGCCAGATCAAGCTGATACTCTGCCCGCGCCAACCGGGTGCGGGCTTGGGCCAACTGCTGCAGGCTCACCTCACGCTCAAGCTGTTTTCGGCCCAGCCACTGCTCGACATACTTTGGTCCCAGCTTGATCGCGGTAAAGAGGGTATTCAGCGCTGCCTGGATAAACTCTTCCTGCTTGAGGGAGATTTGTGCCGTCTGCGCTGCCAGTACCGCATTATCCAGCTCCTGCTGCGAAACACTGCCCTCCTTCGCAAGCTGGGTGTTCCGCTCCCTCACCTTTTCAGCCCAGGCAACCCGCACCTTCTCTGCATCGACTTGGGCATCCGCCGCACGCAGAGCATCCCGGGTGGCCTCCACCGTTGCGGTCATCTCAATTGCCAGGGTCTTTTCGATCTCATCATAGGCATTGATGCGCAGCTGTTGCTCCATCTCTGACACCGCCGCCTGCGCCTCCTCGACGCGCAGTTCAAAAGGGAAACGGTCAATCATCGCCAGCGGCTGCCCGACCTCGACCCTGTCCCCCGGCAGCAGGTCGACATGACCGATGCGCCCTTCCACCGGCATGGTCACACGATAAGTGCGGGCCAGCCGGGTCCGGGCCGGTTCAGTGAACATGCTGGAGATTCCGCCTTGCACCGGCGTCACTGCCACCACTTCCAGCTGCTGACCACAACCCGACAACAGCAACAGGCTGAACGTTACGAAACTTCCGATGACAACAGTTGGCTTAGACATGGTTACTCCTTGACCTTGAGGCTTTCCAGCCAGTCGAGCCGGGACAGGATACGAAAAACGAGCCACTGCGCCAGCAGGACGAACAGCAGCATCAGCAGCGCGCTGACCACCAGAGAACCTGGCAAAATCACTGCGGGAAACCGGTAGAGTTCAGTGCTGTAGAGCAGCGACAGCCCTTCACTCAACTTTACCCCGGCGTAGAGCCCAAGCAGAATCCCTATCCCGTTCAGAAGCAGGCTCTCTCCGGCAAACAGGCTGGTGACCTGCAGAGGGGTATATCCCAATACCCGCAGGGTGCCTACCTCCCGTTCCCGTTCACTCAATGAGACCAGCGCAGTGTTGAGCACACTACCGAAGGCGATCATGCCGGCGAAAACCACCATCACCACAATTATGCTGCCCATGGTCTCGCCGAAGGTGGCGTCAAGTTGCGCCAACGCATGCCGACGCTCACTCAACCCCAGAATCGCCGGGCGCTCTCTAATCCGGGAGAGCAGTTTTTCACTCATTTCCCCGCCCACGCTGTTGGCCAGAAAACGGTTTGCCACCTGCTCTTCACCCAGCAGGCGGCTCAGATAACCGATATCAGCATAAGCGGAGAGACCGAGAAAACTTTCGACCACCGCACTCACCTCAGCCACCACCTGTTCACGGCGCCCTGTAAGCGGCCTCAGGGTCACACTGTCACCCGGCTTCAGTTCGAGAATCTCGGCAAGCTTGCGGGTCAACACCAGTCCCTGTGAAGGCACATCAACCCTTTTCCCGAACTGGTCCAGGGGGGTATGCAGGCGATTGTCCGTCGGCAGACCTGTAATGGCGATACGCTTCTGGCGCGCCCCGTTAGTCAGGTCGCAGGCAACCAGCAGCTCCGGCTGGGCCAGGGTAATCCCGTGCAGACTTTCGATCTCCGTCAAAGTCTGCAGATCAACCGGTTCACGCAGACCGATGCTCAGATCCTGATGGGAGACCCGCTCAAACTCATAACCCATCAGGTAGTCCAGTGCATCGACCATGCTCAAGGTCGTGAACACCAACGCGGTGGCGATCAGGCTGGCAAACAGACTCACCAGCGAACGGAAGGGATTGCGAAACACCGAGCGCAGGATCGAGCGCCAGCGAAAATTCAGTCGCCCCCAGAGAAATCCCAGTTGTTCCAGCAGAATGTGGCCGCCTGCCTGGGGGGCCGGAGGGCGCATAGCCTCCGCAGGCTGCAAACGAGTCGCCCGCCAGACACCATAACCACTACCGGCAAGGGCAAACAGCAGGCTGATCATCAATCCAACCAGGGCGATATCTCCATAGAAGTGGTAGACAAGCCCCGGCAGTTCGTAAAACTCACGATAGATCGCCACCATCTCCGACTGCAACCAGACACCAAGCGCTATGCCCAACAGGCCGCCAACACAACCCACCACCACGCCATAGGAGAGGTAGTGCCGGATCAGGCTGAAACGATCATACCCCAGAGCGCGCAAGGTACCGATGATCGATCGCTGTTGGTTCACCAGGCGACCAATCAACACATTGAGCACCAAAGCACCCACGCCGAGAAAGATCATCGGCAGGATTCTCGACTGCACCTCAAGCCCTGCAAGTTCATCCTGCAGGAAACGGAACGAGGCCTGCTCGGAGATCGGGGTGGTCAGGGTCACGCCAAAGGGGTCGAGCCGCAGTGCTATCGCCAACAGGACGTTCTTCACCTGCGTGGCATGTCGGCTACTGAGTCGTCCGAGCAGTTGATTATAGGCCCCGTCCAGATCACTTCTCGCCTGCAGATAGCGCTCACCAAGATAGATCACGCCAAAACGCGCCGGATCGGGCGCCAGCCCACCGCTGGCCGGGATCAGGTAGACAAACTCGGGTGACTGGGCAGTCCCTACCACCAGCAACTCCTGCCGGCTTTCGAGCAGCAGTACACCGATCCGATCACCCGGTTTCAATCCGTGGGCCACTGCGAAGGCATGATTGAGAATAACTTCAGCCTCCCCGGGGGCGGAGATAGTACTACCGGAGCGCATCATAAGATCATTGAACCGGGGGCTTGCATAATCCGGCAGAGATAGGGCAACCCCCTCAATCGGCCGCACGACGCCAGGCAGATCGATCATCACCGATTGTGAAATCCGCCCCTCTATACTCACCACCCCGTCGAGTCTTACGATCTCCTCCACCGCCCATGAAGGGGCACGCTTCAGATCCACCACAAAGTCGCTCAGGCGATAATCTCGATAGTAGGCGTCTCTGGCACCACCCATATCGCGCCAGACACCCGCCATCCCGACATAGGCACCGACACCAATCGCAATCACCGCAAACAGGGTCAGAAGCTGCCCTTTGCGCCGCCAGAGGTCGCGTATCAATTTATGGCGCAGCACCCGGCTCACCAGGTGACCTCATCCACCGGAACCGGCCTGGCATTCTCCTGCAGCGAATGGATACCCCCGTCCCGGATGGTGGCAATCCGATCGCCAATACCGGCAATCGCGCTATTGTGGGTAATCAACACCAGGGTCTTGCCCAACTCCTCCTTCAGACGTATCAGCAGCGCCAGAACCTGACGGCTGGTGGCCAGATCCAGCGCACCAGTCGGCTCATCACAGAGCAGCAGTTTTGGATTGCCCGCCAGGGCGCGGGCAATGGCGACGCGCTGCTGCTCCCCACCACTCATCTGCGAGGGGAAGTGATTTTCATATCCAGCCAGCCCCACAAGCGCCAGCGCTTCCCCAGGATCAAGCGGATCGCTGGCTATCTCCGTGGCAACCTGGACATTCTCAAGCGCCGTCAACATCGGCGCCAGGTTGTAGAATTGAAAGACAAAACCAACCTGGTGCCGCCGGTATTCAGTCAACGCCTGATCCGTCGCCTGCGCCAGATCTCTCCCTTCGTACAGCACTCTCCCGCTGGTGGGATGATCCATGCCGCCGATAAGGTTGAGCAGGGTGCTCTTACCCGAACCACTCGGACCGATGATGACCATGAACTCACCGTCGAGAATATCAAGAGATGCATCCCGCAGCGCCGGAACCTCCACCTCTCCCATGCGAAAGATACGACTGGCATTTCTCACGGATAACAAAACCTTCCGTTCCATTGGCATCCATATTTTTGCAGGGTGGTCAGCTCAGATTATAGGCCACGAAGCCTCATGCAGGCAGGATCATGCGTAGCGGATCAGGCGCAAGTATTGGCCTGACAAGAATGCTTGCCGGTTCCACTACGCTTGAACCGGCCTACCCAGAATCAATATTCAAAACAATAAAAAAGGCCGACAGAGACTGCCGGCCTTAAATGAGGCTGTTACACCTCAAGAGGGTTTATGGTTATTCAGTCGGCAGCAGCTGCCTCCGGCTCGTTCTGACCTACAAAGAAGCTGGCGATGTAGAGCAGCAACCCTATCAGGAATACCACGCCGGCAATCTCACGCAGCCAGTAGAACAGTGCGATCTGATCCTGCACCGCCATGAACGACTGCGGGTTTTCGCCCATACGCTGCAGATAGGACTGCAGGATACCCGCGCCGGTCAGGAACAGGGTGATGAACACGATAGACACCGTCATCAGCCAGAACGACCACATCTCCACCACCTGCGACTTCGCCGGATTTGCAGCGTTGCGGCCGCGCAGCAGAGGCATCGCGTAGGAGATCATTGTCAGGCTGATCATCACATAGGCACCGTAGAACGCCATGTGACCATGAGCCGCAGTGATCTGCGTACCGTGAGTGTAATAGTTCACCGGGGAGAGGGTATGCAGGAAACCCCACACGCCAGCGCCCAGGAATGCCATCACAGCAGTACCCAACGCCCACAGGATCGCAGCCTTGTTGGGGTGCTCACGGCGACGCTTGTTCACCATATTGAAGGCAAACACGGTCATCATGAAGAAGGGGATCGGCTCCATTGCGGAGAAGATCGAACCCCACCACTGCCAGTACTCGGGAGTACCGATCCAGAAGTAGTGATGACCGGTACCGATGATGCCGGTGATCAGGGTCATGGCGATAATGATATAGAGCCACTTCTCGATCACCTCACGGTCGACGCCGGTGGTCTTGATCAGCACGAAGGCGAGGATGGCACCAAGGATCAACTCCCAGACACCCTCAACCCACAGATGCACGGTCCACCACCAGAAGAACTTATCCATAACCACATTGGTCGGATTGTAGAAGGCGAACAGGAAGAACACCGCCAGACCAACCAAGCCCAGCAACAGCACCAGATTCACCACGGTCTTGCGACCCTTCAGGATGGTCATGCCGATATTGAACAGGAACGCCAGGGCAACTATGACGATACCCAGCTTGGTAATGGTCGGCTGCTCCAGGAACTCACGTCCCATGGTAGGCAGCAGCTTATTCATGGTCAGTTCCGCCAGGGTGGCGTAGGGCACCAGCAGGTAGCCCGCCACGGTCAGCGCCGCAGCCACCAGGAAGATCCAGAACATCAACGTCGCCAGCCAAGGGGCAAAGAGTTCAGTCTCAGCCTCTTCCGGCACCAGATAGTAGGCCGCGCCCATAAAGGCCATCAGCAGCCAGACGATCAGCGCGTTAGTGTGGACCATACGGGCCACGTTGAACGGAATCTCGGGGAACAGAAAATCCCCCATTACGTACTGCAGGCCGATGATCAGGCCGAACAGGATCTGTGCCGCAAACAGGGCGATGGCTGCGATAAAATAGAGCTTCGCAACCGATTGTGATTGATACTTCATCGTTATCCTCTCCCCTTAACCCTGGATATTCGGTGGCCAGTTGGCTGTGTTGATTTCTGAAACATACTTCAGAAACTCGGCAATCGCGGTCAGTTCTTCATCATTGAAATTGAACTGAGGCATACTGCGGCGACCGGGAATACCATCTTTCGGGCGGCTCAGAATGAAACCCTTGATCGCATCGGTCGAATTGCCAAAACGCTTGTAGACGTTACCCAGCTCAGGCGCGAAGTAGGCACCCTCCCCCAGTAGTGTGTGGCAACCAATACAGTCGTTATTCTCCCAAAGCGCCTTGCCTTGAGCGATCACCGGACCCAGCTCCCCCTCCAGGGCCGCCCGGTTATCACGGTTTGGAAGCTGCCCCATAGTGTCAAAAGTCAGGGCGAGAAAAAGTAGAAAGAAAAAAGCGCTACCACCATAGAAGATGTTGCGCGCCATCGATTTAGTGAAGGCCTCGGCCATGTGATTACTCCTTTGCATGCAGACTTGCGGGGTAAATTAGAAAATATTAATAGATAGCAAGGCTTTGACCTTGATCAAGTTATGGTTTTGGAGGGCTATTTGCACCACGCCCCCTGTTCGATCCAACGCATTAGCAGACTGGTATTCGGGTGGTCACTCTCCTCGCCCGGATTGATACCAGGCGGCATACGATTCTCCGTCAGGCGCTGGTAAAGCCGGCTCTTTTCCGCCTCGTGTGGAATAACAATAGGGATACCCGGCCTGCCTTGTTTTTTGTTGGTTCGGGAGAAGGCCCCCGTCATAATTGCCTCATGACTGCTCAGGTTGACCTCATTGAAGTTGGGCGGGTCCCTGAATCCTGCATGGCAGGAGATACATGCGATATCGGAACCAAATGCCGTGGGCTCGACAAAGAGCGGCAGTACGCTGGTCTTAAAAAACTCGTCATCAGCCGCCCCGCTGTCGATCCACTTTTTGACCTTTTGGATACTGTCAGTATCAGTCGGGTGCAGGAAAGAGACACCCAGCGGCATGCGGTTATTCCTGAGCTTATGGACCAGGCGACTCTCCATTGGCTTGCCCGGTGAAATGACGGGTCTGGCCGGGGCTTCAGTGGAGCCTCGCAGAATACCTTCACAACTGGAGAGGTCCAGTCCCCGGTAACTCCGTGACGGGTCATTGGAGCTGTGACAAACGATACAGGCCGGTCCATTGCCAAAGGCGTTTGGCGTCCGCATCAACGTGGCAATATAATCATAGGTGATAGGGATATTTCCCTGCAGAACCAAGGCCTTGACCGCATCGTAATCCCCTTCGATCTTAAGTTCACCCAAGCGGATCTTGCGCCACATCTGATGGGTAACACTGGCTGGATTCGCTACCTCATCGGCAGCCGACAGTGCCGCTGAAAAAAACGGCGATGAACAGCCAACGATCAGAGCAGCAACAAAATGGAGTGTGCCTCTATACTTTTTCGAATCACCAAACACATCTTTCTCCTGATTTGGCAGAATGACCCTCGCCAAGCCGATTGCAACAAAGTTCACTGCCGGGCAATATGACTGAAACCGTATGCCTTGTCTATCGATGTAAAACCGGAGCAGATAGTTGATTTTACCCAGACTCTTTTTTGTCGTGCTGGTCACGCTGATACCGTTCTCCTCAACCTACGCCAGCGAAGAGAGGGAAATACATCTGCAACTCCCTCCCACCTCTTTGGCGCAGTGGTATAAACCAGCCAATAAACGACACGTCTGGCTACACAACATGTTCAAACTGCGCCGTGAGATGCTGGCGGTCTCCGACTATTTGGCACTGGAAGACCAGGCGCGGCTCAATAAGTGGACCACACGCCTGGCGCAGCACTACCGCAAGATTGGCGAAATGGTGCCGGAGTGGCGGGATGAACTGGAACTAGAACAGATGGACGCACTGCAAAAGGCGGCAGAACAGGGCGATTACAAACAGGCTGCCACCACACTGAGAAAAATTGGTCTAAGCTGCCGTTCCTGCCATCGGGACTATCGCGCCGTAGCTACTGCACTCTATCGTAGTCCGGACTTCAGCATAGTTAAGGTCGAAGATACTGAAACATTGGAGGAGGAGTCTTTTAAAAGGGTAATGGAACGTCTCACCCTGTTGCTCAACCGAATCAAGATCGCCAGTGAGGATGAGAGAAAACAGACGGCACTCGATAGCCTGGACGGTCTTCGCCAGCGGCTTGAAGACCTTGGACAAAGTTGTGAATCCTGCCATAAGGACAAAGCCCAAAAAGCAAGAATCCTCGGCGCTGAAACAGAGAAATCCCTGGCAGCGCTTGAGCTGGCGATCAAAGCAGGAGAGATAAAGCAGACAGGACGCCACCTGGGAACACTGGCTGTCCAGAGCTGTGCACGCTGCCACAGCGTGCATCGCACCCTGTATGACATCAAAAAGGTGCTTGCACCTTAAGCGAGGCTGAAATGGCCCCTCCCCATTGATGTATATCATGATTTTTTCGAATAAAAACGGGTAGACTCCAGCCTTGGTGTAATGCAGGTATATTTACACTCAGCATAGGTCCGCAGAGATCTGTCGTTGTCAGCGCCGCTGATTGGTGTTTACAAGGGGACATCGTCACGATGATCAACCATTACCCTCCGGCCTCCAGGCGCCGGATGTATCGCTTTAATTACATATTTCTTAGCTTCTCTATCCTGATTCTGGCACTTGGCTGGGTAACAACAACCCTGGCCTCTTCAGATCCAAAAATCGAAATGGGCATCTCCGAATATACAAAAACGGATGAACGCCATGCGATCATCAAACCCAAAAAAGAGAGCAAGGCAACCACTGATCATACAAAACTGAAGGAGCTTCAAGGCCCGTTTTTTAGTGGCCCTGAAGTGACCAAAGCCTGCCTGGAGTGTCACAACACCGCAGGTCATCAGTTCATGAAAAATAAGCACTGGACCTGGGACTACAAGCATCCTAAGACTGGCCAGCACCTTGGCAAGAGTGTATTGATCAATAACTTCTGTACCAATGCCAGAGGCAATGAGGGCATGTGCGCCCAGTGTCATGCCGGGTATAACATGGACAGCCCGGATTTTGACTTTACAAACCAGGACAACATCGACTGCCTGGTCTGTCACGAATCCACCGGCACTTACTACAAAACACCCACATCAAAAGGCAACAAGGCCTGCTCCGTCATGTTTGAGGGCAAGCCAGCCATCGACTGGGCGGCGGTTGCAAAAAGCGTTGAGATGCCGACTCGCAACAACTGCGGTAAGTGCCATTTCTATGGCGGCGGCGGCGACAATGTGAAACACGGCGACCTCTCATCTGTACTGTTCGACCCACCCAAAGACGTCGATGTACACATGAGTGAAGCCGGTGAAGGCTTTTCATGTGTTACCTGTCATGTGGGCGAAGGTCACGAGTGGGCCGGCAGCCGGTACGAGATGCTGGTCAACGACGAGACTGGCACCGGCAAACCTGGCATGCCACGCGATGTTGCTTCATGCGAAAGCTGTCACAGTGCATCACCCCATCCCATCACATCGGTCCAGGGGATCAAGCTCAACAGCCATACTCAAACAGTTGCCTGCGAAACCTGCCACATTCCGGCCATTGCCCGGGGCGGCGTCGCGACAGAGGTCGATTGGGACTGGCGCACCATGGGCAAACTGAAAGATGGCGAGGGCTTCAAGCTGAAGGAGTACACCCAGGGGGATGGGCATCACCGCGCCACCTACAAGTCGATCAAGGGCACCTTCACCTATGCTGAAGACCTTGAGCCAATGTATGCCTGGTTTGACGGCACTATGAACTACACCACGATTGCCACCAAATTTGATCCATCAAAAGGCCCGATCGACATCAACAGTTTTTCCGGTTCCCATGATGACCCTGGTTCACGCATCTACCCGTTCAAACGCATGCATACCACTCAACCCTACGACAAGGGCAACAACACACTGCCCTATATGCATCTTTGGGGGAATGATGATAGTGCACTCTGGGGCAACTACGATTTCGGCAAGGCCATTGAGGCCGGAATGAAGAAAAACGGCATCCCTTACAGCGACGAATGGGGGTTTGTAGAAACCTACTCCTACTGGCCCATCAATCACATGGTGGCGCCCAAAGACGACGCACTGAGTTGTTCCAGCTGTCATTCACATGACGGCAGACTCGATCACCTTGAGGGTTTCTATATGCCGGGTAGAGGCAAGAATGAAATGCTTGATCTTATCGGTTTGTTGGCAGTTCTCGGCACCCTGGGTGGGGTACTTGGACACGGCGCGTTGCGCATGATCGCCACCCGCAGGAGGAAAGTCTGATGACGATGCATAAGATTCTGGTCTTCAAGCGGTTTGAACGACTCTGGCACTGGAGCCAGATGGCGCTCATCTTCACCCTGCTGTTCAGCGGATTTGCAGTACATGGGGTCTATAGTCTGATCGAGTTTGGCGATGCTGTCACCGTACACACATGGGCCGCACTGGTGTTGTTGGCGCTCTGGGCATTCGCCGTCTTCTGGCTCTTCACAACAGGACAGTGGCGTCACTATATTCCAACCGCTGATAACTTCATCAATGTTGCGCGCTTTTACGCCTTCGGCATTTTCAAAGGGGAGCACCACCCCTATCGCAAGACCTACCGGCGCAAACACAATCCTCTTCAGGCGCTGACCTATCTTATGGTCAAGATCGTGATCTTTCCTGCGATCTGGATATCCGGCATCGCCTACCTGCTGATCAGTTTTGGACAGGGGGAGATTTTCAGCTGGATAGGACTTGGACCCATTGCACTCGCCCATACCATCGCGGCCCTCGCAGTCCTGCTATTTGTCATCGCCCACGTCTATCTGCTCACAACAGGCCATTCATTTATCGATCATGTGAAACCGATGATCACCGGCTACGATGACGTTGAACTGTCGAATGAGGAGCTGGCCTATCTGAAGGCAGATGAACCCGGGGTGCTTAAAGAGGGCGATTAGCAAACCGCCGAAAACAGAAGACTCAGCGCAAGATCAGGCGTTGGGTCTTCTGTTGATTTAAGGGGGATCTAACTGAGGTGCCCCTCTGTATCCTGGCAGTCTCCCTGACGCTCTTCCATCTCTACCAGGTCTATGTCTATCCAATCGAGGAGATTCTTTGAGCAATGGCCAAAATGGCTCTCACTTAATCCCTGTTTTCAACCAAAAGCTCTGAACCCGTTTACTGAGTATCAGGAACTGTTTTTGTCAGGCAGAATTTCCGTCCCGGCAGTCTGTTCAGTGAACAGGTGAACATCCCGCTGCGGAAATGGGATGGAGATCTCTTCCGCATCGAAACGCTCCTTCACCGCCCTGGTGACATCCCAATAGACATCCCAGTAGTTCTCTGCCCGAATCCAGGGGCGGCAGACAAAATTCACCGAGGAGTCCGCCAATTCATGAAGCCGGACCACAGGCTCCGGATCTTTCAGCACCAACTCATGGGATGAGAGGATGTCCTCCATGATCCGTTGCGCCTTGCCGACATCGTCCTGATAGCCAATACCGAAAACCATGTCTACGCGCCGCTTGTTTGTCGCAGTGGCATTGGTTATCACATTGCCCCAGATGGCATTGTTGGAAATGATAACGGACTTATTGTCGGGTGTTTTAATATGGGTAGAGAGAAGATTCATCGAAGACACTTTACCCAATACACCGGAGACCTCGACCAGATCACCTACATCAAAAGGGCGGTAGAGCAGGATGAGTATGCCACTGGCAAAATTACCCAAGGAGCTCTGCAGGGCAAAAGCTACAACAAAGCCCAATGCGCCGATCACCGCGAGGACCGGGCCGATATTCACCTCAAGCGCCGCCAGACCGATAAGAACACCTAGCACGATAATTCCCCGGCTTATTGCTTTCGCAAGGAAGTCAGACAACAGTGCAGAAGTGTGACGCGAAGCGTTGAACCCTCGTTCTGCTGCCCGCCCAACGATGACGGAAAGGAAGTAAAACACCAGCACCGTAACAAAGAAAATAGCGATATTCTTACCCCAGCGCAGGCCACCTTCCTTGGATATAAACCAGCCTTTGAGGGCAGCCGATGTAGCGTCAACATCGGAGACATCGACCTTAAGGCCTGATACGGCTTTGATGTACTGCCTGTATTCCGTGATCGGCTCCTCAGCTGCTCCCTTCTCTTCAAATGCGTTGATCACCAGATTGGCGCGATCGATCAACGCGGTCCTTTCCGCATATAACTGATTGACGTGCTCAAGCAGTGATTTCCGGATCTCCGATTTCGAATCCGCCAACTGAACTGCTGCGTCCGTTACCTTTTTCAAGGTCTCCTGATCCTGAAGTTCCTTTGTGTCTATCTTGTCCAGTTGTTTGGTGGCGGACTTTTCATCCTGGAGTATCTCTTTTCCCGATTTACTATCGACTCTGGCCTCTGTTTCACTTTTTTCGAGGACCTCCTTGGCGATACTGGAATCCACCACATCCTCTGTCTCCTCCTGATCCCCCATGACCTCTTTTATCTGTTTGTGAGCCTCGGCAACCGCCGTCTCTGCCTCCTCCTGGCTGGCAGCTGTCGGCTCAGACTCCCCCTTTGTGGCCTCAGGAACCTCCTCCATAGCCTCCTTGGCATCTTCCAGGGCATCCAACGCCTCCTCGACCGCCTTCATTTCGGTTTTCTTGTGTTTGGCAACCAGCTCCTCGCCGCTTATCTCCTGGACTTTGCTCTTCAACAACGTCATCCATCCCTTTGCCTCCTCGGCAAGTTCACAGCGAACCAAAGGTTTAAGGCGTATTTCAAGTTCATCCAGGGGGATCTGTGAGTCTTTCGTGGTCAGTGCTTCAGTGTTGGGAGGACATTCGAGTGAATTGGCCATGCCAACGCTTGCAGCCATGAGAAGAAGGCTGATCATTGTTACTTGCTGCAACCACAAACCACTCTGTATTTTCATCGAACGACTCTCCATAGAGTTGGAATCAAAGTCTTATTGTCGCTAAATCCACGCCCTTTCAAATGTTTAATCGGTAACAGATGACGTTTAAATTATGGTCCCTTTTATTTCGATTTTCATTGGGGGACAGCAACCTCCGCCCCCGCCCAACAACCCCTGTGGGCTTATTCAATGCTTTGCGGAGTTGGTGTCGAGTTGATACCCATCCGTCAGCGTCTTCATGAAGGCAACGATGGCATCTATCTCGCCATTGGTCAGACCCAGATTGCCCAGTTCCTTTATGTTGACGTTTTCTGCCACTTCCGGCTTGCCCCAGTCAGAGCGGATATCCCGGGTGCTGTAGAACATTACGACTTCACGCAGGGTTTTCAGTATTCCATTATGCATGTAGGGTGGCGTCAGCGCGATATTACGTAGCGTGGAGACCTTGAATTTCCCCTTGTCCACATCACGACCCGTGGTCTTCGCCAGACCGATATCGATCACTTCGGCACCATTGGAATTGAAGCGGGCGGGCTGGCTGTAGAAGGGGTTCTCGTCATTCCGCGGTACCCCCAGATTGTCATAGGTGAAATCAGTAAACAGGGGTGGCTGACCATTCTCTCCCACCTGACTCGTGTGGCAGGCGGCGCAGTTACCCTTATCCCCGGCATCGAACAGTTCCAATCCACGTTTCTCCTGCCTGGTCAGTTCAACCTTGCCGGCGAGATAGTAGTCATACTTGGAGGTAAAGGGGTGGAATCGCTCGCTGCGTTCAAAGGCGGCGATGGCTGTTGCAATGTGATCATATGCCTGCTTCACCACCTTGAGGCTCCCCTTGCCAAATAAGCAATCAAATTCTTTGGCGTAAGAGGCCTGCCGGACCTTCTCAACGACTGCAGCAGAATCCGCGTTGGCCATTTCAACCGGGTTCAAGAAGGGGCCTTTGGCCTGTTCTTCCAATGTGGCGGCTCGACCGTCCCAGAATTGACCACCGACGTACAGCCCCTGCTTTTCGTCAAAGTGGAAGGCGGGACTATAGAGCGCATATGCCGCCGTAGGCGTGTTGCGGTCGCCGAAACGGTCGGGATGCACCCCACGGGAAACCGGCAGTTCGCGGTCAGGATCGGCAAAACCGGCTCCCGGCAAGTGGCAGCTGGCGCAGGACTGTCCGGGCGGATTGGAGAGATTGGCGTCAAAAAAAAGCTTCTCGCCCAGAGAGGCAGCTGTTGGAGATGAATCTGCCTGCGCCAAGGGCATAAAGACCAAAACTATGGAGGCAATGGAGAATAATTTCTGCTTGGCCATGATTTTCTATAGCTCGATAAAGGATTAATCGGTTAAATTATCCGGGACATCCTTCCAAAACGCATCGTAAAATATCAATCTGGATGATAGGGGATGCCCATTAAACATCTCCTCTGCTCAAACCAGCAGACAGCTATTCGCCCCGATTCCCCCAACGCGTGGCAAACTCACGATACTCTCCCCACAAGCCACGCTTCTGATCAAACGCCTCCCCCTCCATCTTCTTCAACCGGCCCCGAAAAGCACTGTCCAGTGGGTAACGATTGAGCACCACCGCATAACCATCAGCCACCATCTTCTCATTCAGGCTGTTGCCCTGCTCGTCCAGCACCACCAGGGAAATACGCCCATATTTATCACGGCGATTCAGATTCCCACTCAACATCACTTGTTGGCCTGGGGACACAAGACTCTTGAGATGAGAGGTCGACGCATTGCCTATCGACAACAAAACATCCTCACTCAAACCGGTACGCTGGGCGTCTCGTTGCAACTTGGGATTAGGGGTATCTTCCGGAGCATCGATTCCAGCCAGCTGTATACGCTCAGTGCCGCTGGTTAGTTCCACAACCAGCGTGTCGCCATCCTCTATCTTCTGTAACTTATAACGCTGATCTTCCGCAGCTGCAGCGGCCATACTGAGACAACCGGCACCAAGCAGTAGAGCAAATTTTCTTAGCGAAATATTCATAAAAACCCCGTGAACCTATCTTGGCAACCAGAAGATAAAAAACAGACAGAAGACGGCCAATGCAATAAAAAGCAGAACAAATTTTTTCCGCGCCCCGGCACGATAACCTTTTTTCTGAAAGTGGGAGACTGCGCCGCAATGAGGGCACTCGGCAATATCTTCCGCTATCTTTTTACCGCAGTAGAGACAGTTTACTTCGCCCAATCGGTTATCCCTCTATATTAAAGCAAGCATAATATGTGGGTTGCACCCGACATTGTCACATTTAGAGAAACCACACCCCATGCCAAGTGTCACTGCGAACCCTGAAACTTGAGTTATAATACCGTCCTGCCATTAGTACCAGGACACTCTCTAGTGATTATAAAGACCAAATACCTATTTCTCACTCTTCTCAGCAGCATACTTTTGGTCGGCTGCAGTGCGCATCCAGGTTCAGGTATTTGGGTGCCCGCAGAAGGAAATGAGTCGCCTTACTCCAGGATCGAAGTGCTTTTCGAGGGACGGGCCGAGCTCTTTGTTTCGGGCCGGAAAGAGCATCTCTTCCGTTGTTTCTGGAGCGGGACAACCGCAGACAGCATCCACATGGATTGCATTTCTGCGGATGATGAGACCCAAAAAACCGTCTTCATCCTACAGGTTACTGCCGACGGAGCCGCAAAACTCACCGAGGCAGGAAAAAATCTAGGCCTTTTTCAGCGCACCGAGCAGGTACCCACACGAAAAGAGTAACATCCGATCAATGACTGGTTCCGCGGGAGCGGGTCAGTTTATTGTGGACGTTGTATTTACCTGATGGCTTTTTCATCGGCAGTCGTTTGATCTCCTCAAGCGTCTTGGCATCATAGATCACCAGCGCACCATCGAGATCCCAGATACTGACCAGGGCATAGCGGCCATCCTTGGTGAACTCGACATGGGCCGAAGTTTTGCCGGGCACCGGTTTCAGCGTCTTTACAATCTCCAGGGTCTGTTTGTCGATCACATGCATCAGATCCCTGTTGGGTCCGAAGAAGACATCGACCCAGGCGTAAGGACTCTTCTCATGACTGCGCATGAAGAACCCTGGCCCCTGGGTGGGAATCCGTTTGATCACCTCCCAGGTTTCAGTGTCGACAATGGTGACCTCCGGCTTTTTGATATTTGGCGTGGCCAGTACGTTTCTGCCCTGATACTGCCAGGTAATGGCGGAACTCAGGTGCGGCATACCGGGTAGTGTCACTTGGGCCACGGCTCTCTTCAGGTCGAGATCGACAACCTGCCCCGCACTTCCTTCGAGCCCCTTATCCAAACCTCGTGACGTGCCGATCACCCGGTCATACTCCTGGGTGAGGAAGAAGTCATCCAGATAACCCTCCACCGCGATGCGGCGCACAGGAAACCGTTCCTCTTTATGGGCATCCCCGGAATCTTCACGATAGTCATGGACCCAGCCGGAGAAACCCGCCGGCGGCTCGTCCATATAACCGATCTCCCAAACCTCGGGGATATCCTTCAGCGCGGCGACAAAACTCTCCCGCGGATCCGCCGTATAGACCGCACTGACCCTTGAAGAGGTGCCGGTTTCGTCTGCCACGTCGATCACCTTCAGCGGTGAAAGGTCGCGGGCATCCAGCACCACTAGGGAATGGGGCAGGTAGTTGGCGGCAATTACATAACGTCCATCGTGGGAGACTGCCAGATTACGGGTGTTGATACCGACCCGCACCTCGGCGACATAGGTCAGGTTGAAGACATCGAATTTGCTGATCCAGCCATCCCGGGAGGCGAAGTAGATATAGCGGCCGCCTTCGGCCCACTTGGGTCCTCCGTGGAGTGCGAACCGGGTCGGCAACCGGTGAATCGGTTCAAAGGTATCCCCATTCAGCAGGGTGGCGTGGTGATCCCCAAGTTCGACCACCATGAAGAGGTTGTCGATATCCGCCTCGAATTTAGGGCTATCCGGAAATTCTCCAGGTTTATGGTAGACCAGCTGGCTCCCTTTGATTTTAGCCATACCCCATTTGGGCATAATCTTCAGTGGCGTATAGATCAGCTCCACCAGCGACTCTATCTCCGCCTTGTTGAGTTTCTCCTTGAAGGGCGGCATCTGTACAGCCGGGCGGCTGTTTTCGATCATTTGAAAGGCAGACTTCCTGCGCAGCCGCTTCAGGTTTTGCGGCAGCAACGCAGGCCCGATGATTCCAAGCCGGCCAGGGCCATGACACTCGGAACAGTGCGTTTTATATAGCGCCGCAGCGTCAACCACGGCGACACTCTGGCCCGCATTAAAAAGGCCAGACAGGCCGACAAGGGCCAAAAACAGGGTACGGATTTTCATGGTCAACCTACCCGGTAAGCACTTGATCTACCGGCGTTTCATCTTCTGTGGCGGAGGGAATACCGATCTCTTCGTCGGTGAGATAACAGGCGGGGTCCTCACTCCAGGCATCGCCGGTGAGCTGCATTGCCCGCACCCGGGTATTGCCCCCGCAGATATCGAAATAACGGCAGGCGCCACAACGCCCGCCGACGGTGCGGGGACTCGCCTTGAGACCGGCCATGATGGGATCTGATGTATCCATCCAGATCTTTGAGAAAGGCCGCTCCTTGACGTTACCCAGATCGTGATTCCACCACATGGTGTCCGGGTGGACCCGGCCCTGGTTGTCGATGTTGGCGATATTGACGCCGGAACTGTTGCCGCCCCACTGGATCAGTTTCGCCCTGATGTGATCCGCCTGCTCGGGAAAGAGCCGTTCCACCCAATGAAGCAGATAGACACCGTCCGCATCGTTGTTGCCGGTGACAAACTCCGTACCCCGCCCTTTGGCCGCATCCTCCAGGGCGCGGTCGAACAGCAGATCCATGGCCCAGCGGGTGGTGTTGAGGAAGACGTCATCCTCACGGTTTTTGTTGCCACGTCCCGCATAGTTGAGGTGGGAGAAATAGAACTTGTTAATGCGCTCCTCAACCATCAGATCCAGCAGTTGAGGCAACTCCTCCGCATTGTCCTGAGTCATAGTGAAACGCAGGCCCACTTTGATACCTGCATCCCGGCAGAGGCGCAGACCGTGCATCGACACGTCGTAGGCTCCCTCCTTGCGGCGAAATTGATCGTGGGTCTCACGGATGCCGTCGATGCTGATGCCCAGATAATCAAAACCCACCTCGGCGATCTTATCTATATTCTGCTCATCGATCAGGGTGCCGTTAGTGGAGAGCGCGGTGTAAAAACCCATCGCCTTGGCGTGGTGAGCGATCTCAAAGATATCGGGCCGCAACAGGGGTTCACCGCCGGAGAGGATCAGCACAGGCACCTTGAACTGCTTCAGATCGTCCATCACATCGAAAACCTGGGCAGTATTCAGCTCATTCGGGAAATCGGTATCTGCTGAAATGGAGTAGCAGTGCTTGCACATCAGGTTGCAGCGCCGCACCAGATTCCAGATCACCACCGGCCCCGGCGGGTTGCGCTTTGGCCCCAAGGGTTTGGGATCCAGTATTTCCTGCATGAATTGTGAGATTCTAAACATAGTTTTTAACTAAGGTGACAGGTGACAGGTGACAGGTGACAGGTGACAGGTGACAGGTGACAGGTGACAGGTGACAGCAGAATTGTTTGCTATCCGTTTTCGGTATCAAGAACAGCCTCATCATTTTCTGCCGTTCCGACTCATAAGGAAATAGTCCCCTCCCCGCCGGGGAGGGACAGGGAGGGGAATCAATCAATCCTGAAACCTGTAACCTGTAACCTGTAACCTCTATTGCCCTATCCTCATCCCGGTTTTTTTCAATATCCGGCTGCTGAAAAGAACCTCATGGCCCCGGTTATCCTCGCCTAAAAGCTCCACGATGATATTAGTCTTCTCCATCACCTCGTCCCTATCTCTGCCATGTACCATAGCGAATAGATTGTAGTGCCACTCAGGCGGATGACGTGGGCGATGGTAGGCATGGCTGACAAAATCCAGAGCACCTATCTTGCGGCCATAAACCTGCACTTTGTCGTCCGGCACATCCCAAACGGTCATGCCATTGCCCTTGAAGCCGAGAGTATAGTGATTGGGTACGGCCCCAATACGACGGATGATGCCGGATTCCAGCATCCTGCGCATACGCTGCATCACCTCATCGGCGGTGCTATCCAACTCCTGGGCAACCTGCTCATAGGGTTCCGGCACCAGTGGCAAACCACCCTGGGTCGCCACCACAATGCGACGATCCAGGTCGTCCAGCGGACGTGTTGTTGTATCCTTGTCCAGCATTGGTTTTCTCAGGCCCAGGGTTACTCTGAGTTCTTGGTATCTATCTTGAGGTCCGGGAGACTGACGGCCCCCATCACATGCAGCACGATGCCGCAGCCGACAAAAAAGACCACCGATGCCGCCAGGCTGGCAAATATGGGGTTATCCGTACCAACTGTGTAACCTCGATAGCCGGCGGCAAACAACGTGATGACTGCAGCGACATAACAGATATATGCCACTGCCAGGGATACCTTCTGGGCAGGTTTTCGTGTCTTCAAAAGTGGAGCCTCTTAATTAATCTATAGCGTGTTCTGAAATTTCAGACCGGATGTTACACCATAAGGGCATCGTATCCGCAGTATGGGGACGAATTTCAAACCTCGAATTTCAGTCCGACAAAGAACTCCTCTCTCTTCGGCATATTGTAGACTTGATATCCCGTTACATCCTCAATCTCAGCAAGCACCGACTCGATGCGCGCCGGGGTCTCTGTGGCCAGCACGAACCACATATTCAAGCGATGGTCCCTGGCGTAGTTGTGGGCGACCTCGGAAAACGCATTGACCTGTTCGGCCACACGCTCGAAATCCTCTTCAGGAATACTCATGGCACAAAGACTGAGTCCACCACCCAGGCGTTCCGCATTGTAGAGCGGGCCAAAGCGGGAGAGCTGTCTCTTCTCCAACATCTGCTCCAGACGCTGAATCAGTTCAGCCTCGCAGATACCAAGATGATCCGCCGCCGCCCGGTAGGGATGGTCGGAGACTGGGAAGCCCCCCTGCAGGCGATTGATGATAGCGCGGTCGACACTATCCATCATTGATATCGTGCACCACGCTGTTTAAAGCGGCGCCCGCTGAACAACACCTTGTGAGGAATGCCTTCGAGACCACAGGATTCAATGATTGCGTCGATGTAGTTGAGTACCCGCTGACGATCCTTACCGTGGATCATACTGAAGAGGTTATAGGGCCACTCGGGCAGACGCCGTGGACGCTGATAACAGAGAGTGACACAGGACTCACTGCCCAGCTTCCCTCCGACCTCATCCAAGTGTTTGTCAGGCACGTCCCAGACAACCATCGCGTTGGCGGTATAACCGAGCTCATGGTGACGCACCACGATACCCAGGCGCTTGATGATACCTTCATCCTGCAACCTGGTAATGCGCTCGATCACCTCCTGCTCCTCCATGCCGATACGCTCACCCACCTCGGCATAGGGGTGACTTGAAAGCGGCAACCCACCCTGGATTTCGGCAACCAGGCTACGATCAGCGTCACTTAGCACCACAGAGGAAACCCAAGATTGATATGGAACTCTTTTCGTAATGGCAGATTGAGAATGGGGAGCCCTGTCTCAAACTCCATTCTGGCCAGCACTGCCGCCAAATGAGCTTCGGAGGGCGCGGTTACCACAAACCAGAGATTATGCTCATCCTCACGTTCGTAATTGTGATTCACTTCGGGATAGGCACTGACCTTTGCGGCAACCGCTTCGAGCCGCTCTTCCGGAACCGCCATAGCCGCCAGAGTACTGGCACCGATCTTCTTGGGCTTGAATACCGGACCAACCCGACTGATGACCCCCGCATCCTGCAATCGCTGCAGAATCTTCAAGACCAACGCCTCGCTGGTGCCGACCCTGGCAGCCATATCCGCATAGGGCGTCGATGTGAGCGGCAACCCATTCTGATATTCGTTGAGCAGTCTCTTTTCCAAGTCGTTCAACTCCACCTTGCCTGGGTTCAGCGTACGTGGATGGGCCTGTCTGAAAAGCGATGCAGGGTTAGCCATGTCACAATCCTGTCTGGTGGGCACGGGAAGTAAAAAAGATGCCACTGGGCTTATCCACCGGCAGCCGGTGGGTCAGTTCCTGGGTGCGGGTAGCGTAGACCTGCACCTCGTCTTTGTCGCGAACCGATATCCAGACGGATTCGCCACGGGGGCTGAACTCCATGTGCAGTGTGCCCTTGCCGGGCTTCAGAGTATTGATAATCTCCAGGGTTTCAGTATCGATAACCTGAATGGTGTCGTTGTGGGGGAAAGCGAAGTTGACCCAGATCTGGCGACCGTCCGGGCGAGCCATGACAAACACCGGCTGACCATGCACAGGAACCTGCTTGATCTCTTTCCAATCTTTGCTGTCAACAACCAACACCGCGTGCTGTCCCACTGCCGGCAGAAAGGCGCGGTCATCTGCCATCGCCCAGCCTTCGAGATGCGGCATCTTGTAGACCGGAAGTTTTTTCTGGCCACGGCCGTAGTCATCGAGGATCAGGCGGGCTCCCTTCTCCGGATGCCATAGATCGAGCAGCGACAGACCATCTTGTCCGAAGAGACCGGCAATATAGTAGCGTCCATTCGGCGTAATCAGCCCGTCATAGGGCAGGCTGCCGATATTTTCGAATCGTTGAATAGCCGGCTTGGCCGGATCACTCATATCGATAATCCAGCTCTCACCGGAATCGTAGAGGCTGACCACAAAACGCTGATCCGGCGCGTCCACCAACCCCACCGTTTTTGAACCTTTTCTATGACCATCCCGGTCAGTGACAGAGGTGGCTGGGATATCGGCAATCAGGGAGAGGTCGTCGGCAGAGAATATCTTCACGCCACCGGGTTTATAGTTGGAGACTGCGATCAGGCTGCCATCCTGGGAGATGGCCCCACCGATGCTGTTGCCGCCCTGGATGATGCGTTTGACGATCCTGCCGCAGAGGATGTCCACCTTGGTGAGTCCGCCATCGCGGCCGAAGATATAGACGTAGCGCTCATTACGGGAGTAGACGGCGGAGGCGTGGGAGAGGTCACCCAACCCCTCGACCCGAAACAACTCGCTGTGGTTGGTGGTATCCACCACCTTCAGACTGCCCGCCGCCCGCTCGATGATGATACCCATATCGCCTGTGCCACGGGTCAGGCACTCGGCCAGGGAGAGACCGGGCAGCAGAAGCATCGTGACAAGCAGGAAACGCAGAGACTTCATCACCGACGGACACCCTGTTTCAGCTGTTGCGCCAACCATAGGGCTTCACTGTCGGTAAAAAACGGACGCCAGGGCGGCATCGGTGTGCCGGGGCGACCGTGCAGGATGGTGACCGCCAACTGTTCCGCCTGCCAGGACTGCAGGCGCTTCGGTGTCAGAGCAGGGCCGAGCCCACCCTCCAACCGCATGCCGTGGCAGGAGCCGCAGTCATGTTTCAACAGATAGAGCAACTCAGCCTGACGCGGGGAGACGATTTCCGCCTGCACGGCAGTGCCTGTCATAACGACAGGTATGACCAACAGCAGGATGGAAAGGGATTTCATCAGGTTAATACTTCTCTTTCGCGTAAATAAGACATTACTTAAATAGTAAGATATCACCTGGGTTTCGGGAGTGGCTTTGACTTCTGTCAACCTCCCTATTCGACGTGTACCACACCCGTCATTTTGGGATGTGGACCACAGCGATAGGGAAAACTTCCGGCCTGATCGAAGCTGCGTTCATAGGTATCATCTGGAAACAGATAATCAGGCTCTGGATCCCCCGCCTGCTCAAACCAGACGCTGTGGTACTGCCGCTTCTCCCGGTTGATCCAACGCAGCCGCTGCCCGGCCTTGATGGTAATCTCCTGTGGCTCAAATTTAAATTTGATGATGTCTATCTCAGCGACCGGTGTCTGCACACCACCCGCCGACAGAGACGAGGCAGATAGGGTGAAAACCAGAACTAGCAGGCTCCGACGAACGTTTATCAAGTTGGTCGTCTTGCTCATCATCACTGTGCAGTTGCGTTAATCTCAGTCTTATCGTTATCAAATCCCAGTTTGTAACCCAGGGAGACGTGGTGGAAACGCGCGTTGCTAAAGTCGTCATGGATAGCAAAACCAAAATTGTAGATCTGGTCTTTCGCCAGCGGCAGATCACCCGGCTTGCCGGTCTGAAGCTTACGTTTCATCACCAGGGTCCAGATACCACCCTCCAATGATGCGGTCATCTCTGACGCCTCGCCGCCGCTCATGGTGCGCTGCTCCAGGATATGACCATCCTCGACCTCACCCTTGCCGGATTTATAGCGCACCAACTCCATATATTTGTGGGCGTCCATCTCTGCCTGGAGTTCATCCGCACTCTTCATCTTGTCCCAGCCACCACGCTTCTTGCCACGGCGACCCTTAACCTCGATCTTGATACGACTCTCCTCGATGTACTTGGTCAGGCCCTGGGAAAGGTCGAGCTGCTGAGCCACCGGGCTGCCATTTGCGATCTCGGCATCCGGCGTGTGGGGCATGGAGCGAATATCATGGTGACAGGTGCCCCAACAACCGGATCGATCAGCGTATTTCACCTTGTCGGTGGCAAACATCACCGCCAGCTTCATGGGGTTCTCCGGGTCCATCTTGCCGCCCTCAACGAAGGGCACAGGCGCATGCTCGGAGTCTTCCCAACTGAAACGGAGGTAGAGGTTCTCCCCGTCGTGGGTCGACTCGACGTTGACCGGAATGCTGCCACGCTTGCCGGGAATGGGGGTCTTTTCAGCCTTCTGACCGGTAACCATCTTCTCGCCCATGGCGGCAGTCTCTTTGTCATGGCAGGTAGTGCAACGATCACCCGCCTTGATAAAGGGACGGGCTCCACCATGGTCCTTGCCGGTCAGCATCCACTCCATGGAGGTCTGCCCTGGATAGAAGATGGTGATCTCGCGACTGGCAGCCTTGCTCCAGTCCACATCAATACCGCTGGCTGCAGGTACTGCCGCAGTTGGTACCGCCGCTGCAGCAGGCGCGGCAGCAGCCGCCTCACGTTTCACTGCATTGATCTCGATGTTGGGATCTTCATTGTCGAAACCGATCTTGTATCCCAGGGAGACATGGTGAAAACGGGCATCAGTATGGTCGTCATGGATGGCAAAACCCAGATTGTAGACCTGATCCAGCGCCAGACTCAGATCGCCGGGTTTGTCGGATTTAAGCTTGCGCTTCATGACAACGATCCAGGTATTGCCCTCCTTGCGGGCATCCACCTCAAAACCCTGACCACCGCTCATCTGACGTTGCGCCAGAATATCTCCGTCCTCGGTCTCGCCTTTGCCGGATTTGTAGCGCATTAAATCCATGAACTTATGGGCATCCATCTCCGCTTTCAGCTCATCCCCGCTCTTCAGTTTGTCCCAGCCGCCACGTTTCTTTCCGCGACGCCCTTTGACTTCGACCTTGGTTCGGCTCTCTTCGATGTACTTGGTCAGCCCCTGAGACAGGTCAAGCTCTTGCGCGACCGGACTGCTGTTTGCGGTATCCGCATCCGGGGCATGCGGCATAGAACGCACGTCATGATGACAGGTTCCCCAGCAGCCGGACCGGTCTGCATATTTCACCTTGTCGGTGGCAAACATGACGGCCAGTTTCATGGGATTTTCCGGATCCATCTTGCCACCATCCACGAAGGGAACCGGCACATGGTCCGTATCTTCCCACTCAAATCGCAGATAGAGATTTTCCGTATCGTGGGCCGCCTGCACATTGACGGGAATACTGCCACGCTTGCCGGGGATGGGTGTCGGTTCCGCCTTCTGGCCAGTGACCATCTTCTCACCCATGGCCGCGGCTTCCTTGTCGTGACAGGTGGTGCAACGATCGCCTGCCTTGATGAATGGACGTGCGCCACCGTGGTCCTTGCCGGTCAACATCCACTCCATGGAGGTCTGCCCCGGATAGAAGACAGTGATATTACGCGTCGGCACATCGCCCCAGTCGATACCGAAACCGGCAACCGGGCCTGCCGCCGCGCTTGCAGCTGGCACTTCACCCGCCTGTTGCGTCTTGTAGGCGGCCAGCGCATCCGCAACGGCTATATCCAGCCGTGCCTTTTCGGCCTTCTTGGCTGCCACCTTGATCTCACGGGCCTTCTTCTTCGCAGCCAGCTCCGCCTCAGCCTCGGCGGCCTCTTTGGCCTCTACCCTTTTCAAGCCCTCGAGATACATCTCGGGCACTTTTCGGATAAACGAGGGTTCTGGCGCCTCCAGCGTCTCCAGCTCCTCGTCGGAGAGCAGATCACGCACATGTTTGTGAGCAATGCCCTTGTGGCAGTCGATACAGGTCTGGCCGGTTCTAAAGGCATTCAGATGCTGATTTCTCGCCCGGGGTTTCTGAAACTCCGGGTTCATGGATTCAAAATTGTGACAGTTGCGGCACTCGCGGGAGTCGGTGCTCTTCATCGTATCCCAGACCCGCTTCGCCATGGTCAGGCGGTGCTCGTCGAACTTCTCAGGGGTATCCACGGTCCCCAGAATCTTGTGGTAGATCTCATTACTGGCCTGAATCTTCCGCACCATCTTGTGTACCCAGGGATCAGGGACATGGCAATCAGAGCAGGCCGCCCTGACACCGGTGCGATTGGAATAGTGAATACTCGGCTTGTACTCCTCGTAGACATTCTCCTCCATCTCGTGGCAGCTGACACAGAATTCGAGGGTGTTGGTCGCCTCCATAGCAGTATTGAAACCGCCCCAGAAGATGATGCCACCGATAAAAAACAGCAGTGCGCCACCCACGGTTGTGCCAAGAATGAATCGCCGAGATGCCAAGCTAGGTTTTTTGAACTGATCTGCCATTTGCTTACCGTTTTACACGAGGAGAAAAAAGGCGAAAAAACGCGGGCATGGAGTGCATCCATGCCCGCTATCGGTTTTACCCGATTTTATGCAACCCTGATCAGGTTACATGGTTAACGCGATTGTAGACGTTGAACTTGCCGGTCGGTGCGTAAAGACCCTTGATGCGCGCCTTCTCTTTAAGAGTCTTGGCATCAAAGATGATGATCTCACCATTGGGCTTCTTGCTGTCTTTGCGGTTCCAGACGGAAGTCCAGACCTCAGAGCCATCGTTATTGAACTCGATATGAACAGCGGCATAACCAGTGGTTTCGGTCAGACGAATAGTCTTGACGATCTCACGGGTCTTCTTCGAGATGACCTGGATTGACTGCTGCACTTCAGGCTCTGGATGCTTGGTCTGATCAGCCCAAACGTAGTCTGACTTGGGGTGGGTACGCAAGAATACGCCGGCACCATCGGTCTCGACTTCGTAGCAGATCTTCCAGGCCTGATCGGGATGACCCTTGGGATCATTGCCCCAGGCAGTGACTTTACCTACACCCAGATGGGTAGTACCACCGACAGGACCACACTTGGGATCGATCCAGTTGGCGCCAGGACCAGGATGAGGTTTCTTGTCCACATCGATCATTGCTTCCAGCTTGCGGGTCTTGGTGTCAACCACAACCATCTTGTCGGAGGCATTGGCAGCGATCTGGAAGTAACGATTGCTTGGATCGTAGAAACCGTCGTGCAGGTACTTAGCAGAGTCGATCTTGGTGATCTGCAGGTTGTCGAGGTCACTGTAGTCGACCTGCCACATCTGCCCCAGCTCCTTCATTGAGACCAGCCAGCTGGGCGCCATAGGGGTGTCGTATACTGCAGCGACACGAGACTCGTTGACATACTTTCCATCAACATTCACGCCACGAGCAGAAACCACTTTAAGCGGCGCCATGGTCTTGGCATCAAGGATAACGAAGTGAGGCGGCCAGTAACCACCACCGATGACATATTTGCCGTCACCGGACACGGCCACATCGCGGGCGTCATAAGCAACCTGTACCTGAGCGACTTTCATCTTATCAGGCATGGCCCAAAGATCGACCTTGGTCATCATGCCGTCACGACCCATGATGTACCAGAAGCGGCCGGGATCTTTTGCATGAAGGGTATTGTGGTGCTCTACCGCTTTCAGTACATGTACTGCATAGCCGGTCGGAATGTGTGCAACAATTTCTTTCGTGTCGCCGTCGATGATGGCAATCTTGCCTACATCACGCTCGATAACCAGGAAAAAGTTCTTCCAGTTGCGGCCGTGCATCGGCTTGGTGGGATAGTCCTTGGGTTCGACGTAAACCTTGTGACGTTCCTTCATCAGGGCAAGAGACATCTCCGGCGGAACCGGCGGCTCCTGCTGGATGTACTTGGCCATCAGGCTGATCTCTGCCTTCGACATGATGTCATCGAAGTTGTTCATACCACCTTCTGTACCGTAGGTGATAATCTTTTCAAGACGCGTCTGTCCCAGCTTTATGGTGTTCTCCGGCTCAAGGCTCTTGCCGGTAGCACCCTTACGCAGAGTGCCGTGGCAACCCGCGCAACGCTGGAAATACATCGTCTTCCCTTTTTCAAAGTCTGCTTCCGACATGGTTGGCGCTGCCGCAGTTGCGTTTACAGCGAAACCTGACGTTGCTACACCAAGGGCAAAGCCCAGGGCAGAAAGTGTAAATGTGGTTTTCTTCATGTTAGTTGAGTCTCCATCAAGGCCATCGATTATGAAGATTTTGGCAAAACCCCGTACTTTCGTGGGTTTAGTCACGGGCTGACGATACCGCCGGAGAGGAATATCACTCTTTGACATGAATCAAACGCGTTTTTTATTGCTGGGTGGCAATCAGGTTTTCAAACGTGAAAAAAGGTGAACCGCTCACGGGAAATCCCATTCCTTTTCTTATAAAAACCACCATATCTCAGTATATTAGCAACAGTTAATTCAAACGCTACAACTCAATTTTCCAAAATTCAATTCGCAGGTTTCTGATATTTGTCAGACAACGAAAGAAACCTCAATCCCAATTCTTATTGACCTGCGTCAATAAAAGCCTGTATTTTTTTGCAACCCTTTGGCCGCTTGCTCTCCCCTCCCCCAAGTTGAGAACAGCTTTTTCCAAATAAAGAACCTGCCATCACGTCAGATGGGTTTCTGAAATACCCCAAAGTGGCCTAGAATGTAGGCTGATTTCACGAACAATAATCGATCACGCTGGAAATTAAGGCATGAAAAAATTAAAAACACTGCTGTTAGTCACCACCATCAGTCTCCTGGTGGTTGCTGCAGGACTGGGATTCCTGTTTGGAATCGACAATCCGGTTGCATGGATATTGATCGGCATGGTGATTCTGATCCCCTTCATCTATAATTGGAAGGTTCGCTCGGACCAGCTGGTGTGGAAAGATTCATACAGCGTCGGCATCGTACAACTGGATGATGACCACAAGAAACTGATCGAGCTTTTGAACAAATTCCAGACAGCGTATGAGTATCACACCGGAGAAGAGTTCGAGCGCAAGGCGCTGGAAGAGCTGGTGGACTACACCAAATATCACTTCGATCATGAAGAGAAGTTGCTGCAGGATAACAACTACCCGGACTTCGCCGCCCACAAGGATCAGCATATAGCAATGATTGCCGAAGTGGAGCGTTTCGTGGAGGACTACAAGGTACGGGGACATGAAGCACTGGCAGGTGTCGCCCAGTATCTCCAGGGCTGGCTGATCAACCACATCAACGGCACTGACAAACAGTACACCTCCCACCTTCAGGGGAAAGGGGTCAACTGAGCCGCACCATGCAGATCTGGGTCGATGCCGACGCCTGCCCGAAGGTCATCAAGGAGATTCTCTATCGGGCCGCCGAGCGGGTGCAGATACCGCTGATCCTGGTGGCCAACCAGCCACTCAGCACGCCGCCCTCCCGTTATATCAAGACCATCCGGGTCGGATCGGGGTTCGACGTGGCTGACAACGAGATCGTCAAGCGTCTGCTACCGGGTGACCTGGTGATCACAGCCGACATTCCCCTGGCAGCCGAGGTCATCGAGAAAGGCGGCAATGCGATCAATCCCAGGGGAGAACGCTATACCGAAAGCAACATCAAACAGCGGCTGAGCATGCGCAATTTCATGGACGAACTGCGCGGTAGCGGTGTGGATACCGGCGGCCCGCCGTCCTTCAACCACGGTGACCGGCAGGCATTCGCCAATCAGCTTGACAGGTTTCTCAAACAGGCGCTATAACGTGCCCTCTTCCTCTCTTTCCCTTTCCCGGACAAACTGCTAGCGAAGCAAATCGATGATAGCCTGATTGTTTTTTTCTTCAGCAAGCTGTTGGGCGGTTTTACCCATATCATTTTCTAGTGATTTATCGGCGCCATTGGCTAACAGGTACGAGACAACCTCAGTATTACCTGCTTTTACCGCATAGATAAGGGGCGTAGAGAGGTCCTCATCCTGCAAATTGACATTGGCAAGGCGCTCAACAAGATATTTTACGACATCAAGATTATTCCTTTCAGCGGCATAATGAAGGGCGCCTGCGCCAAAATTATCCTGAAAATTAACATTCTTGATTCTGGGCAGCAGTATTTCTACGCTTTCGTTCTGTCGTTTATTAATTGCAACCATCAGTGGCGTAAGACCTGCATTATTAGGTACGCAGGGGGTGACCTGACTGCTGTATCTAAACAGGGTTTTAACGACATCAGTGTGCCCCGCATTTATCGCATGCATCAAGGCTGAATTGCCTTTTCTGTCAGATGAACGAACATCTGCTCCAAACTCCAGCAGTTGGGCAACGATGATATCGTCCCCCTTTTTCGCGGCAATCATCAGTGAGTTGGATCCCGACCTGTTGCGATCATGTACGTTAGCGCCCAGTTCGATCAGCAATGCGGTTATTTGTGGATGACCATTTTCAGCGGCAAATATTAGTGCCGTCGAACCTGATTTCGTTCTGGCATTGACTTCTGCGCCATGAGAAAGCAGGGTTGCAACTATATCAGTATTACCGGATTCCGCGGCAAACATAAGGGGTCTCTTCCCATATTTACCCGGCGCATCTATATTTGCGCCTTTTCTGATCAACGAGCTGAGCTGTTCTGCTGTCCCCCCTGACGCAACATCACGAAGCTGCTGGTCCAGCAAGGTGTCAGCCCATGCTGTTGAGCATACAAAGAGATATAAAATCAGGCCGGTTAACAGTTTTGTCTGGTTTAGCATGCTAATGCCTCTGAATAGTGTACTGCTATGTGTCATTGTTCTTGCTTCGCCTTAGGTGCTGTTCTAAAACCAGTTCTGAAATCCGGGTTTCTCCAATCCAGATGATCGGCAAGTAATTCTTTATCCGGTGCCAGGCGGGAAACATAATCGGCAATTGCTGCCAGATCAGAGTGACTAAAGATTTTAAATTGTTCCACCATTTTTTCATCTGCATTTCTGCGCTTGCCGATTTTCACCCACTGTAATTGCCGTAGCAGGTACTTGAAATGCTGCCCATGAATACGCGGATAAAACTCTTTTGCATCACCTTCACCATTCTCCCCGTGACACTTTTTGCAGTTTTCATTATATAGCTCTTTGCCTTCTTCAAGCCGCATACCGAAGCCAATGCTGTTATTGGGAACCATCGGCAACTGCTCAATATAGGCTGAGATATCAGCCAATGCCTGTGTACCTTTGGCAAATAGGGGCTTTGTAAAAGGCATCATGGTGGGATTATCACGATTACCCTTATGGATATCAGCAAGCTGTTTCAGTATCACGCTTTGATGCTGTCCGGCAATTTGCGGAAAATGACCGGATGGTGAACCCCAGCCCTCTGGCGTGTGGCAAACTGCACAGTTGAAGTACAGCCTTTTGCCTTTTTCAACATCGGGTGTCACATCGAGGGCTTTTTGAACTACCTCATCAATTTTTTTTGCCTCTGATTCAGCATTGGCAACGCCGGAAGCAAGGAAAGCCAGACTCAAACTAAAAACCAGCAATAAACGAAACGATGACTTTGCTATATTAGCAAATAAAGATAATAAATAGATCATAGCGAATAATATCTTTTTATATTGATAGTACAGATTCAGAACCACTTCAGCAGCGCTAAGCAGTTACCATATCTACGGGACTCCGACAGCCCAGCACATGCTGCTTATATATCCAATCATAACCAGTGTCAACAAGGCCCGACTCTAACAGGGATGAGACTGGATTCGCTCTCTGCCATTCCAAACCTCCCAACTCTTGACAATGCTATTGCGGAGAGGCCGCACAGAGTAAACATCCCCGAACCTGTTGACCTTGCCTGTATTGTAGAGAAGAATACGCAAACATAAAAATAGAGTGGATATTCCCCTGCAGCATTAGGATTTATCCGCACCCGGCCAGACTCGCCGTTTGCCGGGAGCAATTCAGACAGCCTCCTGCAACGCCCACGAGTTACCGGGCCAGAGGCTTCGTTTGTGGCAGATCAATCAAAATCAGAAGGGGCGCCGGGGGAGATAATGAGGAGAATAAATAAGGTCTGGTCAGTGATGTTGGCAGCCCTGCTTGGGCTATCTGCCTTTACTGCTTTTGCTGCAGTGGAGCAGGCTTCAACACCTGCATCTGAAAAAGCAGGCAAGCCACTCACTCCAAACAAAAAATGCACCAAGTGTCATGCCGATGATGATGAAGATGAGCAGATCTGGGAGTATGAAGATGGCACAACGAAATTCATCTACGTTGACCCGGGCAAGTTCGAGAACAGCGTCCATGGGAAGCAATACTGTGTCGGCTGTCATACCAACGTCACCCTGACAAAAGGGGAACATGACGAAAGGTTGCCCATTACCGTCGGTTGTGTGCAGTGCCACCAGGAAAATCTGGAAGAGCAGAAAGACAGCCCCGACCCGAAGTACAAACGCCTGAAGGTGGTATTGGAGCAGGTCGACAGCTACATGCATTCGGTGCATGCCCGCCCAAGTCTTGCCGACCAGTCCAGAACCAATGCCACCTGCCACGACTGCCACGATGCCCATAACATCGGCACCCTGGGCAGTGAGCAGCGGGCTGAACATCGTCTGAAGAATCCTGATGTGTGCGGTAAGTGCCATGAGGAGCAGAAACAGGCCTACCTGACATCCATCCACGGCAAGGAAGTGGCGGAGAAAAAGAACAGCGATGCTGCTGTCTGCTCGGATTGCCATACCACGCACAACATTGAATCGCCGGAAGCCGATTCAATGAAGCTGGCCATCACTCAGAACTGCGGTAGCTGCCATGAGGATTCATTGAAGACCTATCTCGCTTCCTACCATGGCCAGGTCAACCGACTGGGTTATACTAATACCGCGAAATGTTACGATTGCCATGGTGGTCACGAGCTGAAGAAGATTGATGACCCGACTTCCAGCATACATATCGATAATCGCCTGGAGACCTGCCAGCAGTGTCATGAGGATGCCCCTGAAGGGTTCCTGGGTTTCCATGCTCATGGTAATGCCGATGATTTCGAGCGTTATCCCGGTATCTGGATAACCGCAAAATTCATGGAGGCGCTGATTATCGGCGTGTTCCTCTTCTTCTGGACCCATGTCCTGCTCTGGTTCTACAGGGAGTTTCGTGATCGCCAGCAGGGCAAGGGATACATCCCCCCTGCGGGAGAAGAGACGGTCTATTTCCGTCGTTTCAGCGTTGCCTGGCGCATCATCCACTTGCTGTTCGCCATGAGCACCATGACACTGGTATTGACCGGCTCCACCCTGCTCTTCTCTCATACCGAATGGGCGCCATTCGTAATCAACATACTCGGCGGACCACAGATTGAGGCCATCATTCACCGTACTGCGGCGACTGTTTGGTTGTCGGTGTTCCTGGTGCACGTCGCCATCGCCAGTTACAACGTCTTCATCGCTGAGCGCAAGACGTTCCGCTGGTTCGGACCCACATCGATGATACCCAACTGGCAGGACTGGCACGATCTGAAAGCGATGTTCCGCTGGTTCTTCGGCAAGGCAGAGCGGCCCAGCTTTGACCGCTGGTCCTACTGGCAGAAGTTTGATTACTGGGCCCCCTTCTGGGGTGCAGGCGTTATCGGCTTGAGTGGCCTGATGCTCTTCTTGCCGACCAAGACAGCAATAATACTGCCAGGCTTTGTCTTTAATATTGCGACAATCGTCCATGCGGAAGAGGCCCTGTTGGCCACCATATTCCTGTTCTCGGTGCACTTCTTCAATGCCCACTTCCGCCCGGACAAATTCCCGATGAGCACCTCCATTTTTACCGGGGCTGTGCCACTTGATGAGTTCATGCATGAGCATAAGCGGGAGTACGAGCGTCTGGAAGCGAGTGGGGAGCTGGAGAAATATCTGGTGAACAAGCCGTCGAAGGGAATGCAGAGAGGCTCCAATATCATTGGCACGATCCTGATCTTCTTTGGATTGACGCTGCTGACACTGGTTGCGATTGGCTTCACGACCATGTCATAGGACTTGGCACTGTTTGGCAGCGCCCCAGGGCGCTGCCTTTCAACGAGCTACCGCTGCAAACAGATGGGATATTTCAAATGCAGGAGCGGCGCCCCCACCACAATGACTCCGTAGTGACGGAAGTAGGGTGCGCCGAGCGCGCCAGAACAAGCAGTTACAGCAATCATGGTGCGCACAGCGCACCCTACCAGATGAATTAAACTCCGAAACGTGAGTTATAGAGAACGCCCCTCCTTCTGATACTCCCGCTCGATTGCCTCCAACAGATCCGCTTTTTGCAGAATATCGGATTGACGGGAGAGCGTCTGCAATAATGCATACTGCATGATATTGGCGATATTGGAACCGGTCAGCTCATAGCGCCGGCACAACGCCCGCATATCCAATCCATGCTCCAACCGGACCTGGCTCGGAAGCAGCCGCCGCCAGATCTGATAGCGCTCTTCCGGACCCGGCGCAGGGAAATGAACCACCGACTGAAAGCGCCGCATAAATGCGGTGTCGATATTGCTTTTCAGGTTTGAAGCAAGAATCACCAGCCCGGAAAACTGCTCGATCCGCTGCAACAGATAGGAGACCTCCTGATTCGCATAACGGTCGTGGGCGTCCCGCACCCCGGTGCGCTTGCCGAACAGGGCATCGGCCTCATCGAAAAAGAGGATCCAGTCACGATGCTCGGCGCGGGAGAAGACCTTCTCCAGGTTTTTTTCCGTCTCACCGATATATTTGGAGATCACCATCGACAGATCGATACGAAACAGATCCCGTCCGGTCACCTTGCCAAGCAGGGTCGCAGTGAAGGTCTTGCCGGTTCCCGGCGGTCCATGAAACAGCGCCCGGTATCCGGGGCGAAAGACCCGTCCCATGCCCCACTCGTTCAACAGATGATCCCGATGGGTCAACCAGTTGCACAGTTCCGCAAGTTGATCCCGCGTCGCCGGACGCAAAACCAGCTCATCCCACTCTCGATCCGTCGTAAGGTGCTGGGCCGGAAAGTCGATACCGAACCTGGGTCCCTCAGCCACCCCGCTTGTCAGCAGAGAGACGATTTCACTGGGCATACTCAGACGGCCGCTAAGGGTCGGCTCACCCGGCGGAGCCGGGTCCAGATAGAGCAGCCCCTCCCGGCTGAACAGGTGGCTCTCTTCAAACAGCTGTTTGAGATACAAACGCTGTTTCAGGTCCCTCCCGGCCAGTAGAAACATCAACGTCTCTCCCGTGGGTATAAATCCCCGGAACTGCGTCCCACGGAGCCCCCCCAGCGAAGGGTAATCACCATTTTGCGGTAGCACTTCGCCAAATATCCGGTCAAAAAAATCGGATTGCAGATGTGGTGCCAAGACTGTGATCAGCGCCAGGCTTTCCTCGAACGGAAGGCGTTGACCCGGCAGTAGTTCAAGTCCGGCCAGACGGGATTGAACCGCTTCCACCTCAATCTTATGCTCCTGCCCGAGCAGTTCCGCAAGCCTGTAGCGGACCCACTGCTCCAGTGCAGTCAGGCCCTCACTCAGATTTTTCAGCCTTGTTTCCACGTGACGTTTTTTCCCTGTTTCATGACCGTATTCACAACAATTCCACTGGGGCCTGACAATCATTTACTTCACCAGATTCGTGGTCTACTCTAACAGAAGAGAGAGGAGATCAGCACCGGATCTGATGCTGAAACAATAGCCCCAGTCCAAGGGCAAAGACAGTCTAGGGAAGATGATTAAAGCCGCATTGGAATTGTTGGTTACCCAACTCAATCTTCACCTCGGCGACGTTGGCAGCAAGCCCGTCACCCTGGGTAATATCGCGCAACTGGAAAATCAGGACAGCCTCCCCACGGAAGCTTCTATCAAGGACAAGGTCGTGCTCAGCCTGGTCAACCTCGAAGAGGAGAAGACCATGAAGAACGGCCCGATACACAAATTACACAACGGCCGCAAGGAGCTTGCGGAACGCCCCGTCCACCTCAATATGTTTCTGCTCTTCAGCGCCAACCTGACCCACTACGACCTGGCGCTGGAGCGACTCTCCCAGATCCTGCTTTTTTTCCAGTCCCATCGCGGCTTCGATTTCCATCGCCACAATCAACCGGAAAAACAGCTACCCGAGGCGTTCAATGTTCAACTTGATCTACATACGCTCAGTTTTCAGGAGATCAACGATCTGTGGGGCAGTCTCGGCGGCAAGCAGGTGCCATTCGTGATGTACAAGGCACGGTTACTGCGCCTGGAGGCGGAGAGTAGCGGAGAACCGGCACAACCGATCACGGCCATCGACCTCATTCACGGACAGCGGAACTAGGGCCATGAGTGAGACGGTAGGCATCGAATATCGTCCGCTCTGCACCGTCCGCTTTCGCCACGGTTACTACTTTGATCGCGGCCAGGCGTGTTTTGAATCTCTCGCCCCGAATGCACAACAGAAAATCCTGGATCAGACTGACATCCATCAGGATCTGGAGATCCAACCCACCGCCGACTGTCGGCTGCTGATCAACCGTTACCGGTTGGTCTACCGCCAGACTGGAGACGGCTTTCTCGTCGCCGCACCGGTCAGCCGGGATCCCGGCAGCGGTGAGCCGGTTTTCGCAGCAGGACTGGAACCGGGCTTCAAGCTGCGTTTCTCCCTGCAACTGAGAAACCCCCATTTCCTCGACATCACCAACCTGCCCCTCGACAAACTGCAGGGGGGGATCTACCACTTCTCAAACAGTGCCAATAACCCCGAACAGAACAGCCTGCACCTGTCCCGTTCGTTGCAGGGTTTCAGTGATGCCGTTCGGTACCAGCCGGGTGACCTGCTGATTGACGACCCACTCGATCCGCAACAGCGGCTCAGCGCGCCCGACAAGATCGAAGCCGGTGATACTTTCGACATCGAAGACTGGCAGACTTCCCCCCCCTATAAGATCTATGAGAGTGGTCCAATCCCGGCGGGCGAAGTGGCCACGGGAGATCACGTTATCCACAACGGCAGCGTCTACGAGTCACAAATCGACGATCCCAGCGGCAATTTTTCCAACCCGACTCACTGGTTACGCCAGTACAGCCCCCTGCTGCAAGGCGTGAGCCGCAACGATTGGCTAGCGCTTTACCCCAACCACCTCTCCATTGCCCTGGACAATCCGCTGCACTACCTGAAACTTCGGGTATTCGACCTCGACGCACAGATGCTGTTAGAGGAAACCTACGATGGAGAGAGCGAACAAAACGAAATTACCGTCGACCTGGCCGGTCTCAAATCCGGCCGCTACCGTCTGCAGCTTTTCGGTGCCGACGGCTTGCCATTGGCAAACAGTGAACGGTTCTTCTATCTGGATAACGATCTTGCCGGCCGCCGCCTGTTCGGCCTGATCGAACTGGAAGCCACCGCCGATGATTATCGATTACTGGATAGCGACGGGGTTCTGCAGTCACCCGAATACCTCGTTAACTTCATCAACCGCGCCACCTACTGGCGCTACCAGTTCCCCAAACCACTGAGTGACGACCTGATTGCGGCTCCCGGTGATGGCCTCGCCGTGGAAGCAGGCACAACGCCCAGCCGGTTAATCACCAGCAAGACACAACCGCTGACCAGAGGATTCATCCCCCTGCTCCGCAACGACACCAGTCAGTATCTGCCAAATCCTACTGACACCCATTCGATCCATCCCGAAGACGGCCGAATCTTTTCGGACATCTATTTGACCAGTTAACCATCAGGGAGAGACCACCATGGCACTCGTAGTCAAAACCCCCGGCGTCTACACAGAAGAGATATCCCTCTTCCCACCCTCTGTCGCTCAAGTGGAGACCGCTGTCCCCGCCTTCATCGGCTACACACAGTTGGCGGAAAAGCGGGGGGAATCCCTGCACGATATACCCGAGCTCATCCGTTCTCTGGCCGACTTTGAGGAACTGTTCGGTGGTGCCCCCGATGTCACGGTTGACCAGGTGAACCTGGACGCCAACAACAGCATCACCAGCGCCAGCCTCACAGCCACATTTCTACTCTACGACAGCATGCGGCTCTTCTTCGCCAACGGCGGCAGCAAGTGCTACATCGTCTCGGTCGGCGACTACAACGACACCATCAATAAGGATCGTCTCAGCGCCGGGCTCGCCGCCGTCGCCCGCGAGGATGAACCGACCCTTCTGGTAATACCCGATGCGGTGCAACTGAAGGACGACAAGTTCTACACCCTGCAGCAGGAGGCGCTGAAACAGAGCGGCGACCTGAAGGACCGTTTCGCCATTCTCGATCTGCTGCAGGAGAACGGTGTCAGTATGGATCTACGCGACAGCATCGCCGACTTCCGCAACAAGGTCGGCATGCAGAATCTCAAGTATGGCGCCGCCTACGGACCCTGGTTGAAGACCAACCTGAGCAAGACGGTAAAAGTCCGTCAGTTGACGGGGCACCTCTTCAAACTCGGCAATCCCGTCAGCCTCAGCAATCTGACCGAGGACGGGGACACCCAGCAGGCTATCAGCCGTCTGACCCGCGCCTCTGCCGACACAGATCGCCTGCTCGACGATGCCACTGCAGGATTAAAGAAATTTCTCGCCGACAATACCACCGATGCAGAATCAGTGGATGCCGGCTATCAGGCAAAATACAACGACTTTCGTAATGCACTCGCTACCTTTAACACTGACACAGCAGCCAACCCGATCGGCCCGGTACAGGATGCCTATCAGGCGCTGTTCGACTACATCTATATCCTGGTGAACGCCATGCTGGATGAGGTTGCCAAGGCCGACACCGATTTCAGCCAGCGCATAGCAGCAGATCCAGGCGACCCTGGTGCCCCCTTCGATCCGGACGGCACCACCTTCCTTACGGACTACGCACAGACGCTGATTTAAAACAGCCTCTTTTACCAGATGCAGACGCTCAATAACTACACTAGAGGCGCCGGTCTATTCATCGCCACAGGCGAGGATGCCGACGCAGACGGCAATGTCGACGAGCATGAAGACTACTTTGCAGCCCATAGTGCCGGGATGACTGCTGCCGCATGGACGCAGGGCGGAGACAACGCCTTTACCAAAGCCGATCTGCCTGCCTTTGAACTCACCTCCATCTACCTGGAAGGTGCTGCCGGACCGGCTGTCGATGAGGAGGCGAATAAAAAGCGTGCGAAAAACATGGAGAGCGGCGCACGCCTGGTGAGTAAGGTGTTCAAATCGGTGGATGAAGCGGTTGCCGGCATCAAGGCCGAGGCCCGCGCCCTGGAAAACAGCTATCACGAAACCCTGGTGGACGGTTTTCCGCTACTGCGCAACCTGATCAGCCGGGTCTCCAATGCGGTAACCGAGCTACCCCCAAGCGCAGCTATCGCCGGTGCCTATGCGGCGGTTGATGCCAACCGCGGTGTTCACAAGGCCCCTGCCAACGTCAGCCTCTCCAGCGTCAAGGGCGTTTCCGAGGTCGTCACCCATGCGGAGCAGGCCGACTACAACGTGGACACGGTAGCCGGCAAATCGGTCAACATCATCCGCCCCTTCATCGGCAAGGGGACCCTGGTCTGGGGCGCCCGCACCCTCGACGGCAACAGCAACGAGTGGCGTTACGTCAATGTACGGCGCTTCTTCAACATGGTCGAGGAGTCGGTCAAGAAGGCCTCATCCCGTTTCGTCTTTGAGCCCAACGACAAGAACACCTGGGTCAAGGTCAGGGGCATGATCGAGAACTTTCTGTTGATTCAGTGGCGCAATGGCGCCCTCGCCGGCGCGGTGCCCGACGACGCCTTCTTCGTCAACGTGGGACTGGGACAGACCATGACGGCGCAGGATATCAATGAAGGCAAATTGATCGTTGAGATCGGCATGGCAGCGGTTCGGCCCGCAGAGTTCATCATCCTGCGTTTCTCCCACAAGATGCAGGTCTCCTGACAAATGATTTTTTACAGGGAAACAGAGATGCGCAGGCCCGCGGCCTGCGCCCGCTAACGGATACGAGGTACAGTCATGGCAAATTATCCTCTCGCAAAATTCCACTTCGTGGTCGAGTGGGGCGGTTCCAGCGTCGGTTTCAGCGAGGTCTCCGGCCTTGAGGTCGAGACAGAGATGATCGAATACCGGCACGGCATGAGTCCTGAGTTCAGCAAGATCCGCATGCCGGGTCTGAAAAAGTACAGCAACATCACCCTGAAAAGAGGCACCTTCGCCAGTGACAACGAGTTCTTCAACTGGTGGAAAGAGACCGCCAAGTTGCAGACCGTGGAGCGTCGGGATCTGGTGATCAGCCTGCTCAACGAAAACCATGAACCGGTGGTGGTGTGGAAGGTGAAGAATGCATGGCCATCCAAGGTGACGGCCACCGACCTGAAGGCTGACGGCAACGAAGTGGCGATCGAAACCATGGAACTTGTCCACGAAGGGCTGGTGATCGAGAACGAGTAATCCGGGACAAACCAATATGTCGGAGTACGACTTTTATCCCGGATTCCACTTCCAGGTCGAATTCATTAGTGCTGATTTCGGCACTAATGACAGCCGCTTCCAAACCATCGGTGGCCTGGAGGTCAGCATGGAGACGGAGACCATCAAAGAGGGCGGTGAAAACCGCTTCGAGTACATCCTGCCCACCAAGACCAGCTACGGCACGCTGAGTCTGAAACGGGGCATGATGCGTAACTCCGATCTCATCGACTGGTGCAACCGGACCATGCAGACCCTGGAGATCAAGCCGGTCGACATACTGATCACCCTGCTCAACGAAAAACACGAGGCGGTGATGAGTTGGAACATCTTCCACGCCTGGCCGAAGAAGTGGTCCGTCTCGGATTTCAACGCCATGAACAATGAACTGACCATCGAGACACTGGACCTCCAGTATCTCTACTTTACGAGAGACTGATGCCGGTAGAGATCAGAGAACTGGTGATTCGTGCCGAGGTCGGTGGAGAGGCGCCGCGCCGGGAGGGCAGCAGTAGCAGCACCCGGCCGGCCCCCGAGGATAAGGAAGCACTGATCGCCGAGTGCATCGAACGGATCATGCAGATACTGCAGGAACGGGAGGAGCGTTAGCGTGGGACAACTGGAAAAAATGCGTCTCATCGCCTACAGCGATCCGCAATTCTCGGAAGAGGTGGCGGACGGCACCTTTGTGGTGCAGATCAACCCGGAGAGCTACTCTTTCAAATACAAGATCGAGCGCGACGAGCAGCAGGCCTCGGGCACCAGCGCCACTCCCCCCCGTTTCAACAAGATCCTGCCGGAAGAGATGGATTTTGAGTTTCTCTTCGACAGCACCGGAGCCATTCCCAGCAGCCTCTCAGAGTCTTTCAGCAACCGCTACCTGAAGGGCGACGGCGTGGTGGATGCGATCGAGCACTTCAAGGAGGTGGTGCTCAACTACGACGGTGACACCCACCAGCCACGCCACATCAAACTCAGCTGGGGCACCCTGCTCTTCAAGGGCAGCCTCAGTGAGATGGAGATCACCTTCAAGCTGTTCAAACCCGACGGCACACCGATCCGCGCCGTGGCAAGGGCAAAGTTCAAAGGTTTCGTGGAGGACGACCTGCGGGCCGCCCGGGAGAATGCCCAATCACCCGACCTCACCCATCTGCGCATCGTGCGTGACGGCGACACCCTGCCCCGCCTCTGCCACGAAATATACGGGGATTCCAGCCTCTACCTGGAGGTGGCCGACGCCAACAACCTGGTTGATTTCCGACAACTGCAAACCGGCCAGCGGCTGAGTTTCCCGAAGTTGGAGAAATAGCCGATGCCCCGCGAACGACAACTGCCACTGCCCCGCGCATCAGACCTGGTCACCACTACCGTAAAGGCGGGCGGTGAGGTTTTGCCGCGTCAATTTCAAGTGCTCTCCGTCCTGGTCAGCAGCGAGATCAACCGCATCCCCACAGCGCGTATCACCCTGGCGGATGGCGACCCGGCCAGCGAGACCTTCGCCCTCAGTGAATCGGAACACTTTGTTCCAGGACAGACCATCGAGATCCAGCTCGGCTACCGTTCCGAACAGGAAAGCGTATTCCAGGGGATCGTGGTGAAACATTCGATCCGCGGCCGTACCAACGGCGGCAGCAACCTGATCCTGGAGTGCCGTGATACCGCCATCCGCATGACCCTGGAAAGGCGCAGCCGCTATTTCGAGGAGATGAGCGACAGTGATGTTGCCGCCGAGCTGCTGGGGGATCACGACATCGAGTCCAATATCGAGACGACCAGCATCACCCATCCCCATCTTGTGCAGTATCAGGCCACCGACTGGGATTTTCTGCTCAACCGCTTGGAGGCCAACGGCCTGCTCTGCACGCTTGAAGCGGGAACGCTCACGGCGGCCAAACCTGCGCTGACAGGCTCCCCCGAAACCGAGCTCCTTTACGGCGCCACGCTGTTGGATTTCGATGCGGAGATCGACGCCCGCGAACAGGCCACCGAGGTCACCGCCACAGGCTGGGACGCTGCCGGTCAGGAACGCCTTGAAATCACCAGCGAAGCGGCCAGTTTCACCGAACCCGGCAACCTCAGCGGAGATGAACTGGCCGGAATTCTTGAGCAGGGCCGCCACAACGAACACAGCGGCGCCGTGAGTCAGGAAGAACTGCAGGCCTTCAGCGACGCCCGTCTGCTGCGCCACCGGCTGGCCAAGATCCGTGGCCGGGCAAGCTGCCAGGGACACGCACAGGTGAAACCCACGGCACTCATCGACCTGCAGGGATTGGGGGCAAGATTCAACGGCCCCGTATTTGTCTCCGGGGTACGCCACCGGGTGAGCGAAGGCAGCTGGATCACCGACTTCCAGTTCGGGCTCGACAGCCAGGCCTTCAGCCAAGCCTTCAAAATGGATGTCCCTCCCGCAGCAGGGCTGACGCCCGCAGTCAGCGGCCTGCAGATCGGCGTGGTCTCACAAATCGCGGATGACCCACTCGATGAGCACCGTATTCAGGTGCGACTGCCGGTCATGGACGGCCAGGCAGCCGGTGTGTGGGCACGTCAGGCCACCCTGGATGCAGGTGATACCCGCGGCACCTTTTTTCGCCCCGAAGTCGATGACGAGGTACTGGTGGGATTTCTCAACGACGACCCACGGCACCCGGTGATCCTCGGCATGCTCCACTCCAGCGCCAAGCCCCCCCCGGAAGAGGCGGAGGAGGAGAACAAACTCAAGGGCTACCACTCACGAGAGGGATTGAAACTGGTCTTTGACGACGACAAAAAGTCGATCCTGCTGGAGACACCGAACGGCAACAAAATTTTCATCGATGATGAAAACGGCGTTATCGAGATCGTCGATGAAAGCGACAACAAAACAACCTTCAGCAGCGACGGCATCCTGCTCGAATCCGCCAGTGATATCCAGATCAAGGCCTCCGGTGACATCACCCTGGAGGGCACCAACATCAATATCAAGGCCAGCGCCGAGATGAAGGCCGAGGGTAGTGCCGGGGCGGAACTGACCAGCAGCGGCACTGCCAAGGTGCAAGGCTCCATGGTCATGATCAATTAAACAGTGTGTAGGTCGGGTTAGCGCAGCGTAACCCGGCAAGATCAATAAACCCGTCGGGTTACGCTGCGCTAACCCGACCTACATTGAGGCGAAGTTACCCAATGCCCCCAGCCGCAAGAGTCAGCGATATGCACGTCTGTCCCCTGGTGACCGGGACCGTGCCACATGTCGGCGGCCCCATCCTGCCGGCGGGGGCGCCCACCGTGATGATCGCGGGTTTACCGGCAGCACGGGTGGGAGACATGGCAGTGTGCGTTGGGCCGCCGGATACCATCGCTGCAGGCTCGGCCACGGTGTTTATCGGCGGCGCTCCAGCGGCACGTCAGGGAGACTCCACCGCCCACGGCGGCAGCATTGTGCTGGGCGCGCCAACAGTGATGATCGGATAGGACACACACAATGGACGACGACAGGGATTTTCTGGGCAGGGGTTGGGGCTTCCCACCCACCTTCGGGGAGGGCGGTAAGACCCTGCACATGCTGAGTGACGAGGCGGACATCGAGAGCAGCCTTGAAGTCCTGCTCTCCACACGTCCCGGCGAGCGGCTGCTGCGTCCCGATTTTGGCTGCAACCTGGATCGCATGCTCTTCGAGCCTCTCGATACCGGACTGAAAACCTTTATGACCGATCTGATCGCGACGGCAATCCTCTACCATGAACCCCGCATCGATGTGGAGCGCATCTCACTCGCAGGCTCCGACGACAACGAGGGGCTGGTGTTGATCGAGATCGAGTTTCGCGTCCGCGCCACCAATGCCCGCCGAAATATGTTTTATCCCTTCTACAAACAGGAGGGGACTGACCTGCGATGAAACGCCCGTTTCAGAAACCCTATCCCCTGGAGCATTCCGGCACCAGCCAGTCGGAACGGCAGGCCCCGGCACTGCCTCCGCACAAGCTGGCCATCGATGGCCGGGACCGCGATCAGCTCATCGCCTTCGGCCGCCGTCTCGCGGCGCATATCCGTTTCGCCACCCCTTTCGGGAATGAGGGTAACTGGTCACCACTCTTCGAACTACTGAAAAATCCTGACAGCTTCGCTGAGCAACATGATGCACCACCTCAGGCGGCGCTCTTTCTGGCTTTCATCAAACTCTTCGAAAAGGCCCAGGGCGAATTGAATCGTCTGAGTAAAAGCCACCTCGATTACTACTACCGGGAACTGTTGCAACTTGCGCCCAAGCCGGCGCAGGCCGACCATGTCAACCTGCTCTTCGAGGCCAGGCCCAAACGGGATCAGGTATCAGTGGCTGCAGGCACTGTGTTCACAGCGGGGGATCTGCGCTACGCCACGGACCGTAATGTCTGGATCAACCGCACAACCATCGAACACCTCTGCTCGCTCTATCGGGAGCCGGCATCCGGCCAGCTCCACTTTGCACTGCAGAGCAACTCACTGGATGGTCTGGGGGCCGCACTGCCCAAAGAGCAACCCACCTGGCCAGCCTTCGGCCACACCGGCATACCCAAAGCCACAGTGGGATTTGCCTTGGCCTCTCCCCTTTTACAACTCAGTTCCGGCAAGCGGACGATCACCGCCTCACTCCGGCTGGAACTTGGCGATGAAGATCCGCCTCTCAGCGAAGCAGCCAAGTCGCTGCTGATTGAATTCAGTGGCGAAAAGGGTTGGCTGGGACCCTTCTCTCCGCAAAGTGTGGAGATCACCGAATCCAGCGACAACTGGCTGTTGCAGTTCGTGGTGGTGTTGGACGCAGAGACAGAGGCGGTAACCGCCTACGACTCTGAACTCCTCGACGGTGGATTCGTCACCACGCTGCCTTTGATGAAAGTAAGCGTCAGCCCCGAGACTCCGTCACTGCGGGAGTGGCTCGAAGAGCACAATCTCATCGACATGCAACTCCAGACAAAGGTGGAAAATGCCGGGGAACTGGTGGCAGAAAACGATCTCGGGAGACTCGACACCGGCAAGCCATTCCTGCCTTTTGGGCCACAGCCCAAGACCGGCAGCACCTTTGCCGTCGCCAGCCCCGAGATGCTCAACAAGCAGGTGACAAGTTTCTCCCTTAATCTCAACTGGAAGGGTGTCCCGGCAAAACGGCTGTCTGACCACTACAGCACCTACCGTTTCAACAGCAGCGGGCAGCCTTGTGGCACGAGTGACTGTATACGGCGGATCAACAACAATGATGACTTCAGTGCGCAGATGATCCTGGAGCGGGAAGACAGCAGCCGTATCGAACGTAAAGTAAAACTCTTCGACAACTCCGATGCAACCCGGCCACAAACCCTCAACAGCGACGAGCCACCCGCCAGGCTCTTCCCACTGACAGGGCTAACCTATTTCTACATGCCGCTTCAGACCCGCAGTTCCTTCAGCCCCCTCCCGTGGGCCGGTTTCAACATGACCAGCAGCTTCTCGCTGCTACCACTGAGCCTGATTGCCAGAAAAGCAGCAACGCCCTTTATTAAAGCGTTGCAGGGCGTCAACCGTCCCGGTTATATCAAACTGCGCCTCGATCGGGATTTTCTGCACCAGGACTACCCCATCGTGCTGGCGAAAAGCATGGCGCAGGATTCCGGGATGGCCATCCCCAACCCACCCTATACCCCGGAACTGGAATCGGTCCAACTCACCTATGAGGCACAAACCGGCTGGGTCGATCCAACCGATGAAAATGCCACCGCCTATATCGGCGCCGAGATCCGGCTCTACCAAACCACACCGTTCGGGCAGCGGGAGGTTCACGGCTTCCTGAAATCACAGCTCGACGCTTCCATAAACGACAAGATTCGTCTTTTGCCGGACTCAAGCCCCGAAGGACAGCTCTTCATCGGCCTCAAGGAGCAGCCGGACGCCGCCTTTCTGGATCTGCTGATTCAGGTGGACGAGGGCAGCGCAAACCCACTGAAAGAGATCGAATATGTTACCTGGAGTCTGCTGGAGGCGGATCACTGGCGTGACCTGACCGCTGAGGAGATCCTCTTTGACGAAAGCAACGGCCTGCTCACCTCCGGAATTCTGCGTGTCAATATTCCTGCCCGCCCCCCGCAGACCAACACCTGGATGCCGGAGGGGCTAACCTGGCTGCGAGCCAGGGTAGAGGACAACAGCGATGCGGTCTGCCACCTGATCGATCTGCACCCTCAGGCAGCCTCCGCACACCTGCTGGATGCAGAGAAAAATCCCCCGCATCTGACTTCATCGCTGCCACCGAAGTCGATCGGCAAACCCGTAAAACCTCTGGATGGCATCAAAGGGGCCAACCAACCCTATGCTTCGATCTGCGGCCAGGCGAAGGAGAGCGACCAAACCTTCTATACCCGGGTCAGTGAACGTCTGCGCCACAAACAGCGGGCAGTCACGCTCTGGGACTATGAGCGACTCGTACTGCAGGCATTTCCCGAACTCTTTCGGGTAAAATGCCTGCCCCACCTGCCGGGCCCGGGACATGTCTCTCTGGTGGTCATTCCCGACATCCGTCAGCGCAAGGCCTACGACCCGCTGCAGCCTCGTATCGACAAGGACACTGAAAGCAGAATCGACCAACTGCTGGCGGCACTCAACAGCCCCTTTGCCAGCGCCAAGGTTTTTAATCCGGACTACGAAAAAATTCGCCTCGACATCGCGGTCGCCTTCAAACCGGAGTACCCGTTTGGCGCTGCCAGCCAGGCACTGCAGAAAGCACTGCAAAAGCACCTTGCCCCCTGGACCGGCGACGAAACGAGGATGCCCGCGTTTGGCGGACACATCCACAAAAGCATGCTGCTGGCCTTCATTATGGACCAACCCTCCATCGACTATGTGCAGCAGCTGAAGCTCTACCATCTAACCACCGAAGAGACTCCCGAGGTCGACCGGGATGAAGTGGTTTCACAGAATCCGAAGGCGATACTGACCAGCCATCACCAACACACCATCCGCGATGCGGCCAGCGGGGGAAGCGCATGAAAGAGTCCCTCACCATTCGCCGCGATCCGAGCAGGGCAGAAGCACTCGATTATGCCCAGCTGCGCCAATCAGGCCTGGAGCATATCGAGGCGCTGAGCCACGACTTGTGGACCGACTACAATGCCCACGACCCTGGCTTCACCATCCTGGAACTGCTCTGCTACGCCATCACAGACCTGAGCTACCGCACCCGCCTGCCGATGGCCGATCTGCTGGCAGTCCCGGCTGATGCAGACGCTGAAACGCAACGGAGGCATCAGGCCCTGCAGCAGCACAGTACCCTGCTCTCTGCACTGGAGATCCTGCCCACAGAACCGGTCAGCGCCACCGACCTGCGCAAACTGATCATCGACCAGGTGCCGATGGTGCGCAATGTCTGGATCGAGCAGGACAACAGCGTCAATTACTTCGTTGACTGCAGCAAAGGCACCCAGTCGACAATTGCGCCACCAGAGGATCACAACCAGACCGAATACAGACTCAACGGCCTCTACCGGCTGCGGGTGGAGCCTCACGACCGCATCACCAAGAAGCTGACAAAACAGGTCACCACCGACGTCGCCAAAGTCTTCCACCAGCACCGCAACCTTTGCGAAGACCTGGCAGGGATCGATCTGATCCGCGAGCAGGCTATCCGGGTCTGCGCCGACATTGAACTGACCGAAGAGGCCGATATCGATCTGACCTGCGCCCGCATCATCCACGCCATGCAGCAGCGCCTGTCACCACCGGTTCCCCGCTACACCCTGCAGCAGCTGCTGAAAAAGGGTTTGGCACCGGATGAGATCTACTCCGGCCCACAACTCGACCACGGTTTCCTGCTGGATGATGATCTGCAACAGGCCGAGTTGCCAACCCAGGTCAATGCCGCCGACCTTATTGATGCAATAGTCAAAACAGCGGGCGTGACGGCGGTGCGTAAGCTGGTCCTGCAATCGGGCGCAGCCACCAAACCATCCGGCGATCCCTGGAATATCGAGCTGGAGAGTAACCGCAGACCGGTTTTCGACATCGAACAGAGCGCGCTGCACTTCTTCAAGGATCTGCTGCCCTACCGGGTGGATCCGGACGAAGTCGCAAAGGCACTACTGCAGCTACAGCAAGAGGCCCGGCAACAGCGGGCCACAACCAGTGACCTGCCGACCCCGGACAGCCGTTCCGTCGCGGTAGAGAGCTATCTCTCCATCCAACACGAACTGCCACCGGCTTACGGCGTCGAGCCCACCGGACTACCGAGTCACGCTACCAAGACCCGGCAGAGTCAGGCCCGACAACTGCAGGGATTTCTCCTGCACTTCGATCAGCTATTGGCCAACTATCTCACTCAGTTACGCCAGATCGGCAGCCTATTCTCCGCCGACCCTGCGCTGCGCCACACCTACTTTTCCCAGGTAGTCCCCGGTGTCGGCGAGGTGAGTGAACTGGTCGATCCCAAGAGCCACGGAGACTATGCGACATTGCTGGAGGCACTGGACCGGCAGTCGGAGCCGGACAGCAGACGCCGCAACCAGTTCCTCGATCATCTGCTGGCCCGTTTTGGTGAACGATTTACTGAATACGCTCTGCAGATGCAGCGTCTGCGATTGGAGAACAACGGCCTGCGGCTGATCCAGGAGAAGGCGCGTTTCCTGCAGGAGTATGCGCTCTTGAGCCGCCGTCGCGGCAGTGCTTTCGACATCACCGACCGGGATCAGATCTGGGGCAGCTGCACGAATATCCCCGGGATACAGCATCGGGTGGGGCGCCTGCTCGGCTTCCGCAGCATCCGTCGCCGCAATCTGTCCCTGCTCGACACCGACCTCTACGAACAGATCGATCAGGATAGTGACAACGACTTCCGCTTCCGCATAAAGGACAACCTGAGCAACAAGATCCTGCTCAGCAGCAGCACCAAATACAAGACACTGGAAGATGCTGTCAGAGAGCTTCGCATCGCGCTGGACTTCGGCCGATTCGAAGCGTCCTACCAGCCAGAGACTGCAAAAAACGGCAGACACTATTTCAATCTGGTGGATGATAAACAGGAGATCATCGCCCGGCGCATCGAGTATTTCGACACAACGGAGTCGCGGGACGCCGCCCTTGCCGGGACGAGAGAGGCGATCAACCGGGTCTACGACGCCGAAGGAATGCACGTCGTCGAAAATCTGCTGTTGCGCCCACGCAAATTCAGAACACCGGCTGATTCGGCCCTGGTCGGGGACAACTTCATCTCGGTCTGCCCCGACAGCGATTGCGGGACAGCAGGAGAACCGATCGACCCTTACTCCTGCCAGGTCCAGATTTTAGTCCCGGCCTATGCGCCGCGCATGCACGATATCAACTTCCGCCATTTCGTCGAACGCACCATTCGCATGGAGATGCCCGCCCACATCCTGCCACGCATCTGTTTCGTGGACGCCGAACAGATGGCCAATTTCGAAGAGCATTACCGCGCCTGGCTCGACTATCGGGCACGCCACCCCGCCGGAGAGGTAAAAAGCAGCCGGCATCTGAACAGATTAATCGCAGTCCTGCAGCAGATACACAGCGTCTACCCGACCGGTGAACTGCACGACTGCCAGGAAGATGAGGGTGAAAGGCCGATCCTCCTGAACCGGACCCATCTGGGCAATGAACCAGGGAACTAGCTACAGGTAGCTGCCATGAACGACAAAATCGAACTCACCTCACTGAATGAACCTGTGCCGGACTTCGACTACTTTGCCGACAACCAGGTACTCACCGCCGGCCAACTCAACCGGGCAGTCGATTTTCTCGATGGCCAGCATCGACTCACCCGCGCCCGTTTGCTGGGCCAGGGTATTGTCTGTGGACTCACATTCCAGGCTACGGCAAACCGGGTGGCGCTTGAAGCGGGAGTCGGCGTTACCAGCGAGGGGGATCTGCTGCAGATACCCGAGACACAAGGCTTTACCCACTATCGGATCTTCACGGACGATTCAGCGAAATACCCGCCTTTCCACACCAGAAGGATTGTCAGGAAAAAAGCCGTGATAGGCGGCAGTCGACTGCTGGTACAACCGCGCCTGGAAGTTCAGCCACTCAGACCAGGCATCCAGCCGATTGAACCGATTCTGGACATTCAACCGCTCAAGCCCGGCAGCCAACTGATCGAACTGTTGCAGGATGGAAGTGAAGCGGATGCACAGCCACTGAGCCTGACAAGGGCTCAGCTCGCTCAACTGGTATTGGTGCTCTATCAGGAGACCTATATCAAGGAGAACGATCTCTGTAACGCCAGTGACTGCGACAACCGTGGCCCGACCCGCACTGCCAACCTCAAACTGTTGCTGGCGCCTAAGGACCTGCTGTCGAAGCTCCCGCTGACACCAAAGGATGAGTATCTGGCAATGAATGAGGTGGACGCCCCCCGCCTCGATCTCGACATCGGCACGATCAATCAATACGACGGCAACAACGGTCTGGCCAAGCGTTACATCACCGCCATCGACAAGATGAAGCTCGATCTGGGCAAAGCGTTTGATGACGCCCCCGCCAGTGGCCTGTTCACCTCGACCATGCAGCAACTCTACAGCAGCGGCAAGTGGAGTCAGCGCCTGAACCAGGCGCGTTTCCAGGTCACCACCAACAGCCAGGGCATCCAGTATGTCTACAGCTTCTTCAAGGATCTGATCGAAGCCTATCACGAGTGCAGGGAAGCGCTGTTCGAACTGGACGATAACTGCATGGGCGACCCCACCAGTTTCTCCAAACATCTGGTGCTTGGCCTGGCCCACAAAAGGGGGGAGGTGGATGATGCCTATCGCTACCGCTTCCAGGCAACCCCAATACTGCGTGCCGAAAATGAAAAAAAGGGACGATTCGTGTTTCTGCTACGCCGCATGGACGCCATGCTGCGCCACTTCAAAAAACCGTCTGGCGAGATCCGCCTCTCACCCTCCCGCAAAGCCATTGCCTCGCTGGGAGAGCGTGCCATCCCCGCCTATTTCGACACCAACAGTCAACCCCGAATCAACGAGCTATGGAACTTCGACCTGAGCCGTAAACAACGCAGCGACCGGATTCCAGGTTATGGCATGAACGACTACAGCAACCACACCCACGACTCGTTCTACCGCCAATCCATCGATGATTACGACTTCATCCGCATCGAGGGTCATCAGGGCAGGAAGGTCAAGGATGTGCAGACTGAGTTGGAAACCATGGCCCGCAGGCACAATCTGGCCTTCAAGGTGGAAGCCATTCAGCTGGAAGATGCCGACCCGGTATTCATTCGTCCTTTTCACTTTCCCGACATCGATATCCTGTTCAATCTGCAGAAGGCGGATATACGCCACACCCTCAAACAGGCCGGTCGGTTCGGCACCGATCTGCAGCAGACTGTTTTGCAGGACAGTCGCGTCGATGAACTGGAGCCGACCACTCCCAAAGCACTTTTCTCCGCGCCCCGGCAGAGAGCAGGCCAGTTGCAGCTAAATGTCGCCGAAGCCATCCCCTTCATGCCGAAAAAACTGGTGGATGCAGAGTTCAACAAAGCGAAGGTCACGGCGTTTCACGAAAAAGTGAACATCTGCGCTGTTCAGGCCAAGGCGGTGAGTACCGACATCAAAAAGGTCGCCCGGCCGATCCTGCCCACACCGGCAGGATCACTGCTGGATGGAAGCAAATTTCTCAACCTCGAAAAGCTTCTTGATCTCTGGGAAAGACGCAAAAAGAAGGTGCGCAAGGAGTCGATCTTCGATCGTTTTCTGAAACACCACCCCGGCCTGGAGCATCAGGGCGGCGTACCCAGAGGCGGAACGTTTGTGCTGGTGTACGACGCATCCGGGAGTCGGGTGCTGGCGGATTTCTGTCTGCCCTATTACAGCTACTTCGATCCATCGATCCTGGAACCCGAGGATGAGCCGGCACCGGAATTAGACCTGCCGGTCTTCAAACCGCCTGTCTGGTGGATAGACAAGATAGACATGCCCATCTTCACCATCCAGGGCATTCAGCTCAAGGACACGCTGAACCTGGTGGATACACGGATAACCACCGCGAAGGAAGATCTTCAAATGGAGATTTCCTACCAAACCCAGATCATCGAATCTCAGTTCACAGGATTCAATGTCGGCAGTGGTTTCTACGCCGCTGCGCAAACCCCTGATTACGGTTCGTGGGGGCAGACGCCCGGAATTGCAGGACAATATGGTTTCGATCGGGAACAGACTCTGGTGATAGCAGAGATACTCAGGGCGCAAAGAGAGAAAAGTGCCATCGAAGAACGTATGGATAAGGGCCTCGCTGTGAGCGGTGACGAGGAAAAATTCATGGACACGGAGCAACGTCTCGCGGAACTGATCGTAAAGGCTTCAAAAACCTCCCGTGTCAATGACACAAACGCCACACCCACCGCTGCCGACAAGCAGTTCATGAGTAGTGTGCGCGATGCCGCCCTCGATCTGTCGGGTTCTGAAGCACGCCAGATGGTCGGCGAGGAATTTTCGACCATCCAAGAGGGTACAGGTACCAGTGAGATGAATACTATGATGAAAGGAAAACTGGGCCAGATATCCGGTGCCTTTTAGCCGGATTGAAGACAGGCCATGTCCAGACATCAGGTGCAGAAACAGACCTTCGAAATCCGGGTTCCCCGCCAGGAGGATGCCCGGAGTCTGCAGGATCGCCTCTCCACCTTTGGTAATCACAAGCTGCCGATCATCCTCGATGAGATTTTTGAGAAACAGACAGCGGGTACTGACCGTGCCTGGCGTATCGACCGTCTGGAGATCGACCTCGGCCATCTCTCGGAAAAGGCGCTGGAGTCCCAACTCACAGAGAGCATACGCCGCAAACTGACAAAAGCGCTTGAAAAATATCGACAGTCACAAGAGAGATCCGGCCAGAAGAGCGACCAGCCAACAGAAAGGCTCTCTCTCCAGCAGCGCTCTCTTGAAAGCCTGCAATACTATCTGAAACACGGTGTCTTGCCCTGGTGGTCTGAAAAACCGCCGCCCTGGATGGAGTCTCAACATCTGGCGCAACTGCTGCAGAGGCCAGACACTTTGATCAAGACACTCTCAGTCGTGATCAATGAAAGCCCGCCCGCGCTCGAACGGCTGATGCAGCACATCCCGCCTGCATTGATCGCCGGGATCATCGAGCATGGGGTCCCCGCAGGAGAGGCTCAATCCATCCGAAAACTGGCAGCAAAAGCGACCTGGACAAGCGGCGATACAGAGAAGTTGCTTTTTCTCATTGCACTGAGCCGTTCCCGTGCAGAAAACAGGGAGACGGCAGCGGCTATTATCGCCCGGCACTTTTCCCGACAGGCTCTGCTTGGTCTGTATGAAACACTCGTCAGGCGAATCGGTAGACGAGCGACAGAAACAACACCTCACTGGCAGCAGTCACTGGCCACACTTCTACAGCAGGCAACCGGCAGCCAGAGTGATACCGGCAAACCCAAACCGCCAGCACCTGAAGCAAACGCCGAAAATCGCAGCAAAGCCGGTCACAAGCGGACTGAATCCCACGCTGATTTCAAACTTCGGAGACCATCCAAAACCCCAGACGAGTCTGAAGCAATAGCGTTAATCCAACTGACAGACCGCATCGATGAGACCATCCAGGAGAGTGGCGACACTAATAAAGCCAGCGATACCCAAGTCTATGTCGAGAGCGCAGGAATCATCCTGCTGTCGCCTTTCCTGCTGCCACTGTTCGAGGGCACAGGACTGGTCGTCGATAAATCCTTTGTCAACGCTCAAGCCCGTCATCAGGCGGTCTATCTGCTGGAGTATCTTGTCTGGGAAGAAAACCAACACGTCGAGTACGATCTGGCACTGGAAAAATGCCTTTGCGGCATTCCCACTGAAGTACCACTGATTTCTAATTCGCCCACTGACGAACAAAAGGGTGAGTGCAACATACTGCTTAAGGCGACCATCGATCACTGGAAGGCCTTGAAATCCACCAGTCCGGACGGCTTGCGGGAGGCATTTCTGCAGCGTGAAGGCCGTCTGGAACCCAAAGCGAACCCACCCAGGCTCAGGGTCAACCCGATGCCCCAGGATATGCTGCTGCAACGTCTGCCATGGAGCTACAGCATCATCAAACTGCCCTGGATGGATCAACGTCTGCACGTGGAGTGGGGCTGAGTCATGTCGACCCACGCCGACAAACAGCAGCGATCAAACCGAATCAGTCGGCAATCCTTCTTTAACCATCAGGGTGCAAAACCGGAAAAAAGCTTTATCTCCACCAATCCGGTGCAGGCAAAACTCAAGGTCAGCAAACCCAACGATCCCCACGAAGTTGAGGCAGAGGCGATGGCGGATCATGTCGTTGCACGGCTGGCTACCCCCGCCTTCTTTCATAGCGACCAGGCTCCCGGCAGCCAGCTGAATCGTCAGCCGGAAGCAGAGGAGGAAGAAGCACTTCAGCCCCTCATGCGGCAGCCTCTCGAAGAGGAGGAAGAAGCGCTTCAGCCACTCATGCGCCAACCCCTCGAAGAGGAGGAAGAGACGCTTCAGCCCCTCATGCGACAGCCCCTCGAAGAAGAGGAAGAAGCGCTTCAACCTCTCATGCGCCAACCCCTCGAAGAGGAGGAAGAGGAGCTTCAGACACTCCAACGACAACCCGAAGAAGAAGAAGAGGAGTTGCAGACACTCCGGCGACAGCCCGAAGAGGAAGAGGAGGCGTTGCAGACACTCCGACGGCAGCCCGAAGAAGAAGAGTTGCAGGCACAGCCTGAAGAAGATGAAGAGGCCGTGGACCGCACTCCCAAACACTATCGTTACCGATCCGGCGTGCCGCCACCCTTTCCACGGGCTGCCCGCACTTTCGGCGGCGACCCAATCCACAGATTCCGTCAGGCACCGGCAAAAATTCACCTGTCTGCTGGTGTGGCAGTTAACCACCAGCGACGTTACCGGTCGCCCAGACGTGCCCTGCATCGATCAGCGGCAGCCCGCGGCCCACCGGAGCCAGGTCCGGGTTTTCGCTCGCACCTGCAAAACTCAAAGGGTGCCGGACACTCGATGCCATCGACGCTGCGCCAACCGATGGAGTCCGCCTTCCAGGCAGACTTCAGTCGTGTGCGCCTGCATACCGGCCAGCGCGCCGCCTCGATGAGCGGACAGATCAATGCCCAGGCATTCACCCACGGTAGCCACATCTACTTTGGACAGGGTCGTTATGCGCCGGAATCGAGCGCAGGCAAACATCTGCTCGCCCATGAGCTGACCCATGTCGTGCAGCAGGGCGGTGCTGTGCAACGCCGTCCGGCTACTCCAGGCATTCAGAGAAAGGCGACACGTTCCGGCGGTAGAATCACCCGCGCACCACCTTCCATCCAGCGTCTGCCCGACTTCATCGGCAGACGGCTCAACAGCTACGCCCGCTACATCCCCGGATATACCCTGCTTACCGTCCTCATCGGCTATAACCCGCTACTTGGCCAACTGGTTGCCCGCACCCCACGAAACCTGCTGCAAGGTTTCATGGGGCTGGCCTCTGTACTAGGCACCCGGCTCTTCGACAAGCTGACTGAACTTGGCATCGTCGACGACGCATTCAACTGGGTCAATGCCCGTCTGCAGACACTCAGGCTCAATATAGATCGGGTAGAAGGACTGATTCGGCAAGCCTACGACCGAATGGATTTTCTCCGCCTCGACCCCATTGCCTATAACCGGCGTGTGCTGGTCAACACATTCTCACCCCTGGTCAGTGACGTCCGCCGTTTCGCCGGACAGTTGGTCGACAAGGTGGTGGAGCTGATCAAAAACGCCCTGCTCAACACCCTGCGCAGTCTCGCCTCGGCGCTGCCCGGCTACCGGCTGATAACCATGATCATCGGTAGCGATCCGTTAACCGATGCACAAGTGATCGCCACCACGGCACAGATCATCGCCGAGTTCCTGACCCTGATCGGCGCCACCCAGGAACTGGAAAAGATGCGGGAGCATGGTGCGCTGGAACGCACTGCAGCCTGGATCGACCTGCAGTTGGCCCTGCTCAATTTCAACATCGCCGAGATCTCCGCACTCTTTACCACTGCCTGGAACAGCTTTTCGATCCAGGATGTATTCAATCCGGTGGCCGCCTTCAACCGCGTACTCAATATCTTCGCACCGTTCATCAGCCGGGCATTCCGCTTTGCCCACAACGTTGCCACGACAGTCCTGAGCTTCATCAAGGATGCCCTGCTCGATTGGCTTTCACGTCACGCCAGCAGCGTGCCTGGATTCCACCTGTTTACGGTAATCATCGGCCGGAATCCGTTCACACAGCAGCCGGTACCACGTACTGCCAGCAACTTCATCCGCGGGTTCCTCAGTTTCGTGCCGGGTGGTGAGGAGAAGTTCCGGAATCTGCAACAGTCCGGCGCCATCGAACGGGCTATGGCCTGGCTCAACGTACAGATCGCGCGGCTGAATCTGACCTGGACCATGATCCGTGCGCTCTTCACACAAGCCTGGAACAGCTTTTCCATTACCGACCTGCTCGACCCGGTGGCGGCATTCCAGCGCATCGTCGCACTGTTCCGGGCACCGGTGCGCCGCATCATCCGCTTTGCCGCAGCTGTGGCGGAGAAGATCCTGGAATTCATTTTTGAAGGGGTGATGGGGGCCGGTGGCGCACGGGTGCTGGCGATCCTCAAACGCGGCCGTGACACCTTCATGACCATCATCAACGATCCAGTGGCCTTTATCCGCAACCTGATCCAGGCGATGGTGCGGGGCTTCCGTCAATTTGCAGGCAACATCCTGACCCACCTGCGCAACGGACTGGTGGGCTGGCTGCTGGGTGCACTGGAGGGTGCTGGTCTGCAACTGCCCCAGACCTTCAACCTGCAGGGCATCATCTCCCTGGTGCTGCAGATCCTCGGCATCACCTACACCCGCATTCGTCCACGGCTTGTACGACTGTTGGGTGAGGCCAATGTCTCACGACTGGAGACCCTCTTCGGATTCCTGCGCACCCTGGTCACACAGGGGCCGGGGGCCGCCTGGCAGCAGATCGTGGAGTTCATCCAGGGCAATCTGCGTGAGATCGTGATGGGCGCCATCCGCAACTGGGTGATCACCCGGGTGGTCACAGCCGCCATCACCCGCCTGGCCACCATGTTCAATCCGGCCGGGGCGGTAATCCAGGCGATCCTGGCTATCTACAACACCATCATGTTCCTGATCGAGAGAATCAACCAGATCATGGCGGTGGTGAACTCCGTGATCGACTCGGTCAGCAACATCGCCGCCGGACGCCTTGATCAGGCAGCCAACTACGTCGAACAGACTATGGCACGCACCATCCCGGTGGTGATCAGTTTCCTCGCCCGCCTGATGGGACTCGGCGGCATTGCCGGACGTATCCGCTCGATTATCCAACGCATCCAGGCCAGGGTGGACAGTGCCATCGACCGGGTGGTGGATTGGATTGCCCGGCAGGGACGGCGACTGCTGGCCGGGGGACGCGCAGCGGCGGGACGTGCACGGGCGGCAGTTGCCGGTGTGATCAACTGGGCTGGATTCCGGCGCAGATTCAGTGCCGATGGGGCGAGCCATTCAGTCTACTTTCGGCGCCAAGGCAGCCAGCAGCAGTTGTTAATCGCCAGCGTCCCGCGACCTGCCATGCAGTTTCTGAACGAATACAAGGCGGCGCGGAACAATCTTTCAGGAACCGGGCAGCAAACCAAGCTGCAGAAGTGGAACCAGGCACGCGATCATGTGCAAAACAATATCGTGCCACTGGCAAGAGAGATCCAGCAGGCGCAACGGAACAACGCCACCGCCGCACAAAAGGAGCAACTCAGACAACGGATGATGCAGCAGGAGGTCCAGTTGACCAACCTGCTGCGGCAACTGCTCTCCGGTGAGAGAAACTGGGGCAGGGTGCGGGAAAAATACCGGCTCGAAGGCATGGTCGGCACCTACGCCTCCATGCCCAGGGCCGTGAGCGACCGGATTACCCCGGACCACCAGCCGCAGAACACCGTGTTCACCCACGCAGCCTCGTTGCCCTGCTTCAGGACGAATCTGAATCCTAACTCCTCCGGCGCCCAAAATATGCAGCGCCATGCCGCGGGCCGAACCGCCCAGGGCTATGCCATCAACCTGCACCACTATCGGCATGTGCGCGGTCGAACCTATGGACGCTCCCCGACAGGTTTTATCAACAATGTCAGATCGCAGCTGAACAATACCCAGCCCGCCGATCTGCAACGCAGAATCGTCGTCAATCTGATTCGGGGGGAACTCAATGCCGACGTGCAGCAGATCAGACGTGAGGTGGGTTCACCCAGCAACGATTCAATCTGGCGGGATATCTACCAGGAACCCCAATACGGCACCCAGCAGGAGCGAGATCAGCTGATTCAACAGACACGGGGCCAAATCCGGTCGGGGCAGGGGCGTATCGCCAATCAGGACCTGGAACGATTCAAACCCTGATAAACAGTGGCTTGTCGGGTTACGCTGCGCTAATTCGACCTACATATAATCACATTCAGGCAGAAAAAAGATAATCCAGCATCAGTCCCAAAAACACCAACAACCCGAAGTTGTTGTTGTTGAGAAAAGCATCGAAGCAGGCCTTGGGTTCCCGCTCGCGGGTAAGAAGTTGTTGATGGACAAACAGGACGGCGCCTGCCGACAAGCCAAGATAGTAGAGCAAACCGCGTTCGACCAATACACCCACCCAGACCATCAGCCCCAACATTATCAGCTGCAGGAGGCCGATGATCAGAATATCGTGGCGACCAAACAGGATCGCGGTGGATTTCACGCCGATCTTGAGATCGTCATCCCGGTCAACCATGGCGTATTGGGTATCGTAGATCAGCGCCCACAACAGGGTGGCGGCAAACAGCACCCAGGCGACCAGGGGCAGAGACTCGCCCACTGCCATGAACGACATCGGCACCGCCCAGCCAAAGGCGGCACCCAATACCACTTGGGGCAAATGGGTGTAGCGCTTCATGAAGGGATAGACAGCGGCGAGAATCACCGCTCCCACCGAGAGCAGTTTGGTCTGCCAGTTGAGAAAGAATAGCAGCAGAAAGGCGATCAGACAGAGGATGACAAATACCCCCAGCGCCTCCTTGGGAGTGACCAGTCCCGCCGCGATCGGTCTTAGTCGGGTACGTTCCACCCGGCCATCGATATGGCGGTCGGCATAGTCGTTGATGGCGCAGCCGGCAGAACGCATCAGCGCCACGCCACAAATAAAAACCAGCACGATCTGCCAGGGGGGCTGGCCATCGCCCGCCACCCAGAGCGCCCAGAGTGTCGGCCAAAGCAGCAGCAGGATGCCGATGGGACGATTGAGGCGGATCAACAGCGCGTATCGACGCAGTCGCTCCTGCCAGGAGACCGGACCGGATTGTAGCGACTCAAGTTTGACTTCTGGCCCGCTCATCAACCTTCGTCCTGAGGGATATCCGGCAGGAATATCTCATTCACCAGCAAAGGACGCCCTGCGATATAGAACAGGGTCCGTCGCCCCCAGAGTTCAGCCGGTATGCGCGCCAGATGCGGGGTAGCTGCGGCAAACAGGGGATGGCGGGGCTGCAACCGGGCTACCTGAGTGATCCCCCGGTGCACTTGAGGATCTGAAAACAGCACCGCCCCCAACGGCTTGTCTCCGAGCAGGGTCAGGCGTCTGGCCGGGCCCTTAAGACTGGTCGCGGGAATCAGGGTTCTGGCAAAAACCCAGGGGGTTTCATCGCAAAGCAGTTCGACCTCCCGCACCAGGGTGGTCTCCCCCCGCCTCAATCTGAGTACCTGTCCCTCGCTGTAGAGCGGCGCTCCCCAACCCTGGTGCAATACCCGCACCCGGAAATCACCGGCGCAGGCCTGTATCACCCGCCGCGTCAGAGAACCTTCATCCCGCAGCCAGCCAAGCACATCCTTCGGAACGGACGAAAAGCGCAACCGCTTCCAACTGGACCAGTTGGGTTCCAACACTGACTTTTCCGGAACGTGTTTCTGCAAGACCTGCGACCTGTAAAAAAGGGGGATTATCGCATAGCTTGGACGGTTTTCTCACCAGCTTCGGAAATACGACTGTAAGGTGCGCACAGCGCACCCTACCCGCTACCACATCAGGTCGTCGGGCACCTTATAGTCAGCATAGAGATCATCCTCTTCACTGCTCTTCTGCGACTCGTTGATAAGGATTATGCTTGCCTCGTCCCTGAGCCGTATCTTCTCTGCCACCACTGCGGGTACCAGTTCATAGGTCTCACCAAGCCGGACGATTGCCAGTAGCCCACGACTCAACTGGTCGTGTTGGGTGTCGGTCACGTAGATCTTTTTGATTCTGGTCTCTTCGGTGAAGTTGTAGGGAACCTCAGCCTTGTTCCTTGGCAGACGGTTCATCTCGATCAACTGTTTAACCTGAGCGGCAATCGCCCGTTGCTCAGCCTGCGCTTTCTGCTGCCGATTGAGTTCCCGATCCCGCGCTGCTTTTTTCGCTTGGGCCTCTTGCACCCGCAGCTTGTTCTCATCGACGATCTTTTCTTTGCTGTTGCGTTGCTGATTACTCTTTTTGCGGACGTTTTTTTTAGCCTTGTTCGCCTGCTGTTTGTCCACCAAGCCCGTTTTCAGGAACTGATCCTGCAGTGAATTACCCATCGATGTTTCCCAAATCGTTAAATCCGGGACAAATCATGCCGCCAATCAGCCCAACAGCGCAACTGTCTTGACCTGCACATAGACCGATTTTCCTGGTTCTAGGGCAAGAATAGTTGCTGACTTGCGGGTGATACGGGAGAGAATCGGTACGCCCCCGGCATCCAGGCGCACCATCAACTGGGCAGGATTTTCACCGACCAGGGTTTCAACCTTTGCCGGGAAGATATTCAGGATGCTGGTGCCCTCGTGCCGTTCGAGGCTCAAACTGACATCCCGGGCGAGCAGACGCAGACGCACCGGCTGCCCCAGGGGCAGATCTTTTCTCGCCACGGTGAAACGGCCGCCGGGAAATTCAAGGTGGGTGAGATGGAACGTCTCGTCATGCTCTGCAACCCTCGCCTCGACGACCGCCTCTGCCTCATCACCATGAGCAAGTGGCAGGTCAACACGGGTTAACATCTCACCAATCGGACCGGATGCCCTCACCCTGCCCCGTTCCAACAGCACCAGTTGATCCGCAAGCCGGGCCACTTCATCCGGCGCATGACTGACATAGAGTACCGGGATCGACAGCTCCTCATGCAGCCGTTCGAGGAAGGGCAGGATTTCTGTCTTGCTCTGACGATCAAGGGCCGCCAGTGGCTCATCCATCAATAGCAGCCGGGGACTGGTGAGCAACGCCCGGGCAATCGCCACCCGCTGGCGTTCGCCTCCGGAGAGCCCTTCGGGACGACGGGCCAACAGGGGAGCGATACCAAGCAGGGTGACCGCCTGGTCGAAATCGACCCGCCGCGCCTCCGGCGGGAGCCTTTTGTAGCCATACTTGAGATTCCCCAGCACCGAAAGGTGTGGAAAAAGGCTCGCCTCCTGAAAAACATAACCCAGGGGCCGCTGATGGGGCGGCAAAAAACGCTCACCATCCTGCCAGACCTCTCCGGCTATCTTCAGATAACCTCTGGCCGGCAGCTCAAGGCCTGCAATGGCCCGCAACAGGGTCGTCTTGCCGCAGCCAGAAGCCCCGAAAATTGCGCTGATCCCCTGAGCGGGCACTGTAAAATCAGCATCCAGGGTAAAGTCGTCCCGTTCGATCAGAAAGCGGGCCTCGATCGTCACCGTCACACCACCTTGAAGCGGCGATTCAGGACATACACCGCCAGCAGCAACAGGAAAGAGAGCAGCAGCAGGCCTCCGGCCAGCCAGTGGGCATGACCATACTCCAGCGCTTCAACATGGTCGTAGATCGCAATGGAGAGCACCTGGGTCTCGCCGGGGATGTTTCCGCCTATCATCAACACCACGCCGAACTCGCCTACAGTATGTGCAAAACCGAGTACCACCGCAGTGAGGAAACCGGGACGGGCAAGCGGCACCGCAACCGTGAAGAACCGATCCAGGGGTGAGGCGCCAAGAGTAGCGGCGACCTCCATCGGCCTGCGTCCAATGGCAGCAAACGCCCCCTGCAGGGGCTGCACCACAAAAGGGAGTGAGTAAAAAACAGAACCTATCACCAGCCCGGCAAAGGTGAAAGCAAGTGGCTCCCCCCCCAGCGTCATCATCAGACCACCCACCGGTCCGTTGGGTCCCAAAGCCACCAGCAGATAGAATCCCAGCACCGTTGGCGGCAACACCAGCGGCAGCGCCACCACAGCCTCCACCACCGCTTTGAAACGCCGCTGGGTTCTGGACAACCACCAGGCGAGCGGCGTACCGAGCAGCAGCAGAATCACCACGGTCAGCCCCGCCAATCGCAGCGTTATCCAGAGTGCGGCGAGATCGCCCTCATCCAACATCAGCTATCGCTCTCTGTTCCATAACCGTAGCCTCTGATGATTGTTACCGCCTCATCTCCCCTGACGAATTCCAGCAAGGCTCTGGCAGCAGGCCTGTCCCGCAACAATACCGCTTGTTGTTCGATGGGCCGATAGAGCGACTGGGGCACCTCCCAGAGCGATCCGGAAGGCTCGCTATGCGGCTGTTTTATCTGGGAGTAGGCGACGAATCCCAGTTCTGCATTGCCGCTCTTCACGAATTGGAAGGCCTGGCCGATGTTCTCACCCCGCACCATACGCCCGCGCAGCTTTTTCCACAGACCACGGGTCTGCAGCACCTCCTTTGCCGCTCTGCCGTAGGGGGCAAGCTTTGGGTTTGCGACAGCAAGGAAACGAAAATCTCCTTGCTCAAGTACCAACCCCTGCTTATCCACATAACCCGCTTTGGGACTCCACAATACGACCCGCCCGACGGCATAGGTGAAACGGCTGCCGGAAATAATCAGACCTGATTCATCCAGCAGTTTGGGGCGACGGGTATCCGCTGCAAAAAAAAGGTCAAAAGGGGCGCCGTTGCGGATCTGCGCATAGTGCTTGCCGGTGGAACCAACACTCAGGATCACCTTGTGACCGGATTGGATCTCGAACCGCTGAGCGATCTCCTTGATCGTCCCACTGAAATTCGAGGCGACTGCCACCCGGATCTCCGCAGCCTGCGCGCCAATCGATGACAGACTCAGCGCCGTGATCAGCAACAATTGTCGGAGAACTGCTCTGGGGGTGACCACTCTTTTTCTCATGCCGGGACATTAAATTGTGGGAGCTATGCCTCACCTAAACGATAGGGAACTTCTGATTAACTGGATTATTGTCATCTCGACCGCAGGGAGAGATCTCAAACCACCTTGCGATCAATAGGCTACGTAGGTTGAGATTTCTCGCTATGCTCGAAATGACAATTAACTCAGATACTCCATAGTTTTCAGTAGGCCGGATTAAATGCGCAGTGCTACAAAGCTGGAATTAAGCACATTATTTCACGCGCATCTAACCCGATCTACTGAAAAATCATTAAACTTTACCATACTCAGCCCGTTCACCCAGCCAGCGCCGCACCAGTGCCGCCGCATTTTCGGGATGAGATGCCAGCATCAGATCGGCAGCCTCCCGCACGTCGTCCAGAAGGTCCTGGTCCCGCACCAGGTCGGCGATACGCAACTGCATCTCCCCGGTCTGCCGGGTACCCAGTACCTCACCGGGGCCACGCATCTCCAGATCCTTATTGGCAATCACAAAACCGTCATTGGAGTCACGCAGAATAGCCAACCGCTGCCTGGCATTCTGCGACAGGGGCGCATGATACATCAGTACGCAGTGACTCTCCGTGCTACCCCGTCCGATTCGCCCCCGCAGCTGATGCAGTTGGGCCAGACCCAGTCGCTCCGGATTTTCTACAATCATCAGACTGGCGTTAGGCACATCCACCCCCACCTCGATCACCGTTGTCGCCACCAGCAGATCCAACTCACCTGTTTTGAAGCGGGCCATGACCGCCTCCTTCTCCTCCTGCTTCACCCGGCCATGCACCAGACCCACCTGCAGTTCTGGCAGTACCTCCGCCAGCAGGCGCTCGGTATCTTCCGCCGCCTGGCACTGCAGCACATCCGACTCCTCGATCAGGGTGCAGACCCAATAGGCCTGACGGCCTTCGGCGCAGGCGGCCCGAACACGCGCCACCACCTCGTCGCGGCGGTTGTCCGGGATGGCAACCGTGGTCACCGGTTTTCTGCCCGGCGGCAACTCATCGATGATGGAGATATCGAGATCGGCGTAGGCGGTCATCGCCAGGGTCCTGGGAATGGGGGTGGCTGTCATGATCAGCTGATGTGGCCAGCGCCCCCGCTTTATCCCCTTCTCCCGCAGGGCCAGACGCTGGTGGACGCCGAATCTGTGCTGTTCATCGATGATCACCAAACCCAGGTCGAAGAAACTCACATCCCCCTGAAAGAGAGCGTGGGTCCCCACCACAACCTTGGCGCTACCATCTGCCACCCGCGCCAAAGCCTGCTCCCGCTGCTTGCCCTTCAGACGACCGGTGAGCCAGGCCATCTCCACCCCCAGCGGTGTCAGCCAATCGGCAAAGTTACGCAGGTGCTGCTCCGCCAGCAGTTCGGTGGGGGCCATCATGACGACCTGATAGACTGACTCCACCGCCTGCAGCGCAGCCAATGCACTGACGATGGTTTTGCCGGAACCCACATCCCCCTGCACCAGTCGCTGCATCGGGTGAGGCCGGGCGAGATCCGCTGCTATCTCCGCCACCACCCGCTGTTGCGCGCTTGTCAGCTGGAAGGGCAGCCTATCCAATAAGCTGTCACGCAGATGTCCATCCCCCGGCAGGGTTGGTGCCGACGTCTCTTGATGGCGCTGTCGCAGTTCACGCAGACTGATCTGGTGGGCCAGCAACTCCTCGAATGTCAATCGCTGTTGGGCAGGGTGGATACCCTCCGCCAACTGATGCTGGGGTGCATCCGGAGGCGGTCGATGCAGATAACGAACTGCTGCTGCCAGATCGGGCAGTCTGAACCGCTGCAGCAGTTGATCCGGCAACAATTCCTGCAGTGTGGAAGGCGCCTCTTCGAGCCATGCCAACGCCTGGTCACTGAGGTTTCGTAAGGTGAGTTGATGCACCCCTTCAGTGGTCGGATAGATCGGTGTCAGGCACTCATCCACCGCCAATGGCGTTTCGGCATTAATCTGTTGGTATTCAGGATGCACCATCTCCAGACTGTTCGGGCCGTTACGCACCTCGCCGAAGCAGCGCAACCGGACGCCCCGGCTCAGATTGCTCTTCTGGGCATTGCTGAAATAGAAGAAACGCAGGAGAAGAGAGCCTGTCCCATCCGATATCTGCACCAGCAATGAACGCCGACGGCCAAACTTGATATCGGCCAGATCCACCTCCCCTTCGATAACCGCTTGATCCCCATGGCGTAACGAGCCGATGGATTGAACCCGGGTACGATCCTGATAGCGCAAAGGCAGATGGAAGAGCTGATCCTGAATAGTGTGGATACGCAGACGCGCCAGCTTTTCGGCAACCTTCGGTCCCACCCGCTTGAGGGAGGTGATGGGGCAGGATTCCAGGTTTATCGGTGAGTGATCCTTTTTCAATCGCGGTGGGTTCCAGTTACACTTCGTGCCCATAGCATGCCAGATAGTATGAGGAATAAAAAATGGTGGTACAGGAGACGATACAGATCGAAACCCGGGGACGCAGCACCTATGACATATCCAGCCAGGTTCACGAGATCGTCCGGCATTCCGCTATCAAAACCGGCATCTGCCAGTTATTCATTCAGCATACCAGCGCCTCACTGATCCTTTGCGAAAATGCAGACCCTGATGTTCGATCCGATCTGGAAAAGTTCATGTCGCGCCTGGTGGTGGACGGCGACCCGATATTCGATCACAGGGATGAGGGACCTGATGACATGTCGGCGCATATCCGCTCCATCCTGACCAACATGGACATGAGCTTTCCGGTTATCGATGGACGTCCGGGATTGGGGGTCTGGCAGGGCATCTATCTTTGGGAGCATCGCACCCATCCTCATCGGCGACGGGTTACAGTGACGGTTTGCGGAGAGTGAAAGGAAAGGTTTCAGGTTTCAGGTTTCAGGTTTCAGGTTTCAGGTTTCAGGTTTCAGGTTTCAGGTTTCAGGTTTCAGGTTTCCAAAGTTGGCGTCGGCCCAGAAATGCGTCAAGCCCTTATTTAACAATAACTTTTTAAACTCGCCCTGTCACCTGTCACCTGTCATCTTTCACCTGTCACTTTTCCCCATCCCCGTCGGCTTCCCATCCAGACTGACACTGTTGCGCTTCTGCCAATACTCCCTGATCCCCTCTTCACCTTTGTTGTTCGCCCACTCCTTCAAGGTATCCCGGTCACCCTGGTATTCGAACAGGGGAACCCCGAATCCGCAGGATGTCTGCGCCAGATCCACGTCCATCACCACGATCTGACGCGCCCCCGGCAGACTGGGAAATCGTCCGATATGGGCATCCCACTCAGCACTTCCCTCATGATGAACCGCTGCATGACCATACAACCGCAGGATCTTCGGATCAGCGTCAAAGGCACAAAACATCAGGGTCATGCGGTCACTCTCCAGCAGGTGGGCTGCTGTTTCGTTGCCACTGCCGGTCAGATTGAGCCAAACCACCTGGTTCGGACTGACCACACGCAGACTGTCCATCCCCTTGGGTGATAGATTGACGCGTCCATCCGCCGCTGCGGTAGCAACAAAAAAGATCTGCTGCCGAATAATGAAGTCCACCAGCTTGTCATTGATCGAATCGTATTGTTTGCCCATGTTTTTCCCGACTGATTTTAGTGCGTCTCGCAATCAACGTTTGGTCCAGAAACGGCCACCGAAAAAACGCCCGGCCAGACCGCCTTTATTCTCCTGTAACCACTCATCCCGCTCATTGAAAATATGCTGGGTCAGGGTTACCACTGCCCTGACACTTTTGGTCGAAGCAATATCCATGCGCAGATCACTCTGGGCGCTATGGGACGACCAAGGCCCACCTTCGTGACTGCGAATGAACTGGCGTATCTGGGAATAGAGCGTGTTGCGCAACTCCACAACCACTTCCTCTTCGGCAACCTTTGGATCCTTACCGAGAAACCTTCTGGTCATCTTTTTGGCCTGCCCTGGCGTTATCAGTTTCAGCGTGACACACTCATTTTTGAGCAAGGTGTCCATATTTGCACGGCGGTCGGCAAGTTTTTCTGGCATCGATTTAGCTTCAGGAACGTAGCCACTCTCTTTCCTCACGCTCTTTTGAGGCGAGTCACCATCCTTTACCACTTGATTTGCCTGTTCTTCACGGGCATCACTCTCGCGGGCCAGTTCCGCTTCCAACCACGCGATCTGTTCATCCAGCAGTTTATTGAATGCCAATGGAGAGGGATCGCCACTTATACCCGCCTCTATCGCCTGTCTGATCACATCACCGTAGTACTGAATTATCGACGGATCGGTAATCCCACAGGAACTACAGGTGACGAACACCCGCCCCTTGGCGTTGACTTCGATAAGTTGTTGTAAGTCTCTATCCACTCTATATCTATCTGTTATTTGAGCTGTTTGCCCAATGATAGCTGATTTGCAGCTTAATTCAGGCGACTCATTGATCTTCGGCTTTTCTGAAGTACTGCAGCCAGATTCCACTCAGGAACCAGGCATAAGCGTAGGTACCGACAATGATAAGCATGAAGACGAGGACGATATCCATGGCACTGCCATCCAGAGAAAATGCCGGCACGTAACCAAACAGAAAAGGCGCCAGATAGAGAAACTTGGCGAACCTGAATGCGGTGAATGCTGTCTTCCACATGTTGGCCTTGGCGATAGTGGCACCGGCGAACGCGGCGATACAGACCGGCGGTGTAATGTTGGAGTCCTGAGAGAGCCAGTAGACGATCATATGGGCTGCAAGCTCATTCACTCCCAGATGTGTCAAGGCAGGCACCGCCACCACCGCAGTAATCAGATAGGCCGCCGTCACCGGTACGCCCATACCCAACACCAGCGAAGCCAGGGCAATCAGCAGAATGGTGAGAAACAGTTTTCCATCCGCCAGCTCGATGACTATGTCGGCAAAGGTAAGTACCAGTCCACTGTAAGTCAGCACACCAATGATAATACCGATAACACCCACAGTGGCGCCGATCTTGAGACTGTTCTCCGCTCCGGCTCGCGCCGCCGTCACAAACCCCTTTGGCCCGATGCGGGTCTCCTTCCTGAACCAGCTGACGGCAATAGAGGTAACGATACCGATAATCGCCGCATAACCCGGAGAGTAACCCATCAGCATCAGGACAGTGATCACTGCCAGAGGCAGTATATAGAACCACTCCTTCTTGAGAATCTCCATCGCGCTCTCGGCGGAACGCTCACCCACGATATCGTACTTTTTCGCTTCATAGTGAACCATGACAAAGACACTGAAGAAGTACATCAAGGCGGGAAACAGAGCCACCAGCATGATCTGCGAATAGGGCAGGCCTGTCATCTCGGCCATGATAAAACCGCCCGCACCCATGATGGGCGGCATGAACATTCCACCGATGGAGGCAGCCGGCTCAATCGCCCCCGCCACATGGGGTTTAAAACCTGCCTTCTTCATCATCGGGATAGTGAAGGCACCGGTGGATACCGTGTTGGCGATGGCGCTGCCGGAGATGGACCCGAACAGACCGCTGGCAATGACCGACACCTTGGCGGGTCCACCCAGTTTATGGCCCACTGCAGCCAGGGGAAAATCGATGAAGAAACGCTGTGCGCCACTCTTCTCCAGAAAGGCGCCGAACACCACGAACAGCAGGATATAGGTGGCCAGAACGTTAGCCATGATGCCGAAGACACCATCGCTCTTATAGAAGATACTGGAACAGAGATCGGGAAAGGTATCTCCGGCATGGGAGATAAGGTCCGGCATATAGTCGCCATAGACCCCGTACAAGAGCATGATGCTGCCTATAATAACGAAGACATTGCCCACCACTCTGCGCGCCAACTCGACGCCCAGCAGCACACCGACCATTGCGATTATTTTATCGAGTTCCGTCTCCGCACCTGCACGATAATTGATCGCTTCAAAATTGAACATCCAGTAGCCGATAGTGGCAATGGATAGAAGGATCAACAGATAGTCGATACCCCTTCCGATCCGGCTCTTCGATTGATAAAGCAGGAACACCAGGACATAGGTAATAATAATGTAGATACCACGGTGATACTGAGTGGCCGCCGGCTCCAATACTGCAGAGTAGGAGTAGAAAAGCACCAGAAAAACAGCCAGGATATCGAACAGCCATTGCTCAATCTTGTGCAGTTTTTCAAACATATCGGTACTTCTTCCGTAAATGAGTCGGTGTAGGTTGGGTTAGCGCAGCGTAACCCAACCTACACGCTGACATTTACAACATGCCCTTCTCTTTCCAGAACTTCTCTGCCCCCGGATGCATCGGTGTGACGATACCGTTGACGCCGGTAGAGATGCTCATCTCCTTGAAGGTTTTTTTCTGACTCCGCATGTGTGCCAGCCCCTCATCGGTATAGACTTTTGACAACATGTCATACACGACATCTTCCGGCACCTTGGCATTGGCTACCCAAAGCGATGAATCCTGAAAGGAGGGTGTCTCGTAATCCACCCCTTTGTAGGTACCCGCAGGCACCGAGAGTTCTGAAAAGTAGGGATAACGTTTGAAGAAACCGCTCGAATTCGCATCGGCTCTGAGATCAATGAGATCGATGTCATTGGTTTGTGCCGCCATGATCACCGCACCACTGGGAAAAGCGGTAAAAAGCCAGAAGGCATCCAGCTGATTATTGCCAAACGCCGAAGCGGCGTCATTATAACCCATGGCGTTTCGTTCGACCTTATCCCACACTCCCAGATGGCTGAAAAAGAGTTCGCAGTTGGCGAATGCACCTGAGCCCGCATTACCCACGCCCACCTTCTTGCCCTCAAGATCCTTGATGCTTTTGATACCGGAACCCTTGCGCACCACCAACTGGGCAGGGGCACCATAAAGATAGGAGAGTGCCAGGACGTTTTCATACTTATTTTCGTCATTCTTCAGCCGGCCTTCACGACCAAGGTAGACATGTCCAGAATAGACCACGCCAAAGTGCGCCCGTCCTTTATTCACCTTGCGAAGGTTCTCCACTGAACCTGCGGAGGACTGGGCCTTGACCTTGTAGGTCTTGTTGTTTTTTACCGGACCGTAGACCTGAACCGCATTGGCAACCACCTGAAATGTACCGCCTGCAGGCCCCCCGCTGAACACATACCGTTTTGCTGCGCTCACTGGCGCGGACAGACCCAGAGAGAAAACCAATGCGGCAATGCCGCTCTTGATAAATAACCGACGAATCTTCATTAGTGTTATCTCCTGTGCAATTGACTGGCTATTGTCTATATCTAACGATCACTGCCCGATCCGCTACGCTTGATCAGGCCTACACCTTGTCTTTACGAATTCCGCTACGCTAAGTTACCATTGTAGGCCGGTTCAAGCGTAGCTGAACCGGCATCCCTGCTGAACGGTTACAACTCCATCACCGCGTCCATCTCCACAGCGGCATCCTTCGGCAGGGCGGCAACACCAATGGCGGCGCGCGCTGGATAGGGTTCACTGAAATATTCAGCCATCACCTGATTCACCACGGGAAAATGGCTGAGATCCGTGAGAAAAACATTCAATTTTGCCACGTCGGCAAGTGTGCCGCCTGCCGCACGCGCCACCGCCTGCAGATTATCAAATACCCGGCGGATCTGCATTTCGACATCCCCTCCCACCATCTCCATGGTTTCAGGCACCAGCGGGATCTGTCCAGAGAGGTAGACCGTAGTGCCGCACTTCACTGCCTGTGAATAGGTCCCGATAGCCTGGGGCGCCTGATCGGTGCGAATAATCTCTCGACTCATTGGAACAACTCCTGACAAGGTTGGATAAGGTTCTAAACATATAACGATTCAGATCGATTGGCCTCTGCTCCCGTCCAGGTACGCAGAAACCCTATAACGTGCCTGCAAAGACAGAGTGGATAGTTACCTAAATACTCTGTCTCGATATCTTCAATACGGAGGGAATAACCCGAAGACTGCGCATGATTTTGGCCAGATGCACCCGGTCTTTCACTGTAATGACAAAGACCAGCGTGGAGAAGAGGCCATCCCGCTCCTGGGAAGTCACATTTTCTATATTGGATCCCTGTTCCGAAATCGTCGCGGCCACCGTACCCAACACACCCCGGCGATTGCCCGCCTCAACCCGGATCTCCGTGGCAAACTCGGTCTCAATATCCGATCCCCACTGTGCCTCGATCCAGTTGTGGCCCTGTTTGTTGAATTCACCCAGGTTTCGACACCCATGCCTGTGGATAACAATACCCTTTCCCGGATTGAATACCCCCATTACAGGATCGCCGGGGATCGGCCGACAACAATTGGCAAAGCTGACCACCATGCCTTCGGTGCCCTCGATGGAGAGTCCTCCAGCCGACTCCGCTCCTGGGGTATCCGCCGTTTCAACCGGCGTTGCCAAATCCTCCCCTGCCAAACGTCTTGCTATCAGCAAAGGCATTCGGTTGCCCAGGGCGATCTCCGCCAACAGATCATCCTGGCTCTCCAGGCGGTACTCTTCAAGCACCTGCTGTATCTTCTCTTCTCCCAGCGCATCCAGGCTGATCTGGAACCGTTTAAGCTCTCTTTCAAGTAGTCGCCGACCCAGATCAACCGCAACCTGGCCCTGAAGATTCTTCAGAAATGCCCGGATGTTGGCCCTGGCTTTGCCTGTCACCACATAGTTGAGCCAGGCAGGACTCGGGGTGGCATTTTCGGCATTGATGATCTCGACAGTCTGACCATTGCGCAGCCGGGTACGCAGCGGAACCAGACGCCGGTCGACCCGCGCAGCTACGCAGGTATTACCTACATCCGTATGGACTGTATAGGCAAAATCGACCACCGTAGCACCTTTCGGCAATACCAAAATACGGCCACGAGGGGTGAAGACATAGACTTCATCCGGGAATAGATCTACCTTGACATGCTCAAGAAACTCCACCGAATCACCGACACCCTGCTGCATCTCAAGCAGGTTCTGCAACCAGTCTGAGGCACGGGTACTCATCACAATGCCACCGGAGTCCCCTGACTTATACATCCAGTGGGCAGCAATGCCAGACTCTGAAAGCCGGTCCATCTCTTCGGTACGGATCTGTATCTCGATGGGAATGCCCTGCGGTCCGAACAACACGGTGTGCAACGACTGGTAGCCATTGGCCTTGGGGATGGCAATATAATCCTTGAAGCGGCCCGGCATCGGTTTGTAGAGATTGTGTATAGCGCCAAGAACACGGTAGCAGGTATCGAGCCGGTCGACGATGATGCGAAAAGCAAAAACATCCACCACATCAGAGAAGGTGATGTTTTTCTCCTGCATCTTGCGGTAGATGCTATAGAGATGTTTTTGCCGCCCGTAGACCTGCCCATCCATCCCTTCCTGCACAAGACGGTTGAGCAGCGCAGCCTCCACATTCGCGACCAACTCCTTATGCTGCCCGCGCGATTCGCTCACCGCCTGCCTGAGCGCCCTGTAGCGCATTGGCCAATACGCGGCAAACCCCAAATCCTCAAGCTCCAGGCGGACGCTGTTGATGCCCAAACGGTTGGCGATTGGCGCATAGGTATCCAGGGTTTCGCGCGCGATACGGCGCGCCTTCTCCGGACGCATCACCCCCAGGGTGCGCATATTGTGCAGACGGTCAGCGAGTTTGATCATGATGACCCGGATATCCTTGGTCATCGCCAGCAGCATCTTACGCAGACTGGCGGCCTGCGCCTCGGCCTGGGATTGAAAATCGATCTTGGAAAGCTTGCTGACGCCATCCACCAACTCGGCAATCTCAACACCGAAGGTATCGGCTAACTGCTCCTTGGCGGTGGGGGTATCCTCAATGACATCATGCAGAATCGCCGCCATCAGGCAGTTGTGGTCCATACGCATCTCAGCGAGTATGCGCGCCACGGCGACCGGGTGATAGATATAGGGCTCACCGGTTTTGCGGTGTTGGCCGGAGTGGACTTCGGCACCGAACAGATAGGCGCGATAGACCTCGCGCACCTGATCGGAGTCGAGATAACTTTCCAGATAGGCGCAGAGATCACTGATCAGAAAACGGGGTTTTTCCTGATCAGCGTCCTGCCGGTGGCCGGTTTGATTAAGCAGGTTGCTCATTCAGCACTCCATCATACCTATGATGGATTCTGTGCCGATTTCCCTCCGATATGCAAGATCAAATCCAAGGGGGATTTGGCCTGCGGCGTAAACAGGGAGAATTATGCGCCAGGCTGTACCATTGGAGAGGCATCGAACGCAGCACCGTCATCAACCACAACATCCTGTTTCGCCATATTTGCGGCATCCACGTCCTGGTGAGTGATCAGACCGTCGGCAATCTCCCGCAGCGCCACCACCGTCGGTTTGTCATTTTCCCAAGGTATCAGCGGCTCCACGCCATTGACCAGCTGCCGGGCACGCTTGGTCGCCAGCAGGACCAGATCAAACCGGTTATCCACGTAATCGAGACAATCTTCAACGGTAACGCGAGCCATCTTTACTTTCACTCCGGGTAACAAAGCGGACTGAACCGCACAGGGAACTTCTCATGGTATACGAACCAGCCTCAAACTTCCACGCCCGCAGCCTACTGCCTGGTCCGCATGGGGTGACGAACGTAGGATGCAACCCGCGCACCATGATTGCTGCTTTTTCCGGTGCGCATGGCGCACCCTACCAGGTAAATTGAACGCCGAAATCCGAGTTAGAACAACACATCATCCACGGCTTTCGTGAAAGCATCTTCCCGATTGCTCTTGGAAGGCGCTACAGCAATACCCAAATGCTGCTCCACTTGCTCGATAAGAGAGACGACCTCGCTGGAGAGTAGATCGATTTTCTGGAAAAGGGACTCTGCTGCCTCTGTTCTGCCCTGGTCCTTGAGCTTGACGACCTCGGTTATCGCTTGATGAAGTTCTTCATGTGGCCTGTCAATAGCTACCATTTCCGGGATATTCATGTATTCACTGGCATCAGCTGAGTGATACCACTTCCCGAAGTCACAATGGAGATGGGAAACCACTTCATCCTGAGTCACTGTGGAGGTGCCGTCCAGAAAACCCCTTATGCGGGTCTTCCAGGCAAGGTGGGTGTACTTGGAGGCCTGAAGCTTACTGTGGATCTGCCCGCTAACCGTGTACTCGTTGACAAACAACTGCAGCTCCCCCACCGCATCGCCCAACTGCACACTTGAGTCACGGGTTTGATCCGCGCTCATGGACGAGAGCTGGGAGAACTGCTGAATGTTGGACTGCATATTCTGCGACAAACCGGAAAAGATTGTGACTTGCCCCTCCGTAGACTCTGCAATCAAGGCATTGATGTCAGTAATAGTGTTGACCGATTCACTGATAGCATTCAATGCCACACCGGTTTCATCAGCCCGGGAAACACTCTCCACGGCCTGTTCACTGCTCCGCTTCATAACCACTACCGCCTCGTCCGTTGAGCCTTTGAGCCGGTCAATAATACTTTCAATCTCCTGGGTGGACTCCTGCGTGCTCTGGGCAAGATTCCGCACTTCATCCGCAACAACGGCGAACCCCCGTCCCGAATCACCTGCCCTGGCCGCTTCAATCGCTGCATTCAGGGCCAACAGGTTGGTCTGCTCGGCGATACCGCGAATCACTGCCACGATACCGCCGATCTCCTGATTATGGGTTTCCAGCTGGTGCATCACCCCTTCAGCCTGTTGAATATCCTTGGCCAGCGCATTGATGGCCGAGATACTGTCCTGGGTTACGCCCATACCTTCCGCCGCCAGCTGCCTGGCTTGATTAGCCGACTCGGAAGCCTGATTGGAGTTCGCCGCCACCTCCCTGATACTGACCACCATCTGGTCAATATTGTCCGTAACCTCTCCTGTTTCGAGCTGCTGTATTTGAATGCCGTTTAGGGTCTGCTTGGCCACATCCCCCATCTTTGTGGCGGCATTTGCAACCGAGACAGCCGCCTTCATCGACTGAGTGACAAGCGTTTCGATCTGCGCCGAAAGCTGATTGTATGCCTTGGCCATATGACCCAACTCATCCATCTTGTCCGCAGGCAGCCGCAGAGTCAGATCTTTAGTCTTGATTCCATCTACAAGGGTTGTTTCAAAGTGTTCAATCCGGCGGGTAATTGAAAGTACACCGGCTATACCAGACGCGGCAAGCAGCAACCCCAGCAACATAAGCACCGAGGTCAGCCAAAGTTGAACTTCTGAGCGACTCTTCGCAAGCCCAAGGCCATAGGCCGCCAAGCGACTGACGGCCCGGTTCAGATCAAGCACGGTATCTATAGCCTGGGTTGAGGCCTTCAGCCACTCTTGAGAGGTGACGGGATACTCGCCCGTCTCCCGCTGTGCATATATCCGCTCTCTGAGTTGTTGATACCCGCCGAGGAAAACGCTTTTCGCCTTTTGCAGCGCCTTGGACACATCATCCGCGGCCTGCTGATCGACATCCCCTATTTGATAAAGCAACTGCTCGATGCCTTCATCCAACAATCCGAAATGCTCATCGACGATGGCACGATTGGCGTTAAGGGCCGCAAGTTCGTCCTCTGATAGAGGCTGGCGATGGGACGTGGCCCGGCCAAGCTGCGCCCGCTCCAAACCCGCATGTTCTGAAATCAACCAGATTGAGTGCTTGATCGATCGATTGATCTGTACGGCCATCTCTTCAGGCGCTTGCGCCAAAAAAGCCTCAAGCCGTAACCTGGCTCCCGAACGGATATACTCTGTCATCACCTCAATCCAGCGGGAGGAATCAATCCCCGCACCGGCTCCAGACAACATGGCATCGACGGCGGATCTGGCTTTATTGGCCGCAGCCCGGCCATGACGAAACGCTGAAAGTTGCCTCAGAAATGAACCGCTGACCCAATCCTCCTGACTGATCGAGTCGGCCAATCCCAGGGCCACCTGCACCTCCTTCCCGGCTCGCTCCCGCTGCACCCGGACTTTGCCCATCAGTGCGGAGTCAAAACTTCCCGTGAGATTGAATTGCGCAATAAGGGTGTTGGTAAGTCCACGTTCAAGCGCCTGATGAGACGCTGCTCCCAAAATACGATCGGCAAGTTGGTTGGCTATCTCCAGGCCCTGACTATGCCGATTATCGACCATTGCCGGCACAAATCCCCAGTAGAGACCGGTGGCACTTAAAGCCGCTACCAACAGCCCAACAATCCCCAATAGTTTCTGCTTAATGGAAAAAGTCACGTTCCCCGCTCCTTGAAAAGCATCATTTCCATGGGGACATCCAAAATCTCCCCTCTTGCATGAGACTATCGGCAGATATCAACGACTCTTTAACCTTGGCAATCTACCCATATCCAATGGTCTGATTCACAAACCGCCGCACCAGCGCCAATCCCCTTCCAGCAGGAAGAAGGTTGAGGAATATCAGTAAAATACGACATCACCACATTCTGATAGCTGTTGCCCAAAGCCAGCTGTGCTTCTATTATTTTCAGATGACTAAGGACAACATATTGTAAGCAATGAAGCTTCAGTCAAAACTACTTTTCGCTTTCGGTTCGGTGCTGATCGCCACCTTTATCCTGGTGGAGATCATCGGCTACCGACAGACCCATGAGCAGATGCTGGCAAACCTGCGCCAGGATGCGTTGGAGATCCGAGGGGTCCTGATGGCCACCCGCCGGGTCTATCACCATCAATTCATCAACAGCGGCCTGCCGCTGAACAAGAAAACCCTCGGTTTTCTACCGGCCCACGCCATGAACCGGATCTCCAACGACTTCCTGAACTGGAGCGACAGCGGACTAAGCTTCAACAACGTCTCCGACCGCCCCCGTAACCCTGACAATCAGGCCGACGAAGTCGAACTGGAGGCATTGGTTTGGTTTCGCGCCAACCCCAAGGAGAAAGAACGCCTGGTTCCCTTCAAGAACTCACAGGGGCAATCCTATTTCCACTTCTCGAGCCCCATCTGGACCGAGGAGTACTGTCTGAAATGCCATGGTGGACGTGACGAAGCGCCACAAACCATCCGCGAAACATACGCCGCATCGTATGACTACCAGCTGGGTGATCTGCGCGGCCTGATGAGTATCAAGCTACCCGCCCATTTCATCGAGAACGAGGTGTTGGCCCAACGCATTACTGAAATGTGGGGTCACCTGTTCGCCTTTGCCTTCGCCTTTGCCTTCGGCGCCTGGCTGCTGCGCAGATGGGTCACCCGCAGGCTGACGCTGATCCAGTCTGTTGCGGGCGATCTGGCCAGGGGTGATTACGATGCCCGGGTGCCGGTTCAGGGACACGATGAGTTGTGTGACCTCGCCTCAGCCTTCAACGACATGGCGGAACAGCGCCGGACAGCCGAGTCGTCACGCCGGGAGAGTGAACAGCAAGTACGGGATCTGCTCGATTCCACCGCCGAGGCGATCTATGGCCTGGATGCAAAAGGGCGCTGCACTATTGTCAATCCGGCCTGTCTTCGGATGCTGGGTTATCAGCATGCCGGCGAATTGGTCGGCAGAGAGATGCACCCCATGATGCACCATAGCAAGGCGGACGGCACAACCCGTTCACTGGATGAGTGTCTCATCGCCGGCGCCTGGCGAGACGGTCAGGCGACACTCACAGCCAAGGACATCTTCTGGCGCCGGGATGGCAGCAGTTTTCCGGTGGAGTTCTCCGCCTATCCGATCCGGCGAGACGGTGAAGTCGTGGGGGCAGTGGCGACTTTCCTCGACATCACCGATCGACTGAAGAGCGAAGAGAGCCTGCAGCGGGCGCAAAAAATGGAGGCGGTGGGACAGCTCACCGGCGGCATCGCCCACGACTTCAACAACCTGCTGGGCATCATGCTCGGCAATCTCGACTTTCTCCAGCAGCTGGTAGCGGATAACAAAAAGGCCGGTGAACGGGTGCAGACCACAACCAAGGCAGCCTTGCGTGCTGCAGATCTGACCAAGCAACTGCTCGGTTTCTCAAGGCGCGAGTCAAAAAACATCACCGCCACAGATCTGAACCAGGTCATCTGGGGAATGGAGAGCCTGATCGCCCGCTCGGTCACCCCTGAAGTAGAGGTAGAACTGCTGCTGGCGGAGGGACTCTGGCTGACCGAGATCGACCAGGGCGACTTGCAGGACGCCCTGCTGAACCTGGTCCTCAATGCCCGGGACGCCATGCCCAACGGTGGCAGCCTGACCATCGAGACCGCCAACCGGGTGCTCGATGCCATCTATGAGGGGCAAAATCCCATCGTCGATAAGGGTGACTATGTCCAACTGGCTGTCAGTGACAGCGGCAGCGGCATCCCCGCCAAGGCGCTGGAGCACATCTTCGAACCCTTCTTCACCACTAAACCCGAGGGCAGAGGCACCGGCCTGGGCTTGAGCATGGTGTATGGTTTCGTGCAACGCTCCAAAGGCTATATCAAGGCCTACTCCGAGCCTGGCATCGGCACCACCATTCATCTCTACCTACCCCGCTCAGGAGACCAGCCTCAGAATTCCGCACACTCGGCCGACAACGAAGCAATATTACCCAAAGGAACCGAGAGCATCCTGGTGGTGGATGATGAGACGGATCTGGTAGAAATAGCCAGCAATCATCTGGAATCACTCGGTTACCAAACAGTCGTTGCGGGAAGTGGCCGGCAAGCACTGCAAATACTGGACAAATCCAGGCAGATAGATCTGCTTTTCAGTGACGTGGTGATGCCGGGCATGAGCGGTTATGAACTGGCCCAGCAGGCAACCGCCAAAAATCCGAAACTTAAGGTACTGCTTGCATCAGGTTTCACCAAAAAAGCAGTGGCGCAAAATGGTCAGGCACGCTTCTCCGCTTCCCTGTTAAGCAAACCCTATGGCAAGGCTGAATTGGCCCGGCGGGTGCGGGAGGCACTTGATGATTGATCCGTTCATTCGTAATACGAACCATGGCATCGCAGGAGCCATACAGAAATGACGACAACAGGCAGTTCACCGCTACGCGTGATAGTCATCGTGACCCTGGCCGTGGTGGCCGCCATGGCCATCCTCATCTCATCTTCAGGCATTGCGCTCAGAATCGCCAAGCAGAGCGCGCCCCTGATCGATGCTGCCATGGAGGTCAAGTATGAATTGAGTCTCTACCACCTCTGGTTCGAGGAGCTGGTGCAACAGGACCCAACGGTGGACCGGGAGCAGGTTTGGCAGCATCTCAACCAGGCACGCTGGTATGCCAACGCAATGCTGGAGGGGGGAGAAAATCGGGAAGGGCAATTTCAGGCGCTCGATGATCCCATCCCCCGCGCCATGATCCTCAAGACACTGGATCACATGGATCGTTTTGAAAGTGTCGGACTAAATCGTCTTGAAACAGCCCAAAGCAGTCTAGCTGGATCGGGAGAGGATCAGCGCTTCGACAAGGTTTTTGTGGAGGTCATCACCATCGCCGATGCGGCCGAAACAGCCGTTCAGCAGAACATGGCTGCTCAAGTCAGGCAGTTTGAGCGTCTGGTTTACATCCTTGGAGTGGTGGTAGTACTGGTTGGACTGGCAGGGGGCACTCTGTTTTTCCTTTTCGAGCGACGGCGCAACGCTCATTACGATTTGCTGTTGGAGAGCAGGGAACAACTTGGCCGTGAGCAGAAGTTGCTGAAAGAAGCCCAGGCATTTGCCCACATAGGAAACTGGACGCTCGACGCCGGCACAATGAAGGCTGCCTGGTCGGATGAGATCTTTCGCATCTTTGGCATCGATGCCACCGATAATGTTGGCCCTGAATTTCTCACTGGCCTGCTCCATCCGGAAGACCGGAATCCTGTGCTCTCATCCCTGCAGTGCGCGGTAGAGGATGGCCGTGCACACGACATGGAATACCGCATTGTCCGTCCTGATGGTGAAATCCGCTGGATCAACTGTCTGGCCAGGCAGTTGCAGGACGAAAGCGGGAAGGTATTGGGGCTAAGTGGAGTCATCCAGGACATTACGAAACGCAAGCTCGATGAGTTCCAAATGCAGGAAAGCAACGAACGATTGAGCCGCCTGTTCGAACATACCGATGCGATAGCCGTGCAGGGCTGCGACAAAAATCGCCGCATAATCTACTGGAATCCAGCCAGCGAATCCCTCTATGGTTATCCGGAAGATGAAGCCATCGGTCAGCAGTTGGAAGACCTCATTATTCCAGACGAAATGCGTGAGCAGGTAATTTCGGCCATCGATGCCTGGGTGGAAGAGGAGGAAGAGATCCCTTCCTCGGAACTGACCCTTCGCAGGGCTGACGGTTCGCAGGTAGAGGTTTTTTCAAGCCACGTTATGTTCCGGAACAAAAACAATGAACCGGAGATGTATAGTATCGATGTAGACCTTACCGAGCTCAAACAGGCCGAAGCCAAGGTGCGTAAGGGCGAACTGGTATTGAATTCCGTATTCCAGGCCCTGCCTGACCTGTTCTTCCTGATGGACAGGGACGGCACTATAAGAGACTACCGTGCCCAACAAACATCTGCCCTGTACGTACCGCCGGAGACCTTCCTCGACAAACGCATGCAGGATGTACTTCCACCCGCAATCGCCACCCAGTTTGATGATAATCTGGCTAAGGTAAGTACACAGGGAGGACTGGCCACATACGAATATAGTCTTGAAGTGCCACAAGGCCCCAGGCAGTACGAAGCCCGCCTCAGCAGGTTACCCGACAGCCCACAGTTCATCGCCGTTGTGCGGGATATTACAGGACGCAAACAGGCCGAGGTGGCCCTGAAAAACAGTGAAGAGCGTTACCGCACCATCTTTGAAGGTGCGCCTGAAGGCGTTTGGTTGATTGGGCCTGACCACCAGACTCTGGAAGTGAATCAGCGCTTGTGCGAGATGCTGGGTTATCAGGCAGATGAAATGACAGGAAGATCCCCCCTGGATTTCTCTGATGAAGTGAACCAGAAAATTTTCCGGACACAAATGGGACGGATAGATACAACCAGCAGACGCAACTATGAGGTCGAGCTACGCCACTGTGATGGCCATAACATCCCGGTCTATTTCAACGCTATCACCTTACACACAGACACAGGCGCAACTTTGGCGGCAGTGGCATTTGTGACCGACCTGACCGGTCAGAAAGCCGCTGAACAAGTCTTGCGCCGCGCCCAGAAGATGGACGCCATCGGTCAGCTCACCGGCGGCATCGCCCACGACTTCAACAATCTGCTGGGCATCATTATCGGCAACCTCGACTTTCTCAAACGTCTGGTTGAAGACAACGACAAATCTCTCAAGCGGGTGGACTCCGCATCAAAGGCAGCCCTGCGCGCCGCCGATCTGACCCGGCAGCTGTTGGGATTTTCCCGCAAGCAGTCACAGGAGACACGTCCCACCGACATCAACCAGGTGATACGGGGCATGGAGAGTTTGATTGCCCGTTCGGTGACCCCGGAGGTGGAGGTGGAACTGCAGCTGACCGACGCCCCCTGGCGAACCCATATCGACCCCGGCGATCTCGAGGATGCCCTGCTGAACCTGATCCTCAACGCCCGCGACGCCATGCCGCAGGGAGGAAAACTCACTATTGAGACCGCCAACAGGCAGCTGGACGCGGCATATACCGAGCTGAATCCCACCATTGCCCCCGGCGACTATCTGCAATTGGCGGTGAGCGATAACGGCAGCGGTATCCCGGTGGAGATCATGGAGCAAATATTCGACCCCTTCTTTACCACCAAACCACCAGATAGGGGTACCGGCCTGGGACTGAGCATGGTGTACGGATTTGCCCAGCGATCCTACGGTTACGTCAAAGCCTATTCGGAGGCCGGGGTCGGCACCACCATCCGGCTCTATCTGCCTCGTACTATTGAAGCAGCGAAGCAGGCTCCACAGACAAACACTAAGGAAATCCTCGTCTCTCAAGGCCATGAGACAATTCTGGTGGTCGACGACGAAAACGACCTGCTGGATCTGGCCAGAGACTACCTGGAAGAGGCAGGTTACAGAATCTATACTGCGACCAGAGGGCCGGAAGCCCTTGCGATCCTCAAATCCAAAGACGATATCAAGCTGCTGTTCAGCGATGTGGTGATGCCCGGTGGTATGAACGGTTATGAACTGGCGGAACAGGCTAATGAACTCAACCCCGGCCTCAAGGTATTGTTCACATCAGGCTTCACCAAAAAGGCGGCCGCCAGAAATTATCAGGCGCGCGTTGCCGCCAATCTCCTGACAAAACCCTATAGCAGAGAGGATCTGATGAAACGCATTCGAGAGACCCTGGATGGAGAGGAGTCGTGAGTAAACCACGCCTTATTGTCGTTGATGACGATCCGGAAATGGCCGCACTGATCGCGGATGTCGGCGAGATGACCGGCTTTGAGTCAGAAGTATCCATCAGCGCAAAAGCACTTCTGGAAGCAGAAACCCAATCCCGCCATGATGTGATGGTGATCGACCTTTTCATGCCGGATACCGATGGATTTGAGTTGATCAACACACTGGCCGAGCAGGGGTGCAAAGCCGCCATCATTATGGTCAGCGGTTATGACAAGGCCCTGCTCAGAGGCGCTGGCCAGATCGCCACGGCACATGGACTCAATCTACTGGGCACACTCGCCAAACCTTTTCGCCTGGAGGAGGTTGAAGCGCTGTTGCGTAAAGCAATAGGCAACACAAATCATGGCTGACAAGAGAAAATTGCTGGTAATCGATGATGAACCGGATATCGGCGTGTTTGTGCGTGATGTCGCGCTGGATTTAGGTTATGAAGCGATCTCCATTCACCGCCCGGACAGCTTCGAAGCATTCTTCTCGGACGACATTGACCTGGTCGTACTCGACCTGATCATGCCTGGACGCGATGGAGTGGAACTCCTGCGCACTATGGCTGAGCGCTCTTCAACTGCCTCTATCATACTGATCAGTGGCTATGACACCGGCGTGCTCCACTCCGCACAAAAACTCGCCTCAGAACAGGGTCTCCACGTCGTCGGTACATTGACCAAACCGATCCGCTACAGAGAACTGGAGGATATGCTCAACGCGATTGTTTACCCATCTAAAAACAGACCACGCGATGCAATCGAATTCCTTGAGTTTCCCTCTGAACAGGAGCTGCAACAGGCGATCGACAATGGCGAACTGGAACCCCATTTTCAACCACAAGTGAATTTTTCCGATAATTCACTTGTTGGCGTGGAGGCCCTGATTCGCTGGCGCCACCCGGCCCACGGTCTGCTTATGCCGGATATCATCATCCCGTTGGCGGAACAATCCGGATTGATGGACAGGCTCTCCGCAGAGGTGCTTCAGCAAGCATTCAAACAAGTCAGCGAGTGGATGGCTGCGGGCCTGAAGACACGCGTCGCCATCAACATGGCGCCGTGTAATTTCAAAGACCTCAATCTGCCGGAATTGATTGACGTGAAGATTGGGCAGTATGGCCTGGGGCCTGACCAGGTCACCCTTGAAGTGACTGAAACCACCCTCATGCAGGAGCTGATCAAATCCCTCGACATTCTAACCCGCCTTAGAATGAAACAGATCAAACTCTCAATCGATGATTTTGGTACGGGTTACTCATCTCTGCAGCAGTTACACCGCATCCCATTTTCCGAGATGAAGATCGACAAGTCCTTTGTCATGCGGGCCACCTCCGACAAGGAGGCGCTGGCTATCGTGAAGATGACTATCCTGCTGGGACACGAACTGGGTATGAAGGTGGTTGCCGAAGGCATAGAGAGCCAGGAGACATGGGATCTTCTGTCAGACCTAGGCTGCGACGTCGCTCAAGGTTACTTCATTGCAAAACCGATGCCGGGCGGACAATTGCCTAACTGGGTTAGAAACCACCTTCAGTGAGCCTCGACGGATGGAAAGCTAATCGGCACTCTTCTCATACGTAAAATAGAGCCATAGAAAACCCGAAACCCCAGCCAGCGCCGAGGCAAACAGAATCCCGGTTTTTGCCATCAGTAGATCTTCAGCATGGTGAGCAAAACCCAGTTCCGCAATGAATATCGACATGGTAAAACCGATCCCACCCATCAGGGCTACACCGACAATGTGCTTGAAGTTCAAGCCGTGTGGCAGCGAGGTCAAACCGAGTTTCACGGCAACCCAGGAGAAACCTGCAATGCCAATCAATTTCCCCAGAACCAAACCAACAGCTATGCCCATAGAAACCGGGTGAGCAACGATACTGCCCAAAGAGGACCAGTCGATTGGGATACCTGCATTTGCCAGAGAAAAGATGGGGATTACCAGATAGGCAGACGGCAGGTGCATCTTGCGTTCCAGAATCTGAGCGGGCGCCTGCACCAGCAGCACACCCTCTCCCAAGGCCCGAACCCGTGACCGCATTTCGTCATTGATGACGATATTCTCTTCACGCCGGTAGGCCCGTTTGATCTGTTCAACCATCCCATTGATCTGCGACAGAAAACGCTCCGGATCATACTTTGGACGCATGGGAATGGTGAAGGCCAGAAAGATGCCTGCAAGCGTTGCATGAACGCCACTCTTCAGCATCGCTATCCAGAGCACAATACCCAGCAGAATATAGGGTAAAGGGCGGCGTATTCCACCGAGGTTCAATGAAACCAGCAGTGCCAGCATGGCAGCGGCAATGACCAGGGCAGGAATATTGATAGTCTCTGTATAGAACAGCGCAATGACCAAAACGGCGCCCAGATCGTCGACAATCGCCAGTGCCACCAGAAATGTCAGCAGGTTCTTGGGGACCCGCTTGCCCAGCAATGCCAAGGCGCCCAGAGCAAAAGCAATATCGGTGGCCATAGGCACACCCCAGCCATTTAAGGTGTGCCCCTCCGGATTGAAACTGATGTAGAAAAAAACCGGCACCAGCATGCCGCCAATGGCTGCAACTATCGGCAGCACCGCCTGTTTCGGGTCGGCAAGTTCCCCCACCAGAATCTCACGTTTGAGTTCCAATCCGACCACAAAAAAGAACATCGCCATCAAACCGTCGTTGATCCAGTGATGCAGCGACTTGGATAGTTGGAACCCCGGCATGCCAATCGTAAACGGCAGCTCCAGCAGGTGATGGTAGGCCTCATTCCATTGGCTGTTGGCAACATAGAGCGCCACAACCGCACACAACATCAGCAGAACACCGCTGGTAGTCTGTCGGTGGATAAACTCGTCCAGAGGGGTTAATACCCGATCAAAGGCCTTTTCCCAGGGAGCGACAAACTCTTTTTTCGTCGTTTTTTTCATCAAATCAAATAACTCTACTGGAGAACACTGGAAATCCAGTCAAAGACCATTCCAGCGACCTTGTTTCATTGGGCATGACCTAGATCCTCAACATGTTCAGCAAAGCCGGCGCCAGCTTCAGTGTAGATATTGAAAACAGCGGTCGCACCAGACTGTCGCAACACTTCCACCTCATCTGAAAATCTTGCCGTTGCAGCAATACGTCCGGAGAAAGATATCTCCTGCAGTTGCTCCAGGGCATCCAGATTAGCCTGAAGATTCGGCAGCGCCAGCATGATGAGTTCGATACTGTGTCCTTGCTCTATTTTATCCCAGAAGTCCGCATCGCTTGGGTCGCCATGTAGCGCTTTGCGTCCCATCGATTGGTGTCCCTTGACCAAATCGGCATCAAAATCGATACCGACGACAGTTTCACCATGAAGTGCACGCATCTTCTCGTAAGCGCCACTGCCTACCCTGCCCATGCCGAAGATGGCGATGGTCGCACCGAGCGTATCCAGAATCGTATCATCCGGAAGCCTCTCCCTGCGCTGAAACTTCCATAAAAAATCTCTGAATGTGCTGTAGATTTTGTCATCCCTGCTGTTTAATGGGGCCGCCACGACATACGAGAGGGAGAGTGCAATAGCGATAACCACCAGCCACTCACCATCCAGCCAACCACTCGATACGCCAATCGCCGCAACGATCAAGCCGAATTCACTGTAGTTGGTCAGGTTAAGCGTTGCCAGCAGGGAGGTCCGCGCCCGAAGTTTGAAACGGGTCATCAGCGCAAAAAAGATCGCGGATTTAACGAAAACAAAAGGCACCAATAGGGCTCCTATGATCAACGCCTCCAACGAAAGCTGACCTGACATGCCGATGGAGAGAAAGAAACCCACCAGAAACAGGTCCTTGAAACCCAGCATCGATTTGGCCATCTCCACCGATTTGGGGTGGGCTGAAATCAACACCCCCACGATGAGCGCTCCCAAATCATCCTTCACTCCAGCCAACTCAAAGAGTTCAGCACCACCCAATGCCAGCACCAGACCATACAGAATTAACAGTTCACCATGTCCCGTTTTCTGTAACAGATGGTGCAACACCGGTCGTAGCGGGATAAGCAGAAACAGCGACAGTGCCCAGAGTGACGGGAGCTTCCCTGTGGATGCCGCCAGAAAGATGACTGCAGCCAGATCCTGCATCACCAGGATGCCGATAGCGATCCGGCCATGCAGGGACTTCATCTCCCCTTTCTCCTCCAGCACCTTGACGACGAATACCGTACTGGAAAAACTCAATGCAAAGGCAAGCATCAACGAAAGCTTGAGATCCAGACCGGAGAAGAGCGGCACACTCATCAAGGCAAGCACAAATATTGCCGCCCCGAAGAGGACAATAATGAGGGCGATATGCAGGAGTGTCACCGACCAGACCTGAGGTCTTATCAGGACCTTAAGATTCAGCTTAAGGCCAACGGTGAACAGCAGCAGGGTGATACCCAGATCCGCAAGCTTCTGTAGCATCTCGCCGCTTACGATACCCAGGTAATTGAGCACGAAACCTGTCGCCAGAAACCCCACCAGCGGTGGCAGCCCAATCTGTCTTGCCAGAAAACCCAGACAAAAAGCCAGTGAGATCCAGGCAACATCTCCCAGCGCAACGGCGACCCATTCAAAATCCATGATAACTATTCAGATTGCAATGCAAAAATGTGATTTCCAATGAGTCCTGAAACAGCTTTGTCCTTCATCAATCACCATTGTCGGAACAGTGAAAATTCCACCCTCGACTTGCTACATTATGACACCACTCAATACAGGGAACAGTAGGATATCACCGACAAAAAAGCCCCGCATCAAGTGGGCCAGCCGATTATCTGAATGGCATCGGACCGCTTGAATTGACGCTTTGCTGAATCGCTTCGACCAGAATATCCACATCGATGGGCTTTGTCACATGTTCCACCATCCCACTGGCCAGACAGCGCGCTTTCTCTTTGGCCAAGGCGTGGGCTGTCAATCCGATGACGGAACCTAACGTGACGTTTTACGTGGATATATCCACCTAGTAGGCCATGCGGAAAATAAGTTCACAGCTTTATCCCTTCGCGGCGTCTGCCGTCATTGCAAGATGCATGCTGTAGAATGGCTACAGCGGCGGTCTTGCGCCTTGCCAGGCACCACAAATGAATGAAATCTGTTTCCTTACTTTCCGCATGGCCCACTAGCCAATGTATCACCGACTGAAATATCTGATAGTGACAGATTTAAACAGAGAATTTTGATGCCATCTTTTGAAGCTCCATAGCCAATCGTGTCTGCTCCTGACTGGCAGAGGCCGTATGTTTCGCGCCTTCAGCAGTTTGAGAAGCGAGGTTACTGATGGAAACCACGCTCTGATTGACCTCCTCAGCAACTGCACCCTGTTGTTCAACAGCGGTGGCAATATGCACATTCATCTCTTTGATCTTTTCCACAGCCTGGATGATCTCGGTTAATGTGCGACCTGCATTTTCCACTTTGTCTTGGCTGTCTTTGGCCTTTTCCTGACCTTGATCCATTACAGCAACCGCGTTCTTGGCTCCTTGCTGAAGTCTTTCAATGATTTTCTGGATCTCTTGGGTCGACTCCTGGGTTCGACCTGCGAGTGTTCGTACCTCGTCCGCAACAACAGCAAACCCACGGCCTTGTTCACCTGCCCTGGCCGCTTCGATGGCAGCATTTAGCGCAAGCAGATTTGTCTGCTCGGCAATACCACGAATCACATCCACGACTGTCCCGATGGCATCACTTTCCTCTTCCAGCTTATGGATGACAGAAGAGACATTCCGTACTTCACCAGCCATATCCGATGTAGCAGCCACAGCCTCATTTACCACCAGGCGTCCTTTAGCTGCTTCGTTATTGGCGAGTTGTGCCACTTGCTCGGCTTCGGCCGCATTTCTCGCAACATCCTGCACGCTGACAGACATTTCAGTCATGGCCGTTGCAACTTGTGCAGTTTCATTCTGCTGCCTCTCCATCCCCTGATTGGTTTGTGTTGACACAACCGAGAGGCCTTCAGCGCCTGAAGTCAGATTGTTGCTGGAGCTGTGAATATCAGCGATTAGGCCGCCGATTTTTTCCGCCAATTCATTAAAGTCATTGGCCAATGCAGCAAACTCATCTTTTCCCTGGTAGGCCATGCGATTTGACAGGTCGCCTTCAGCAAAGCTGCGCATGGCCCGAGTGGCCATGGCGAGAGGACGGTTTACCCGCCTTAAAGCGATCACACTGAAAAACAATAAAACTATCAATGCCGTTACGGCAGTACTCAACTGGATAGTCTGACTCTGGTTGAAAACCTGCTTTGCCTCTGCTTCAGCCGCTGTATAAATCCGATCAACCGCACTGACCACAGCTTTAATCGCTTCATTCATAGCATCACTGCTGGATTGCACATCTATTAACAGCGCTTGCATCTCATCAGATAACTTAATGCTCTCTCTCTGAAGATTCAGAATAGAGTGATCTCCGTACATCATCTCTTTCAATGAACTGAATTCGCGGTACAAATTATCAATAGGTTGTTTCAGCTCAGCATTATCGGCGATTTTCGCTTTTATCTTTTCCATAGAGCTCGTAACGGACTGAAAAACCTGGGCAAGCTGATTATCCTTGATGCTGTTCAATGTATCTGGAGATTGCGCCAACATCATTCGCTGCCCTAACGAGGCCGTCAATGCAACGCCGGTGCGGATATTCTCGCTCTCCTTCTGAAGATTGGAGGTACGACTTAATAGATGCTCTCCAACCTGGTCGCGAAAACGCCAGATGATCTGCGGATCATCTATATCATCTATGTACTCAATACCCTTGATTTTCTTATGCAGCTTACGAATCCGGCGGGTTGCACGTTTTTTCTCGAAGGTGATTTTTCCTGCAATGGCCTCCGATGACTCTTGAATATTTTTTGTTACCGCTTCCATCTCCACAGCGTACTTTGCCTGCTCCTCATCGATATGAAGAGTAGCCTTCTTTTTCTCAAGTAGCGCCGTATCCATGCTTAGAAAATTGATGAAGGCCTCGTTGAGCGTCACAAGTGGTTGCTTGATGCTTTCATCGTTCCCCGCTACCACTTGCGCCCGGTTCATCGCTGCGGTGAATGTCTGCTCCAATCCTTCCCGGGCATTCAGGTCTTTGAGTTTGCCGGTTGAATCTGCGCTGAGGATGCCGGCTTGGCGAGCCAGAATTCCCATGATGCTCTGTTTGAATTCGCGGTTTGCTGCCTGGAGAGGCAAAGCCTTATTAGAAACGGCCTGCTGATTCTCAGAGATATTCTGATAGGAATTCAGAGAGATGATGACCTGAATCAAAACAGCCGTTACCGCAGTCGCGACCCAAACGATCAATAGCCCTTTGATTGTAAGATTGATTTTATTCATTATTCTTTAGCCTTGATGCTTCCAACTATCATCGACGTTTGTGCGGGAGGGTTCCCCCTCCCGTTTTTCCAACTTTAGATCTCAGACCAGTTAAAGGCGACGAACTTTCCCTGTTTCAGCATGGTCGGCCATAACTTGTGGCTTGCCTGATGCTCTGTTTTGCTAAATCCCACCTTGGTGCCGATATCAACATTGGGGGAGCTCAAAGACTCCAGTGCATCAATGAGGCTCTCGCGATTTGGCGATGCACCCGCTTTCTTCAAACCTTCCACGAATAACTTGGCGACCAGATAGCCTTCGAGGGAGACAAAGCCGGGTTCGGCAGTGGCATCATAGGACTTGAGCGCTTCCTGATACTCTTTCACGGTTGCGAGGTCTACCTCGAAATGGGGGACCACCTGGGTCACGATCACACCATCGCCCTTGTCGCCCAAGGCCTTGGCCAGTGCAGTACTGCCGACAAAGGAGACATTTAGAAACTTGGTGTCCGGCAAATCCTCTTTGGCCATCTTAATGAACTTGGCGCAAGGACCGTAGGCACCCACCATGATCACAGCTTTAGGCTCGACTTCCGCATCCAGGATGGTGCCCAGGCCATCTTCCACATTCAGTGTATTGCGGGTATAACGGCCATGGGCCAGCTTTTCCGGATTTGCCACACCCTTCGCCTTTAGGGCCTTCATGGCACCTTTGTAACCGGCATCGCCATAGCCGTCATTCTGGGTGAAGAAGGCGACCTCTTCAGGCTTGATACCCGAGCTGAGAAGACCATCGATCATGGCTGCTGTCTCTTCAGCGTAGCTCGCACGGTAATTGATGATGTATCGATCAGGCGGGGTTTGACGCAGTACACCCGCGCCGGTGAAGGCACCAAACAGCAGGGTCTTTTTCTCGTTGGCAATGGGTACACTGACGATGGCAGTAGGTGTTCCCACATTGCCCATGACGGCAAGTACATTTTCCTCATCAATCAGTTTACGCATATTGGGCGCAGCCCTGGCCGGTTCATAGCCATCATCCAGCGCCACCAGCTTCAATGTATTTCCATTGATTCCAGATTGATTGACCTGGTTAAAATAGGCTTCGACACCCATTTTCATCCCCTGACCCAAGGCCTGTGCAGGGCCACTCAAGGCCGTGGACATGCCCACTTTTATCTCTGCGGCCTGGACACTGGTTATACCCATGGCACAGGCCAACACTGTAAAAATCGTGGTTTTTCGAATAGAAAAAGTTCTTTTGCGGTTCATAACTACTTCCTTAGAGATTTAGTATTTTTGTTATCCGATAACCTGAACGCAGTTGATGAAGATCAGCCCCAACTCTCATTGAGGCAATAGCAACAAATACGCTACTGTCTTGACTTGTCGGCAATAAGAAAAAAAACTTTATATAAGAATTTACAGGAACTCTTAACCTTATGAATTTGATAGTTTTTAAGCTGGGATTGCTTCAATGTGGGCACAGAGGGGAGGTTTGTTCAAAAAAAGATTGGTTTTACTCAATTTTCATGAAGGTCCGCAAAGCGGCAGATTGAGGACAACTGATTGCACTCACACTCTCACAAGTGTGAAATTCACTACTAACTCTCAGGTTTTTGGACCATTTGCCGATCCAGCATAAGAGCCATTTTCGAAGGAAACCATCATGTCGAGCGTTTGGGAAGAGATCTCAAAAAGCATTAAACTTATCTCATTGCCGGACATCTATCTTCGACTGAAATCTGTATTGGAGGATCCGAACTACACTATGGAAAGCGTGGCTTGGGCAATAAACCACGACCCCGCAATCACCGTCCGCCTGCTCCGTATCGTAAATAGCGCCTATTTTGGCCTGGCCACACAGATCGATTCTGTCAGCCGCGCAGTCAACCTGCTTGGCGCCCAGGGAGTTCATGATCTGGTTCTCGCTGCATCGGTGGCACAAAGTTTTACAAACATATCCAACGAAGTGATGGATATGGAGCGATTCTGGCGTACAAGCGTAGTCTGCGCCATTACCAGTAGAGAACTCGCTTCCCTTTGCAGTTCATCGGACGGCGAACGTTTGTTTGTGTGCGGCCTGTTGCACGATATTGGACACCTAGTTAGTCATCTACCAGATGGAGCCTGGCAAGGCGCAGCAGGAGAACCTGTATAAAGCTGAACGTGCCCTGCTGGGCGTCGACTATGCCCAAGTCAGTGCCGCATTGATGCGCCACTGGAAACTGCCCCAGAGTTTATGGGGACCCATCGAGTTTCAGCTCGAGCTTGAGAAAGCCAGGCAGTACCAGTTTTCCGCCAGCCTGGTACATATTGCAGCCATGATGACTGAGGCCACCGATCGGGGCGAACAACTCGATGACGCACTCATCAGAGTTTCGCCACTGGCCTGGCAGGTGACCGGTCTATCCGCTGACCGTTGCCGGGAAGCTTCCCAGAAAGTCGATGAGGAGGTAACTGGTGTCACGCAGCTGATCTTCCCTGCCCAGAAGACCACGTCAGAACTCTAAACTAAGGTGCGCGCGGCGCACCCTACGTTCATCCTGCAAACCGTCACAACGACAGTGAAAATTGAGCCGCAAGACCACTCAACACAAAGATTCTACAGAATATTGGCATTTCTGAATTTTATATGGCTGCCTTTTACAGGTCCTAGAAAAAATATCTCACCCGTAACTCAATGCGATTTTCAACCAGCTTTTCTCCAAATTCAGAGTGAGGAGCACCCTGATTCAGGGCTGCACGGAGGCGTAATTCGATGTTATTAAATCCCGTATAATTCACTCCCGGGACGAGGGAGTAGCTGTGATCCTGAAGGTTTATAATCGATGTAAGATCTGCACTGAGATAGACGATATCGAAGGGTTCTTTCTGGGAAACTCTCAAGTGTAAATAGTCCCGCATGTAATTGGGTGTGAAGAAACCTGCCTGGCCAGCAATATTTCGCGCATTTTCAAACGCTGCAACCTCACCAGTCGACTCTGCTGAATCAAGCAGATTAAAAAATCGATCGGCCTCATTTTTACTCAGGCCGGAGCCGTTGTGATAATACTCAAGGATATAGGTCATATCCTGGGCGGATAGATAGCGTATCCCCAACAGATAACTCGTGCTATCTTGCCTGCGTATATTTATTGCTTCCCCCTCATCCAATATGAATCTTGCCTGGTCATGGATCCAGGCCAGTTCACCGTGTATTTCAAGGTTCGTCGCCAGGTTGCGGGAAAAATCCATCCCGATCCGCCCACTACGGCTTCCGTCGGTCAAGAAAAGAAGATCGATATCCGTATCACGATAGAGGAGGTAGAACCGGCCTGCCAGGTTGATATCCTCTTCAGGTGAAAAATCCTCATTGATGCGATTGGTGACAGGCAATAATACCGGAGTGAAAGCAATCGCCTTCAAAGGCGCATCAAAGCTTCTCACATAGTCTATCGAGGCAATGACAAAACCTTCACGACTCAACTCCGGATCACTGGGATCTTTGACTCGTTGGATGAAACCCACCGGGTTCCACGCGTAACCCGTACCCCATTTCAGGGCTCGCTTGCCGAGTTCAAAGGTCAGCGTGTCGGTAGAATAGCGGTAATAGAGCTGAAAAACGTCCGCATTACCACTACCACCATAGATATCATGCTGCGCTGCGGCCTGGGCATGGAAATTAAGAGAAGAAGCACCGGATCGGTAGAGGCCTTCCAGTTCCAGTACACCGCTATACCGGTCATCTGAGGAGGGCTGCTCATCTGCTGTCGGGAAGTTAAGCCGGAAGAGCGTGCTATCCTGGTCAAAGTACCGGTGCTCCGGCTTTATCTCCAGATGCCCGCTAAACTCGAACGGCTTCTTCTCATACCGGGAGATATCGAAATCAAACTCTTCCGCCTGAACCGGCATCAGGAGCGGAATGAGGAGCAGTCCCGTAAGCCATCGACTCATTCCCGCAGTTCGCCCGCCTTCGACATAAAACTGAGGCTGAATACCTCATCAGAAAAATCGCGCGGTTTAACGCCTGAAAACAACATCACCGATTTATAACCTTTGTGAAGTGGACTGTCTGTCTCCAGCATCGCAGGTCGGATGATGCCGTTACCAAAATCTTTTATCTTGCTGTAATGCAGGGTTTTGATCAGCAACCCACTGGCGGCATAGGCCTCTATCCTGATCGGTACACGAGCCTCTTTATCCACCCACATTTTGAGACGGTCATAGGCGACGCTATTGCTCTTTGCCTTGAGCTCCAGCAGGTACACTCCATCTTCGCTTTTCACCGATTCGGCATGGTATTCGGCACTGAAGTCGAGCCGCATGATATCGGAGTTGTTGAACACGCCACCAACCACCGACTGCAGGCTGGTGATACGCAGCGGCCTGCCGACATCGGGAATATAGAGCCACATATTATCAGCCATCCGCAAGGTGGCGCGTCCCTTCTCGCTGGGCGGATCGAGAAACAGGGCAAGCATCTTGTCATTACCCTTCTTAACGGTATAGAGCACGAAAGCCTTCTTATCGCCATCGGGTTCGATATTAATCAGCTTGCGGTACATCTCATAAGACTCTGGCTGCAGATGCCGATCCACCTCCTGGAGCAACTGTTGGGCGTCCTGGGCATGCAGCGGGACAGCTGCCAGGAGTAGCCAGAGCAATAGAAAGACGTATCTCATCGGGTATTCCTTGAAGGTAAAGGATCAGACATGCCGCAAGGCATCGATGGGGTCCAAACGCGAGGCCTTCCAGGCAGGCTGCAGACTGGCAAGTATGGCGACAATGATGACCATTACTGCAGCCAGGGTGACATCACCCAGTGCGATTTCCGGCTGTAACAGCAGCCCCTTTTGCCGACCAAAATCAAAGGTGATACCGGCATATCGGAACCCGGCTACCAGACCCAGACTAAGGATGACACCGATCACAGCACCCAACAGCCCCAGAAGAAACCCCTCCGCAATAAACAACGAGCGGATACTGCCCGGCGACGTACCCATGGCGGCAATGGTGCCGATCTCGCGAATGCGCTCGTAGACAGCCATGATCATGACATTCATCACGCTGATCAACACAATGGATACCAGCATGATCTTTATGAAGAGCGTCATCAGATCAATCATCTTGGCGATATTTGAAAAGGGAGAGAGTTTCTCCCAAGGGTGAATCTCGAAGGCGGGTCTGCCCTTCTTATTTTTCAATATGCCAATGGATGCTTTTAATTGGCGTTGGGCAGCCTCGATATGATCGAGACCCTTGAGGCGTATGGCAATCTCACTGACCTCGTGGTCATCCATGCGCAGCAGTGTCCGCGCATCATCCAAATGAATGTAACCGTCACGCCCGCCGGGGCCGGATATACCTTCCAACAGGCCCTGTACGACGAAGTTCATTCCGTTCACCGAGCCATCTTTATTATTCGCCACCAGCACGACAGGGTCACCTACCTTGACTTTCATACCCTTGGCGATGAGCTCAGGCACCAGGATCCTGCCTTTTTCCACCAGGACATCTCCACCGCCGGAAATAAACCGCTTACGCAGGTCGGGACTGACCTGTGACTCCCTCACAGGATCCACACCATTCAGGCGGATATTGGTGGTCTCGGTAAAATTACTGAACATGGCGCCAAGCTTGACTCGTGGTGACCAAGCCTCTACCTCATCGATTTCCGCAAGTGCCTCAGACACTTTATCGACCATCTTAGGCGGCATGTTCAGATGTAAAGGCAGGTTATCAATTGAAGAGACATAACCCTTTTTATGGATTTGAAGATGTCCCAACATAGAGTCGGTAATTTGACCGATCATCATGCTCTTGAAGGAGCTTGAAACAGCAATAAACAGCAATACAGCTACCACACCGATGGTGATCAGCAGCGTGGTGAGCAGGGTCCGTCGACGGTAGCGCATCAGGTTGCGCAGGGCGATAGCCAGAATCCGCATCATTGGTTCTCTCCCTTCGTCAGATTAACCACGCCATCCTCCAGGGTATAGATAATCTCTGCTGCCTCCATGATCTTGGGGTCGTGGGTTGAGAAGATAAAGGTGGAGCCGAACTCATCACGCATCTGTTTCATGAGATTGATGATGCGGTAGGCGGTGGCATGATCGAGATTTGCGGTGGGTTCATCCGCCAATATCAATTTGGCATGTGTGGCCAAAGCACGCGCGATGGCCACCCGCTGCTTTTGCCCACCGGAAAGCTCAGAGGGCAACTTGTATGCCTGATCGGTCATATCCACAGCTTCCAACATCTCATTCACACGCTTTCTGCGTTTCTCGGCAGACCACTTTTGCACCATGATGAGGGGGTATTCAATATTCTCGGATACGGTTAGCACCGGAATGAGATTGAAGTCCTGAAAGATGAAACCTATATGCTTGGCGCGAAAGGCTGCCCCTCGCTTTCGATCCAGTGTGTTTACATCCGTATCGAGCACCCTGAGTTTTCCTCCGCTGGGCCGGTCCAGACAGCCGATCATATTCAGCAGCGTGCTCTTACCACTGCCTGATGGGCCGACAAAGGAGACAAAGGAGCTGGAATCGATGCTGAAATCCGCACTCGTGATGGCTGTAACATCGATCTCGCCGGTGCTATAGGTCTTTTCCAGGTTTTCAGCAAAAATAAGTTTCATGAAATATCACTCAAAATCACTATATAGCGAGCCCTGTATCGGACTTGTTTTTCATCAATCGTTATCGTCGAGGCCTTGAGGCGTTCCTCTCTCCAAGCGCTCCATTATGACACCGCTCAAAACCGAGAACAGCAAGATATTAACCACATAAAGTCCAGTATAGAGGGTACCGAAGTAGTGCACCATCAAGGGCAGCATGGGGATCTTTACTGCCCGGCTTTAGAGGAATGCAGCGAGCAAGGACGACCGCATGCCATGGGCTTTGAGATCGTGAATGCAGTGGCTATGTGTCGTACTGGGAATTTCATTTTGGGCGCAAAGAGGATCAGTCACATGGGAGTTTTTAATCCTGTTGAACTTTGCTTTCATTTGGAAGGATTGAAAACCTGATAATCCTAACGGGTGTTTTCGGATACATGCGAAAATAGTAGTCTCCCGGCTCTTCAATGCGAACCGGAATATTCACCCTTCGATCAGTTGATCGAAAGCAATCCTCCAGCGCCATTTCAAACTCGCCGGATATGAGATGTGTGATTACCTTTGCATCTCTCTCAAGCTCCAGTTCAATACGATAATACCCCGGAGCAAAGTGACCGACAGGGATGAAGTAGTTCCTCTCCATCAAAGTCGTAAATTTTTCCAAAATAGCTCTATCCCAGACCCTCTTTGAAGGTATAAGAGTCTGTGTCGGGTAATAGGCGCATTTTCCTTTCATGTAGTTGAGAATATCGAACAGCTCTTTTTGCAGCCATTGCTTCCCGGATGCCTGCCCGTAGTGCCTCAGGACATGACTGGTTGATTTCTCAAAGGCCTCGTCGAAACTCAATCGACCGCTACATTGAGCTTCATGGCATTTTGCGCAGATGGTGTTGAATATAACCACGGATTCGGTGAATGCATTACCCTCTGCAGAGAATGCAGGCGATAAAAACACAAGAAGGCCCAGAAATCCAAAAGACCTGATGACAGATTGCCATTTCATAGACACCACTCCATCAGCCTGCTACAAAATTCAAAATACCCCCAGCCCATCAGGCTTACTGTTAGTATCTACAAATACCACAGTAAAATACTATGACAGTTATCAATCCAAACAAGGTTTATTCTTATCTCGATGCAGACAGGTCCATCAGGAAACCCCACTAAGGATGGCTACACATGACGTTAAACGAAAAAATCAAATTGGATGGCGCTCCCATCCTGCTCTTTGCCCTGATCGTCGGGAGTAAGACTTTTGCCCTCTGGAGCTATCTGGCTGACAAACCGAATCTTTGGATGGTGCTGAAAAACATTAGCAGCATGGGGCAAGATGGCACCTATTATCTTACTAACGAGTTAACCTACATCCTCTACTTTATCACGGCCCTGGCCTTTGATTTTCTTGCATTTTACAGCTTTATTGTGCGCGGAAAGGCCAAAAGCAAACCCCAGGGATTTTGGGAAAACCTGTTTCCACTATTGACCGTATTCGTCCCCGTCATTAGCTTCACACTGTTATTTTTTCCACAAGTCCGGCAATTTTTGCCCGGTTATTCACCGGAAACACTGGAGGTTTTCAGAAGCATCACGCCACTGTTCAGTTTCTATTTCACCATGACAGGTTTCATAACAGGTTTCTTTGGGGCGGCTTTCAGCATATGGGCGATCAGCCACCTGAAACGCTCCTTTGGTCTGCGTGCCGCCGTCCGCACACTAGTAACTACAGGCCCATATGCCAGAATACGACATCCCCTCTATTTGGGTGAGATCGTACACATCTTTGGGATCGCCATTCTGTCAGGAACACCAGTTGGACTTTATCTCTTTGTGGGTGCGGTCTTGTTACAGATCATACGAGCCAAGATTGAAGAACGGAAGTTTATGAGAACCCTGGTGGAATACGAAGACTACAGGAAAAGTACCGGATTTCTGTGGCCCAAGCTGGCAAGAGTCTGATCATTTTCACTGCATCCCAGCATACTCAAGTTTATGGTATAAGAGATAATTGGCATTATCTGCTGGATCTAACAAAAAAGTGGGCCAAGGAGAACCAGGATGAGTATAAAAACGATTGAAGGCTCAGCAAGGGGCGGACAACTTGCTGAGCCGGTTTATGCAGCATTCGTGAACAATGAGCAGCTCAAGTGAGCTATTGATCTTCCGGATCAGAAAATGCAGTTGCGATTATAGCGCGAAACGATCAGTCATCTTCCGCAGTTCGGCCCCCAATGAAATAAGTCTTCCGTTTGCTGCCTGTACTTCATCAGAGCTATCTTTCGTTCGCTCAGACAATTGATTGATGTTCGCAACCTTCTCATTTACATTTTCAGAAACCGCGCCTTGCTGCTCAGCAGCAGTGGCGATCTGCATACTCATGTCACGGATTTTTTCAACGGAAGAAGTAATCATCTCCAGAGATTCACCACCTTTCTTGGATCGTACCGTGGTTTGCTGCACGTGCTCACCACTCCGCTCCATCGCATTCACTGCATCCTGAGCACCATTTTGGAGGCGTTCGATCATAGCCTGGATCTCTTCCGTTGACTCCTGCGTGCGCCCTGCCAGTGTACGCACCTCATCTGCGACAACTGCAAATCCACGACCCTGCTCACCCGCACGGGCCGCTTCAATTGCTGCATTCAGTGCCAGCAGGTTAGTCTGCTCAGCGATACCCCGGATAACATCCAGTACGCCACCAATATCAGTGCTTTGCTGTCGCAGTTGAGCAATAACGGTAGTCGCCTGTTCGATTTCCCGAGAAAGCCCTTCTATCGACCCTATGGTTTCTGTAACAACGCCCTGACCCTCCTTCGCCTCATTATCCGCCTCAGTAGCGGACTCTGCGGCGGCGCTGGTCGTCTGTGCAATTCCCCGAATTGTCGCTGTCATCTGATTCATTGCGGTAGCGACCTGCTCTGTTTCTATACGCTGCGTTGTCATACTTTCATTGGATGCATCTATAGCAGAGGAGATCTGAGTCACCGTGGAATTCAACTCCTGAGTAGAGCTTATCAAGTGCGATATCATGCCCTTCAATTGCTCAGATGTGCTGTTGGCAGCTCGTTGAAGCTCTGCCACTTCGTCGTTGCCTTTGGGGTTGGCCATTACGGTAAAGTCTCCGCCAGCCATCTTATTCAATAGCGTCAAAAGCTCTCGTATTGGGCGAATGATGTTACGCGATGTGGTACCTAGCAGCGCAATGATCGCTCCAAGAGCGACTAACAGGGTAATGACCATAGTTACTAAAAATTTATTTAAAAATGCAGCCGACTGTTGCTTGAACTCAATTTCTGCATTCGCGAGACTCTCAGATACCGAAGGAACTACAGCACCTCCATCATTTTCCAGACCGGGCATCTGCTGAAGATTTTCATAAAGCATTCCATCTAATTCGACAGAAAATCCAAGATATCCGACAGGTGTCTCTACGTCAAAAATCGGGGCATAGGCGATCATCATATTCGCAGCCGCCAGATGGTTAACAACACCTTGCTTAAGACTGTTGTCTTTTATTTCTTTGGTCAGTTCAGCCGGCACCTTGTCAGCCGATGAATACAGCTGCTTACCGCTCAAGTCAGTGACGTATATTACATCCAATCCCATGCCGGACACTTGTTTTACCAAGTCCTCCGCCAACGACTTGTCATCGGCTTCCAAGCCAAGAATGGCATCATAGGGTGCCTGGCCGGCAGTCACAAGAATCAATCCGTTAGCCAACGTTGCCTTCTCACTGTTCAACAGACGGGTGATTGCATCACTCGTTTGCTGCTCGGTTTCGGTATTTATTACCCATGAGAATATGGAACCCATTACAAAGAATGTTAACACTAAGATTGCAATTGGAATCCATAATGTCTTTGTTATTAGTTTCATTTTTTACACCTTGATACCTCAACTCACTGGAGAACGGATATTCTCCATTTCCAGAGAGTCGCAGGCCGGAATTACTTACTTGAAGTGCTTCTTTGCCTGGTCTGTTTTCAGATAAGCAATGACCTTACCAAGCTCATTATCCGGATTGCCTTTTGTGATAACACACAGGGGGCGGGAAATCTCACCGGTTTTTACCACATTTACCTTACCCGGATTGGCATCCACAAAACCCTGGGAGACAGCACCTATTCCACCTTTGAACTTAGAGACCAAATCAACTTCCTTACGAGTCGATTTGACTTCACGAGCCCCTTTTAGATAGGGCTGTTTCTTCATCACGAGTTTCTGGAATACAGAACGGGTGGCCGATCCCTTGCTGGAGGTGATGACAACGATCTTCATATCCGGGCCGCCAACATCCTTCCAGTTGGTTATCTTGCCGGTATTGATGTCTGACAACTGCTGAAAGGTCAATTCAGATACTGAGTTCGCGGGATGGACTATTGGCACGATGACATCACGGGTGATTACGTGTTCCTGATAGGTTCCATCGTCTTCCACTTTGTATTTACTGAGTAAGCTGGCCAACGGGCTTGAGGCAACTGATGCCATGGTCTTGCCGTCAAGAATCTCTTTAAACCCCTTACCGGAAGAGGTTCCACGTACACGAACTTTGACCCCGGTCGCTGCCTGGATGGCTCCAGCCGCCGGCTCGAGCACACGTTTCTGGACAGTGGTGGAGCCGGAGAGCGTTATATCGGCAGCCATTGCCGGAAGGATTCCTATGGTCAACAAGGCAGTAATGAATCCGAAACGGAGAATAGATTTAATCATTAGTTTCTTCCTTAAATTTTACAATATCTTGATTTGAAATTATTTATTCACAAAAAAACTATCGACTGACGAGATGTAAACTTTAGAAAAAGTGGGGAATTTATGATTCACGCTTACTGCTGACTAAACAGGCAGGAATTTAAGTCTCGGACCGCAGTGAGTGACAATCCCGCTCTAAATCACTGATTCAAGGTGTTTTTATTTGATCACGCCCGGCGTTTTTCGCTGCATACATGGCAGCGTCCGCCGCTCCCAGTAAATCCTGCCAGGATTGACCATGTACCGGAAAGGCAGCAACACCTATGCTGACAGTCAGCTTGATTTTTTTGTCCGTCTCAAGTGGAACAGAATGCTCTGCAATACTGCTCCGCAGTCGTTCCGCCAGCCCCATCGCTTCTTGAAGTGGGGTTTCCGGCAGGACAACGATAAATTCCTCGCCGCCATAACGGGCCACATAATCTGTTTTTCGAATCGAATCCTCCAATACCTCTGCCAGACATTGAAGTGCTTTATCCCCTGATAGATGGCCATACGTATCGTTGATAGACTTAAAATGATCTATATCCAGCAGGAATACCGAAAGATCGCGGTTATATCGAGCCGCTCTTTGCAGCTCCTCTTCTATTCGATTCTCCAGTACCTTGCGGTTATACAACCCGGTTAAGGCGTCGTGGGTTGCCAGGTGCTCGAGTTCCCGCTGCGTGGCATGCAGATGATTAAGCATGGTTTGGAAGGAGTTTGCCATCAGACCCAGTTCGTCCCGGCGACCAATGGCTGGAATGCTTACCTCATCACCTTTGGCAATTCTATCAGCCGCGATGGTGAGCTGGTTGATCGGTCTTGTCAGACGCCAGGCCAGCAGGGCCATCCCTATACTGATAAGAAAGACCGTTATCACTACGCCAAATATCAAACGCCCCCCAAACCCTTGCGAAAGTTCATTGATCACATCGTGAGATACAAGGGCCGCTATCATAATTTGCTGTGTCTGATCCAGCGGATTGTAACGGAGATGGGTCTCAATTAAGCTTGCCGAATGTTCCGCAAAATCCTGGAATTCATAACCTTCGTGGAAACGCAGCATCTGTTTGAATGTTGAATAATCCTTCTCTAGTCCGGGACTGCCGCCCAGAGCATGGCTAAACTGCCGATCCTTGTCAGGATGAAGGAGATAGTCGCCCATATGATCGGCCATGATGAAAGAGACATTGGCTGGAGGTGCATCAAAGGGATCGACCAAGGCATTGAAATCGGCATTGATAACCACCACACCAAAAACAGTGCCGTTCTTTGTATGGATGGGTGCAGCCACCCGCATTACCGGCTGCAGTGGAAAGACGATACTGTCATGCTCCTTGTTCAGTTCCACCCTGGAGAGATACTGCTGGTTTGGTTGTAAACGGATAGTTTCCCTTACATAATCACGCTGGCCTTTGCGCTGGAGATCTCCATCAGGAACGACAGCGATGTTACCGCCCACCCGCTCCACGCGAACGATCTCCCGCCCCCTGTCGGCGATGCCGATATATCGAACCTGTAGATAGTCCTGGCGCTGCTCCATCAACAGTTTGAAATCGATCGCCAGACGCTGTTTCCAGAGCGCCTGCGTCATGTTACGCTCATCATCATAGCCACCGCCTGCAACCGCCCGATGGTAGCCGATGACTGGGCCGGAGGTTGCTATGCGCTGCACATCCCGGCGCATACTGTCGATGTTTTCCTGAAAACGGCCGCTGAGCCGCAGCAGCTCCCCCGCCACGCGCTCGATACTCTGCTGGTGCAGCAGGGTACCTGCATCCCGGTAGCTGTAGGCTGAGATGCCGAGGATGCCGATGCCTGCGATCACAAAGGCCAACAGTGCAAACCTTGCGGTGAGTGAGAAGAACCTCACGCCTTCTCACTTTCCATGTGCAGAAGACTCCTCAGTGCAGCGGATATACCTTCAAGAACCTGTAAAACATGCGCTGGCACCTTGCCTTTCTGAGCCTGTATCCGGTCGGGAATCACCGAAATACCAAGAAAGACCTTGAATTCTGTCAGCTCTGTATCGATCAGGCGAACCTGGTTAAACACGTCTGAAGGGGTGACCGTTTCACCGGTGGGGACGGCAATGTTGCGCCCCCCGAACATGCCGGCCCGCCGTTTGGCCATCGCGATCAGATCCACCACCTCTTTGGCCTTATCCAGTACAGCACGGGGTTCCGTGCCTGATTTGAGGTCCGGTGCACTCCAGGTCTCTGGCGGGATGGTTTCGCCCAGGGCCCGGGCAATCAACTGCACATCCTGTTTCGTGACCAGCACCTCACGATAAACATCGTTAGGGGTAAAACCTTCCAAACCGAGAATTGTGTCCAGCAGATTCGAGATCCGCTGCATAAGGAGGAATACATCGCTGGGCCGCTTGTCTTCATATTCACGCACTTGAGTAGACGTCACCCACAGCTTCGCTTCACTGTCCCCCTGTCGATGGATAAGGGCCAGTTCGTTGTCCAGGCGCAGGGCCAGTTCAAATACCTCAGAGGGTGTGATGGTCCTCAACGGGTAGCGCGGTACGGCCATCGGTCCCAGGTTCTGACGCTGCCGCAACACATCCACTTTCTCCATGATCTCCAATGCCTTGCCATAGACATGCTGTGGCTTGAGGCCCGGAATCATCCGGGCCTTGAGCGGTGGCGTCTGAATACCCCGCAGGCGACGGTACTGCATGAGTCGTCCCAGGATATGCTCGCTGACGGAAAAGACCTGGTTGGAGCTCTTTTGCAGTGCCGACCGGTCATACTGCTGCAGCGGTCTGCCCAGATTGAACTCGGGCAGCAAGACGGCAGCCCAGCGGGTGTTCTGTATGACATCATCCGGAGTCTTACCTTCATGCGGTTCCGGATCAGGGAACTGCCGTTCCAACCCCAGGCGGAACTGGATGCGCTGCAGTTCCGCCATGGTTACCCCCATGGCGTCAAAAACATCACTTGGCGCAATCACACGTCTGGGCTGCTGCGTCAGAGTGAGCGGTTTCATCCAGAGATTCCGCTCGGCATGCTGAATCCTGGCCTGCAGATCGTTTACAGATTTCAACGCATGATTGGGCATCTTCCCCTGGCCACGTGGCGGTTTAGCCACTTCCATCGGCAGGCCTTGGCTCCTGCGCAGAAACAGGGCCAGCTCAACGACCTGCAGGCTACGCGTATAGACCTCAGAGGGGGTGATACTGCGTAATCCAAGGGTCTCTTCCAAGGCGATGGAGATCTCGGACAGTGCTGAGTAGACATGGCTTGGTGTCTTGTTGGTGAGATGCTGCTTTCCCTGCTTTTCCTGCGTCTTGTCCTTCAACAGCAGGGTCAATTCCTGGCGCAGGCGGACGACCGTACTAAAAACCTCATTGGGTGTAATATCCCGCCCGGGAAAGCGGGGTACAGTGATTGCCCCGGTCTTGGCAATATTGGCCCGATACCTGCTTATCTTGCCCAGGATCTCCAGCGCCTTTTGAAATACATGCCTGGGTGCCCGAACTGCTTTCACATCCACATAGGGCCAAGGTGTAGTTATGTTGTTTTCTCTACGCAGCTGGCGCACCGCCTCGGTCAGCAGTTGCACCTGATGATAGACATCGCCTGGGGTCTTCTCTGCGGTTTGCGCTGCAGAGGACGGAGAGAAAACTACCAACCAGAAAATCAGCAGCGCAACTGTTACAGCAGAAGTGAGAAGGCGCGCGGAGTGCCTATGTTGATCCTGGAAAGAACCATCGCAGATCGTTCTTGGAGTAAGTATCATCAAACTGACGTGGTCCAATGGACAGGTACACCCCAGTTAAGCATCATTGACTTAACTGAGGTAGAAAAATGAAAGAACGAAAGAAATATTCGAAGGAATTCAAGCTAGACGCGGTCAGTCTGGTTCTTGAGCAGGAATATACTCGAAGGGAAGCAGCAAACAGTCTGGGCATCAATGCCCAAATGCTGGGGCGCTGGGTGAAAGAACATCAGGCAGAAGATGGGCAGGCATTTCGAGGCAATGGCAAGTTGAGTTCTGAACAGGAAGAAATCAGGAAGCTCAAGGCTCAGGTTAAACGCCTTGAGATGGAGAAAGAAATCTTAAAAAAAGCAACGGTATTCTTTGCAGCAGAAACGAAGTGAAATATTCGTTCATCACCCAGCATAAGAATGCCTATCCAATCAGCTTGCAATGTCAGGTTTTGGGTGTGAGTCGTAATGGTTACTACCAGTATCAAAGGGGCTTGGGTAACAGGCCAGACCGAATACATCAGGAGATGCTGGAGTGGGTTGAGGATATCGCCAAGAGTTCAGACTACACTTATGGCAGTCGCAGAATGAAAAAAGCCTTGAATGTCCTGGGCTATCCGGTGAGTCGGAATAAGGCAAGGAAGTTAATGCGTGAAGCCAATGTACAGGCGCGTCAGCGCAGGAAATATAAGGTTACGACAAACAGTAACCACCAGCAGTCGGTTTTTAACAACCTGCTCAAGCGAGAGTTTGCTGTGGCCCAGCCCGATCATGTCTATGCGGCGGACGTGACTTATGTATGGACCCAGGAAGGCTGGTTATACCTGGCGGTAGTGATAGACCTGTATTCACGTAAAGTGGTCGGCTGGAGCATGAGTTCCCGGATGAAGGCAAAGCTGGTCTGTGATGCATTGCAAATGGCGATCTGGCGACGTCGACCGAAGGGCGGATTGATTCACCACTCAGATCGTGGTTCTCAATATGCCAGCAAGGCTTTTCGGCGGTTACTCAAAGCCCATGATATCAATGGCAGTATGAGCAGGAAGGGTGACTGCTGGGATAATGCTGTAGTGGAAAGCTTCTTTGGCAGCCTCAAGCAGGAACGGGTGCATTGGAGAAGCTACCAGACACGTTACGAAGCCCAGCAGGACATATTGGAATATATTTCCATGTTTTATAATAGTACGCGGCTGCATTCATACCTGGATTATATGAGTCCGAATGATTTTGAGCAGCAAATGATGGCGCAGAAAAAAGCGGCTTAACTGGGTGTAACAAAATCCTTGACCACGTCAACCACTGTATCATCGTCAAAGTGCTCTTTAACCTGAGCGATTAATTCATCATCTACATTCCGCTCCGAGTGAGTAACCGCCTCGGCAAACTCCAGAGCGACGCGCTCCTTCTGGTCGAAAAGCAGACTTTCCTGCCATTTCCAAAGAGCTTCAATCTTGTCCTCTGGGATCCCGCGTTTCATTAGCATCGCCGAGTTGATATCAACGCAGAACTCACAGTGATTGATCTGGGAGACCCGGACGGTGATAAGGGATCTTAATGCCGGCGAGAGCGGCGAGCTTTTCCGGTCCAGCGCACCGTACAGCAAAGCTAATGTCGCGAAAACCCACGGCGAGCGCCCTCACAACATCGCCGGCTCAATCATTTTTCCGTAACGACGCTTTTGGTTCCAGAAGAACAAGCGAATAAATCAGGGATATTCCTTAACGGATTTGATTGAGACGTGCATAAAATCCTCGTGACTAACTGATTGACTGGCTTACAGCGGGCTTTTTTGCTTAACGATTAATGGAGGTCGATGTTCGCACCTGAAATCGTGGCCTGCCCCGTATTATTTCATCATGATGCGATATAGCCTCTAATCCATGACCATCGTTTTATTGGCTAAAAGCGATTCGGTCTATTTTAACCTCTTCTGATTTATATGATTGGTTCATCAGGCCAATCCACCGCGTCCATTTGATATCATCTACCAGGCAATCATTCCGCATCATTTCTATCGATGCGAATATCGATGAGAGTTGTAATAGCACCGTATATGGTCCTATAACTGGGTGTTTTTAGTGGATATATCCTTTATGCAGCATTATAAGTCATTGAATATTCAGAATAATGGTAGGGTAACCCCTTGAATCACCGCCCAAGGAAAAGGTTTTGTCAAGACCACTACTCGGTATGGATTATCCATGTTTCTCAATTAGTTACATGTCAGGATAAGCTGTTCGAAGCCACTTCTGATAGCGATTTTTTAAGTATAGTGGGGCAGGTCATTGAAGCTGGCCCTCGCCTAGGCTAAAGGTTATGGTGGCTAATCTGCGCTATTCTACAAGCTATCATCAGTGGCGTATTCCTAAGAATACCGCTACTACCACAATTCTCATTGCCAGGTTTCAAGTTCTATAAACGTTATCGGCTGGATTCTTCATGCTGAAAAAACTGACCTTAACAGCCATTGGCGTCACTATCATTATCGGCGCCATCTCATATGCCAAGCTTGGGCAGTTCAAGGCAATGAGCGAGGCGGCAGAAAATATGGCTCTGCCGCCGGAAACCGTAACTGCCATGACGTTAAACGAAGAGCAGTGGGAGCAGGTGATAGCCACCACTGCCACCGTATCGGCCGTGCAGGGGGTGACAATCGGTGCTGAACTCGGAGGCAGGGTGTCAGAGATCCTGTTCAAATCCGGTGCGGCGGTCAAGGAGGGCGATGTACTACTACTACTGGATACGTCCAGCGAGGCCGCGCAACTTGCGTCCGCCGATGCCGCCGCTTCTCTAGCCAAAGCAGATCTTAAGCGTGTGCGGAAACTGGGGAAACGTGACTTGGCCTCGGAGGACACTGTCGATCGCGCTGAGGCCGAGGTCAAAGAGACCGTTGCCCAAGTCGGTGTTATACGCGCGCTGATTGACAAGAAGACCGTTCGTGCCCCTTTCTCTGGCCGCCTTGGTTTGCGTTTGGTCAATCTCGGTCAGATCTTGCAAGAAGGGGATCCGATTGTGTCCTTGCAGACGCTGGACCCCATTCATGTGGACTTCTCGATCCCGCAGCAGCAGATCATGCACCTGAGTCAGAACATGCAGGTCCGAGTTACATCCGACATAGCGTCCGGAAAGACCTTCGAGGGCCGAATCGTTGCGGTCAACTCGGAAGTGGATGCCGCCACACGCAATGTCCGGGTGCGCGCGCTGGTGGCAAATCCTGATGGGAGGCTTCGCGCGGGCATGTTCGCCAACGTAGAAGTGGTGCTACCCGACAGGCAGGAGGTATTGCCGATTGCCGCCACTGCAGTGCTGTACGCGCCCTACGGTGACTCGGTGTTCGTAGTTGAGAAGCACAAGAATGACCAATCGGGTGAGACCGAACAGGTGTTACGCCAACAGTTTGTGCGCTTAGGGCGGGCACACGGCGATTTCGTCGATGTGACGGATGGCCTGACCTCCGGTGAGATAGTCGTAACCAGCGGTGTATTCAAACTACGTACTGGCATGAAGGTGGTGATCGATAACACACTGGCGCCCGAACCCAAGCTTGAGCCCAATCCTCGAGATTCCTGAGGCGCATCATCATGAACGGCTTGACTGATCTTTTCATCCGGCGTCCTGTACTTGCCGTTGTGGTCAATCTGCTGATCGTTATTGCAGGTTTCAATGCCTGGCATTCATTGAGTGTGCGCCAGTATCCGCTCAGTGAAAATGCCTCGGTGCAGATTTCCACTATCTATGTTGGGGCCAGCGCGGAGCTGGTCCGCGGTTTTATCACGACGCCGCTGGAGCGTGCCATCGGCGCGGCGGAAGGGATCGATTATGTGGAATCAAAGAGCCTGCAGGGAATTTCGATCATCACGGCAAGGCTCAAGCTCAACTATGACACGACCAAGGCCCTGGCCGATATCTCGTCCAAGGTCGATCAGGTGCGCAACGATCTGCCGATGGAGGCAGAGGTACCATCTATCAGCGTGCAATCGGCCGATTCGGAGTTTGCAGCAGCCTACCTCAGCTTCTCCTCCGATATCCTTTCCCCGGAGCAGATCACTGACTACCTGACACGCGTGGTACAACCTCGCCTGGCTGCGGTTACTAGTGTGCAACGAATTGAAATCTTCGGCGCGCGCACGTTCGCCATGCGAATCTGGCTAAAACCCGATCGTATGGCTGCGTTGCATATCAGTCCGTCTCAGGTTAATGAAGCGCTGACAGCCAACAACTATCTCGCCGCCATAGGCAGTACCAAAGGCGCACTGGTGCAGACATACCTTGCGGCAAACACCGATATGCATAGCGCGGAAGATTTCCGGCGTCTCGTCATTGATCAAAAAGAAGACACCATCATACGACTGCAGGACATCTCCGATATTGAACTGGGTGCCGAAGACTATGACACAGTGGTGCGATATTCAGGTCAGACCGCTGTGTTCGCAGGCGTGTTTCCACAGCCGAACGCCAACATCATCGAGGTGATCGACGGTGTACGGATCGAGTTGGACAAGCTTAGACGCGACATGCCCACGGGTCTCGATGCCAGCATTGGTTATGACGCATCCGAGTATGTCAGCAACTCCATCACGGAGGTCACACGTACACTCGCCGACACGCTGATGATCGTGATCGTGGTGATTTTTCTGTTTCTCGGCTCAGTGCGCTCGGTACTGGTGCCGGTGATGGCGATTCCGGTTTCGTTGATCGGTGGTGTTTTTCTGATGTACTTGTTCGGATTCACGTTGAACCTGCTCACGCTGCTGGCCATCGTGCTCTCTGTCGGTCTGGTCGTTGATGACGCCATCGTCGTTGTGGAAAACGTAGAACGGCATCTGCGCGAAGGGCGTACTCCGCGTGAGGCGGCATTGCTCGGGGCGCGGGAACTGATCGCGCCAATTATTGCCATGACCATGACGTTGGTTGCCGTGTACATTCCGATTGGTCTGCAGGGCGGCCTGACCGGTGCATTGTTCCGTGAGTTCGCCTTCACTCTGGCCGGCGCCGTTGCCATATCCGGTGTCGTTGCACTGACGCTGTCACCAACCATGGCGGCCAAACTCTTGAGCAGCGCACAGGACGAGGAGCACGGACTGACTGGCTGGTTGAATCACCGCTTCGATCGATTGCGCGAGGCTTACGGTCGAGCACTCGGGGCGACGCTAAATGCCAGACCCGCGGTTTATCTGGTATGGATCGTGGTGAGCCTGTGTACGATCCCTATGTTCACTTTCTCGCCCAGTGAATTGGCGCCTACGGAAGATCAAAGTGTACTGTTCGGTATCATCAACACCGCCGCCAACGCCACCACCGACCAGAATGCGGTCTATGGCGCGGCGGCCGAAAAGATCATGCTCGACACACCAGAATCTGCGCTGACCTTCCAGCTCCTGTTTCCGCCGTCGGTGGGTGCGACAATAGGTGCCGATGGTTTTAGCGGCATGGTGGTGAAACCCTGGGCCGAACGCAAACGAACGGTAACCGAGATACAGCCAGAGGTGCAGGCCAAGGTGTCGATGATTCCGGGGATTCAGGTGTTTATGACAACTCCGCCGGCACTACCCGGTGGCAGCAACTTCCCGGTTGAGTTTCTCATAACATCCACGGCCAATACGGAGCGTCTGCTGGAATTCGCCCAAATCATCCAGAAAAAGGCGGAGCAGAGCGGGCTATTTGCCTTTCCTCCAACCATCGATGTGAAGCTCGATCAACCACAGGCCACAGTGGTGTTCGACCGGGATAAGCTCGCCGCCCTGGGACTGCGGTTGTCGCAAGTGGGTGCCGATTTAGCGGTCGCCACTGGGGGCAACTTCGTCAACCGATTTAACATGGATGGTCGCAGTTACAAGGTTATTCCATTGGTTCAACGCACGGATCGCCTGAACAGCGAACAACTCGGTGACATCTATGTGGCTGCCCCCAACGGACAGATGGTGTCCTTGTCCGCGTTTGCACATGTCGAGCACTCGGTGGTGGCGCGCTCGCTCAATCGTTTCCAGCAACTCAATGCAGTCAAAATTTCCGGTGTGAGCACGCGCACGTTGGATGATGCACTGACCTTACTCGAGGACACTGCGAGAGAAATTCTGCCGCCCGGATATGGATTCGACTACACAGGTGAGTCTCGCCAGCTACGCACGGAGGGGAACAAATTTTTACCCGCCTTCTCATTGGCCGTGCTGATGATCTTTCTGGTACTAGCCGTGCAGTTCAATTCCTTCCGCGATCCATTCGTGATTCTGGCTGGCTCGGTGCCACTGGCGATGTTTGGAGCGTTGATCTTTACCGTGTTGAAAATGCCTGACCCCAATATACCGTACTGGACCAATGGCTGGACCACGACGATGAACATCTATGCAGAGGTTGGACTGGTCACATTGGTTGGGCTGATCGCCAAGAACGGTATCCTCATTGTCGAATTCGCCAACAAATTGCAGCAACAAGGCGTGAGCAAGCTTGACGCGGTACATGACGCAGCGATGATCCGCTTGCGGCCGGTGCTGATGACCAGCGTGGCCACCATCGCCGGTCATTTTCCGCTGGTGTTGGTAACAGGTGCCGGGGCAGCGGCCAGAAATTCCATCGGCCTGGTGCTGGTCGGTGGCATGGCTATCGGTACAATCTTTACACTGTTTGTGTTGCCTTCACTTTATCTGCTGATCGCAAAGGACAGATCCTCGGCTCAATCTGGCGAGCCCGCAGCTGTTCCTGACAGCCAAGTTGGCAGAACAACTACACTGAGCGAAGTGAGCGACTGATCGGTTGTATTATGACCCATACCAGCATCTCCTGATGGACGGGTAAAAGAAGATCCCCTTGTCGTGGAAGACGTGATAACAGCAGAAATTCATAAAATTTCACCCAACCAAACCGGAGAACGTCTGAATTTTCTTCCAGGAGGCTGTCGGGTTTATCCGTTTGAAGCGAAAATCACTGGGGGCGAATCAAATCAGTTTATCGAACGAGGCGAATAGTGGGCCTATTTAACGAGTTTGATAAGCTGAGTTGATCACCATCCAGAGGTTTGCAGCCAAACAGTGTTAAATCCGACAACCTCCTAGTGGGCCATGCGTAAAATAATGTAACTAAAACGTTAACGGTGTAAAATATGGAATGCGTTTACCTAAGACATTTCAGATTACTGATAAAGCCGCTGGGATTTTAAAAGAGTGGTGCCGATCAACAACCCTTCCTCATGGCCAGATCATGAGAGCCAAGATTATTTTACAACTCAGTGAAGGGATGACACCGATGGAAGTTGCAACTGCCCAAAGGACATCAGCGAAGACAGTGCACCGCTGGCGAAATCGATTTGAGGCCGAAGGCGTTGATGGACTACTTGAAAGAGTCCGTTGCGGACGTCCTACGGTCATAGACAAGGCGACTGTCGACAAAGTTCTATTTCTGACCACAAAAAGAATTCCACAGGAATCTACACATTGGAGCATCGAGTTAATGTCTCGATACGCAGAAGTGACACCTTGGCAGGTTCGTCAGACCTGGAAGGCTGCAGATCTGCGTCCACACCGGCTGAAAACGTTTAAGATCAGTAATGATCCTGAGTTCGCTGATAAAGTCATTGATATTGTCGGTCTGTATATGAATCCTCCTGAGAATGCAGTTATTCTCAGCGTGGATGAGAAGACGCAGATTCAGGCATTGGATCGTACCCAACCTGGACTACCATTGAATCCGAGCCGGATCGGCAGTCGCACTCATGATTACAAAAGACACGGCACCACCAGTCTTTATGCTGCATTTAACACACTGACTGGAAAAGTGATTGGCAAAGTTTCGGATCGAACGAACAGCAAAAAATTTCTATCTTTTCTGAAACTACTTGATAGACGCACGCGTGCAGACCGAGAATTGCACATCATTATGGATAATCTGAGTGCTCACAAGACAGAGGCTGTTCGAGAATGGGTGGCCTCCCGACCGCGCATCCACCTTCATTTTACGCCAACCAGTTCATCATGGCTCAATGCCGTGGAAGGCTGGTTCTCGCAACTTGAGCGACGTGCGTTATACCGAGGGGTGTTCACCAGCGTTCCAGAACTAAAGACTGAGTTGGAGCGGTTCATCAAGGTTCATAACAGGGAGAGCGCAAAACCCTTTAAATGGACTAAACCTGCCAGCCACATTCTGGCGGCTGTTGGGCGTGCAAAGAAATCATTACAGAATTAACCGCATGTCCCACTAGGATAATCCATCAGGAACATGACCAAGGAGGAAAGCTATGATTTCCATGTATGTTGGCCCTGACGGAAAATCACGCTGCGGATGGTGTGGTGATGCACCTGAATTTCTCGATTATCACGATAACGAGTGGGGCTTCCCGGTAAGCAATAATCAGCGGTTATTCGAAAAACTATGTCTTGTAAGTTTTCAGTCGGGATTAAGCTAGCGCACTATCCTCACTAAACGTAAGAACTTCCGTGCAGCATTCCACAATTTCGATTTCAATAAAGTTGCTCACTTTAAGGAACATGATGTCGAACGTCTGCTAAAGGATGATGGTATCGTACGTCACCGAGGTAAAATCGAAGCCGTCATCAACAATGCCAAGCTCGCGCAAGAACTCGTTAAACAGGAGGATTCTTTGGCGGCCTTTTTCTGGCGCTACGAACCCAACGTAAACAATCTGACCGAACCACAAACCGTTTCAACATCGGACGAGTCTGTTGCCTTATCCAAAGCCCTGAAAAAGATGGGTTGGAAATTTGTAGGCCCTACGACAGTGTATGCCTTTCTTCAGGCAATGGGGCTTATCAATGATCATTCTAAGGGCTGTATTATCAGAAGCTATTAACCCGGCATGTTAATAGATCATGATATACTGCCGTCATGAACAAAGAAGATGCCAGAAGCCTTCCTGCACTAGCCCAGGAAGAAAAACGCAAACAAGCAGTACGGATGCGCAAGCAAGGCCAGACCTACAAAGCGATAGGGGAATCAGTAAGGGTCCATGAGCGCACTGTGATCCGCTGGATCCGCACTTATGAAACCCAAGGTGATAAGGCTCTGAAGGCAAAGAAGCAGGGCCGGCCGATGGGAGCGGGAAGATGCCTAACGCCAGAGCAAGAAAAACAGATCCAAAAGCTCATCTCTGACAAGACACCTGATCAACTCAAGATGGCTTATGCACTGTGGACCAGAGAAGCCGTGAAGGAACTGATTGCTCAGGAATTCAAGATCAAACTGGCAATTAGGACGGTAGGAAAATATCTGTCTTTGTGGGGCTTCACCCCACAGAAGCCCTTGAAGCGGGCCTATGAGCAAAACCCCAAGAAAGTTGCCCACTGGCTGGACGAGACCTATCCTGAGATCAAAGCACAGGCTAAGGCAGAGAAGGCGGAAATCTATTGGGGAGACGAAACTGGGATGCGCAATGATAGCCAGCACGAACGGGGTTATGCACCCAAGGGAAAAACGCCCATTATCCATCTCAATGCCAAGCGAGCATCAACCAATATGCTTTCTGCCATTACCAACCAGGGTAAGGTGCGTTTCAAGATATTTGAAGGCAACATGAATGCGGATATCCTGATCGATTTCATGAAGCGACTGATCAAAGCAGCCAAGAGAAAAGTCTTCCTTATACTAGACAATCTACGTGTCCATCATGCCAAGGTTGTCAAGGAATGGCTGCAGGACAAAGGAAAACAGATTGAAGTTTTTTATCTACCTGCATATTCGCCTGAGATGAATCCAGATGAATATCTGAACTGTGATCTTAAGCATGGGGTGCACAGTGGGCTGCCAACCCGATCAAAGGAACAGTTAAAGAGCAAGGTCAGGAGTCATATGCAAATGCTGCAAAAGAAACCGGCTAGGGTTAGGAAGTATTTTGAGCATCCGCGTATTCAATACGCCGCTTAATATGGCTTATTATGATGCCGGGTTAATAAGTTGAAAATGCACGAAAGAAATTTAATCGTCCATAGATCAAAAAAAATGCTAAGAAAAGAAGCTCTCAAGCCTGAGTTCAAGCATTGATGTCCGTTTTGGAAGCTTGATTTCACCAAAAGCACCGATGCGAATATCGATGCGAGTTGTAAACGCACCCTATATGGCTCTAACTGCTTGATTTACTAAGGTATAGCCATATAAATATTTTATAAACAATAGGAAATAAAGATGAAAGCATGGGTAATCCTTGATTCATAGTCGCTTCATGGGCCAAGAAGGCTCGGCACTCAGGCATGATTATCATGAAACATTTCCTCACTATTCTCGCCTTATGGTTGGTTGTGACTTCGAGCTCTGCGGAAACACCCAATAATGGGATGGCTCCAAATTTTGATGTTAGACCCATTGGTTGGGTACGAAAGACAAACGACAGGACCATCATAGAAGTGGATAAGCAATACCAGTCGGCCCTGCTCGGTATCGAGGAACTGGACGCAATCTGGGTTTTGTACTGGTTCGATCGCAACGACACCCCGGAACTGCGTTCGATCCTCCAGGTTCACCCACGTGGCAATCCAGAAAATCCGCTACGTGGTGTTTTTGCCACCCGTGCCCCAGTTCGCCCCAATCTCATTGCCCTGAGCCGCTGCCGGGTCATCTCCGTTCATGGCAACGTTATTGAAATAGACTATATCGACGCCTTCCCTGATACGCCTGTACTCAATATCAAACCCTAGTCATCGGAACAGCCTCTCGAAAACCTGCCTGATATGCAGTTCTTAGCTCATCTTTTTAATAGGAGGCGGAGAGATGATTTCGTATCGCATTTGTCATTATTGTTCGCAGATTCATCTTTCGTTTCATTGGTAGCCTATCATTCTTCACGCAAAGCATGTGTGCATATTCTGGCCCATCATGAACACTGATTCTGATCCATCGTGAACACCTATTCTGGACGAACGTGAACACTCATTCTGATTGATCGTGAACGCTTTTGGCATTTCACCAGAATCACCGTTCACGATGCCAGAAACCCTTTCCACACATTGATAAAGCCTTGCTAACCTTGCCCGTTTTGACCGGGGAAGGCGATGCCAACAAAGAGACTATCAATGCGTAAATTAAGAGAGATATTAAGACTCCGGTTGTCTGCCCAGCTCAGCATGCGGCAAATCCGGGACAGTCTGCGCCTCAGCCTGGGTGCAGTGCAAAAAATCACCTGCAAAGCTCATGAACTGGGATTGGACTGGGAGGCTATCGAAAAACTGGATGATCGCCAGTTAGCCAATGCCATTTATCCTGAATCAGACACACGAACCTCTGGATCGTTACAGTTGCCAGACTGGAAAGATGTTTATAAGGAACTGCATTTTAAACATGTCACCAAGCACCTGCTCTGGGAAGAATATGCCCAGCAATACCCCAACCGCAGTTACAGCTATCCGCAGTATTGCCACTTATACAGTGAGTGGCTAAAAAAACAAAAACGCTCCATGCGCCAGACCCATAAGGCCGGTGACAAACTGTTCGTGGATTATGCAGGCCAGACCGTACCAATTGTTCAAGGTGATACCGGTGAAGTGCGCTTTGCCCAGATCTTTGTCGCGGTACTAGGCGCCTCCAATTACACCTTTGCAGAAGCTACCTGGACACAGGGCTTGCCAGACTGGCTGGCCAGTCATGCAAGAGCATTCGCTTTTATCGGTGGTGTTCCAAAATTAGTGGTTCCGGATAACTTAAAAAGCGGCGTTACCAAAGCCTGCCGTCACGATCCGGACCTCAACCCCAGTTACGAACAACTGGGTGCACATTACGGTACCGCCATTATGCCGGCTCGCCCCAGAAAGCCACAGGATAAAGCCAAGGCAGAAGTGGGTGTGCAAATCATCGAACGCTGGATACTGGCTCGCTTACGCCACCATACCTTCTTCTCCCTGGCCGAGTTGAACCAATGTATCGTTGCCTTGTTGGCTGACGTTAACAAAAAACCTTTTAAACAACTGGAAGGTTCACGTCAGGAATGGTTCCAGTCAATCGACAAGACTGCTCTGTCTCCATTGCCGAAGCACACCTATGAATATACCTATATTAAAAAGGTGAAGGTCAACGTGGATTACCATGTGCAGTATGAAAAGCATCTGTACTCTGTGCCCCATCAGCTGGTTGGTGAGCAGTTGGAAATCCATACCAAAGACAAACTGGTAGAGATCTTCTTCCACAACAAGCGGGTGACCAGCCATGTACGAAAATACTGCCATGGCATGACCACCGTTCCTGACCACATGCCCAAAAAACATGAGAAACATCATCAATGGTCTGCTGGACGGTTGATGAACTGGGCCAAGGATCTGGGTGATGAGGTTCTCATCTGGGTAAAAAGCATACTGGCTCAAAAGCAACATGAGCAGCAGGCATACCGTGTCTGCCTGGGTCTGCTGAATCTATCCAGAAAATACGAACCTGACCGGCTGAATAAAGCATGTGCGATTGCCAATCATCACCAGCTTTATCGCTTAAAGCAGATCAAATCCATCCTGCAAAGCAATCAGGATCAACTGCTGCCGGCATCAAAAGAGCAGCTCTCTTTATTACCCCAGTCACATGAAAACATCCGTGGCCCGAAGAGCTTCCACTAAACCCAAAGGAAACCATAATGTTAGATCAAACCATTACACAGTTACGACAACTCAAGCTCAGTGGCATGGCCAACGCACTGGTAACTCAGCAGGAGCAGCCTGGCACTTACGAGGGCCTGTCCTTCGAGGAGCGCCTGCAAATACTGGCAGATAATGAACTCAATGACCGGGAGCATCGCAAGCAACAGCGTTTATTAAAAGCGGCCAAGCTCAAAATAGCAGCCAACCCTCAAGACGTTGATTACCAGCATCCCAGAGGGCTGAAGAAATCCCTGGTGGCCAGTCTACTGCAATGTGACTGGATCAATAAAAACCAAAATCTGCTGCTGACCGGTCCTTGTGGCAGCGGAAAGACTTACATTGCCTGTGCGCTGGCTTATGCTGCCTGCATGAAAGGTTACCGGGTCAAATACTATCGACTATCCCGGTTGCTGCTGGAACTCGCACAAACAAAAGCCGATGGCAGTTACAGCAAAGCACTGCAAACACTGGCCAGGCTCGACTTGCTCATCCTTGATGACTGGGGACTGGAGCCGCTCAACGCTGCACAGCGAAATGATCTCATGGAAATAATGGATGACCGAAATGGCAGCACATCAACGGCCATCCTCAGCCAGTTGCCAACGAATCAATGGTATCAGTCCATCGGTGATAATACGTTGGCTGATGCCATTCTGGATCGGCTCATGCATAACGCCCACCGGATCACGCTGAAAGGCGAATCTTTACGGAAGCGGCAAGCCATAACTTGACTGATCGTGAACACTTGAAGTAAAAATACACCGAGCCCTATGTGTGGTTAGGTTGGGTGTTCACGATCACCAGAATCAGCGTTCACGTTCGCCAGAATACGCAGCATGTGGGATCCGGCAGACGGGAATGGGCTCCATCTTGTGTCTATTGCTGCTGTTGAGCTTCCGAAAAATGGTCAGCACCTTACGCTCCCGCTCAGAAAGTGCGTTTTCATCCCCGCTAAACTGCATAGCCCACTCAAGTTTAGGATAACTTGCACCGATCTGATCCTCGTCTGTCCGGTCATCGTGCCACAAACCATCGGTTGGCGGTGCCTCGAGAATTTTGTCATTTACACCAAGCTCTCGACCCAGCGCATAAACCTCGGTCTTGGTAAGATCAGCAATTGGGCTCAAATCGACACCACCATCACCATATTTGGTAAAAAAACCGACTCCAAAGTCTTCAACCTTGTTCCCAGTACCAAGCACGAGGAGGTGTTTGTAAGCTGCAAAATAGTAGAGCGTCGTCATACGCAGGCGAGCGCGGGCATTCACCAAAGCCATATCACGCAATGCCTCATCCTCCACGGGAGGTAGCACATGGATTAGCCCATCAAAGACATTTGTCAACGGCACCTCAATAGAGGTGATATTAGAGAAATTGGTTTGTAAAAACTCAATGTGACGCTGTGCGCGATCCACCAGGTTAGCACTCTGATGGATAGGCATCTCGACGCAAATAAGCTGACGTCCAGTCCTTGCGCCAAGTACTGAAGTAACGGCGGAATCAATTCCGCCTGAAACACCGATAACAAAGCCCTGTGTACCTGAATTCTCCACATAAGTGTCGAGCCAGTTAGTAATATGCTCAATGACTTTAACAACCTGCATATTCCCATCCTCAGGTGTTCAAATGAAAAGTCCTACTATCCCCAAGCCTTGCTGTTAGACAAGATATATCTTCACGTTAAGAAAATATCATGACTCGATATCCATTAGTGACTAGTAGATTGATTTTAGATAGTGAGGCTCAATTGTAAGATCAAGCAACTACTAACAAGTGATATTATTGAACCAGCAATAGATTCGTTCGAAAAATGACCGATGCGACTCCAAATCGCACCCTATATGGTTCTAACTGCTTGGTTTACGTGGATATACACACATTGACCATTTTTAAGCAATTGATATTACAGATAAAAGCATGGGTAACCCCTTGATTCACCGCCCAAGGAAAAGGTTTGGCCAGAATTTCCTTCACGACACTTCTGTCATCCATAGAATCGTTCACGCGATTGATCCCCAAATAGGCGACAATCTGGTTGAGATCGGCCCCGGACAGGGTGCAATAACGCTTGAACTTCTGCCGATCATTCGAAAAATGCAGGTGGTGGAGCTGGACCGGGATCTGATCGAGCCGCTGGCACGTCGTTGCGGCCCGCTTGGTCAAATCAGGATCCACAACGCAGATGCACTGAAGTTTGATTTTGGGACGCTGGCCCAACCCGATCGCCCGCTACGGGTAGTCGGCAACCTGCCCTACAACATCTCAACCCCAATTCTTTTTCATCTATTGCAATATGCCGACAACATCAAAGACATGCACTTCATGCTGCAGAAAGAGGTGGTGGAGCGCATGGCCGCCGGACCCGGCTCAAAAATCTACGGCAGACTGTCGATCATGCTGCAGGCGAAATGCGAGGTCACCCGGCTGTTCCACATCGGACCTGGCGCCTTCAATCCGCCGCCAAAGGTCGACTCTGCTTTTGTACGCCTGATCCCTCATATTAAACCTCCGGTGCAAATCGATGATGAAACTCTGTTTGCACAACTTGTGACCCAGGCCTTCTCCCAGCGACGCAAGACCCTGCGCAACAGTCTCTCAAAAATCGTTACGCCGGAGATAATACAGAGCGCAGGCATCGATCCCGCCATCCGCCCCGAACAGTTGCCGCTGGCGGCCTTTGCGGAACTGACAAACCTGGCTTGCAAAGCCCTGGACTAATCCCTATATATTGATACTCCAGGAACGTATCAATGCAGAAAAAATAAATTAAGGCGAATGGACATGAGTGAGGAAGGAAAGCATCCGGATAAGGACGAAGCTACAAGTGAAAACCCTCTGACCCGCTCAAACGAGGTCATGCCCAGTGTCATTCATCTGCTGCCTGTCACCGCCCGTCCTTTCTTTCCCGGCCAAGTCGTTCCCCTGCTGATGGAGTCGCAGAGCTGGATCAGCACTATGGAAGCGGTGGGTGATACCGAACAGAAGATGCTTGGTGTCGTGCTCACCCACTCCAAGTCAGCAGAAACCGCTCTACCCAACGAATTCATGAAAATCGGCACTGTCTGCCGGGTACACCGTGTCCAGCAGTCGGATGACCGCCTGCAAGTCCTTGTGGAGTGTCTGCAACGGTTCCGCATCGTGCGAATGATCGGTGACACGCCGCCATTCACCGCCCAAATCGAATATCTGCCCGAACCCAGCCGCAAGCAGGCCGATGAGATCAAGGCCTATGCCATTGCGGTGATCAACACCATCAAAGAGCTATTGCCGCTCAATCCTCTCTATGCGGAAGAGCTGCGCATGTTTCTCGACCGGTTTGGACCAGAGGATCCCTCGCACTTGACCGATTTTGCCGCCAGCCTGACCACCTCCGACAAAGTTCAGTTGCAGGCCGTGCTTGAAACCCTCAACCTTCTGCCGCGCATGGAGAAGGTGCTGGAACTGCTGCATAAGGAGTTGGAACTGGCCAAGGCACAGGCATCGATCCGCAAAAGTGTCGAAGAGAAGATGGATGGCCAGCAGCGTGAGTTTTTTCTGCGAGAACAGCTGAAGGCGATACAGCAGGAACTCGGCATCGAAAAAGATGACCGTACCGCCGAACTGGAGAGATTCCACGAGCGCCTCAACGGACTGACCCTGACCGAACAGGCACAGAACCGCATCGACGAGGAGATGGAGAAACTCGCCATGCTGGAAACCGGCTCTCCGGAGTATTCCGTCACCCGCAACTATCTCGATTGGATCACCCTGCTGCCCTGGGGTGTCGATTCAGAAGACAAGCTCGATCTCGAATTTGCCCGCAAGGCCCTGGATAAAGACCACTATGGGCTGGATGACGTCAAAGAGCGCATCCTCGAATTCCTTGCCGTCGGCATTATGAAAGGGCAGATTGCCGGTTCCATCATTCTGCTGGTGGGCCCGCCCGGCGTGGGCAAAACCTCCATCGGACACTCCATAGCAGAGGCACTGGGGCGAGAGTTTTTCCGCTTCTCCGTCGGCGGCATCCGTGACGAGGCGGAGATCAAGGGGCATCGCCGCACCTACATCGGCGCCATGCCGGGTAAATTCATCCAGACAATGAAAGAAGTAGGCACTGAGAACCCGGTGATCATGCTCGATGAGATCGACAAGATCGGCGCCTCTTACCACGGCGATCCCGCATCCGCGCTGCTGGAGGTACTCGACCCGGAGCAGAACAGAGACTTTCTTGACCACTATCTCGACCTGCGGTTCGACCTCTCCAAGGTGCTTTTCATATGTACCGCCAATCAGTTGGATACGATTCCCGCGCCACTGCTCGACCGTATGGAGATGATCCATCTTTCCGGATATATCGCCAGTGAGAAACTACAGATTGCACGTAAGTACTTACTTCCTCGCCAGCTCAATAAAGCAGGACTTAAACGCCGCGACATAAAACTCAACAGCCCCAGTCTTCGTGCCATTATCGAAGGATATGCACGGGATCCAGGCGTGCGCCGACTGGAGAAACAGATCGGCAAGATCGTGCGCAAATCTGTGGTCAAGATCCTTGGCGGAGAAGAAACCCCCATCGATGTGCCACCCGAGGTTTTGAACGATTATCTCGGTGGTCCGGTTTTCCGTGATGAACGCAATATGAGCGGACCTGGCCTGGTAACCGGACTGGCTTGGACCGCCATGGGTGGCGCCACCCTTAATATTGAAGCTGTGCGTACCCACACCTTCAATCGAGGCTTTAAGCTGACCGGCCAGTTAGGCGATGTCATGCAGGAGTCAGCTGAGATCGCCTACGGTTATATCCTCAGTCACGCAGAGGCCTTCGGCGCCGATCTCGGTTTTTTTAAAAGAGCCTTCATCCATCTGCATGTGCCGGCTGGCGCCACGCCTAAAGACGGCCCCTCCGCCGGCATCACCATGGCATCCGCCCTGCTCTCTCTGGCCCTCGACAAACCAGTGCGGCATCTCGCCATGACCGGAGAACTCACCCTTACCGGCCAGGTCTTCCCCATTGGCGGCATCCGGGAAAAGCTGATCGCTGCCCGGCGGGCCGGCATCCGCGAGCTTATTCTGCCGGATGATAACCGCAGCGACTATGAAGAGGTGCCCGACCATATCCGCAAAGGGCTAAAAGTCCATTTTGTCTGCAGCTTCAAGGACGTGTTGCCGCTGCTGTTTGGTAGCTAGTGCTCTATCAGGTTGATAGGGCACTAGGTGTAAGGTGTAGGCTGGTTCAAGCGCAGCGGAACCGGCAACCGCATCCGCTCTGTCAATTCAATAGCGCCCGATCCGCTGCGCTTGATCGTGCCTACACGCTTCTCAGCTGAACACCCACACATATCAGAAACCCCATTAATGGCAGCTTGATAATCGTCAATGCCAACCTATAGTGCGCCATTTATGCTTCGGCTTTTGAAAATCGACAGGCATCATGGCAGTTATTCAACTCGGCGAACGCCCGCCAACACCAGACAACAGCAACAGTCTCGTCCCATTTGCACTCGGATTCCGGCCATTTTTTATCCTCGCCGGTCTTGGCGCCGTGCTCATCCTTGGCTCTTGGCTCGGAATCTGGACAGGCCACATTCCGGCCCCCGGCTACTATGGGATGATCAGCTGGCACAGTCATGAAATGCTGTTCGGCTATACCAGTGCAGTGATCGCAGGTTTCCTGCTGACCGCTGTACGCAACTGGACCGGCATCGACACGCTAATCGGCAAACCCCTTGCCATACTCGCTCTTGTCTGGCTTGCTGGACGGCTGGCGCCCTTCATCCCCATTCTGCCCAATCCCGTGATTGCGATTAGTGATCTCGTGTTTCTGCCGCTCTTTGCCGTGGCGCTCTACGGCCCCTTGATGCGGGCACAAAACAAGATCAACCGTGTTTTTCTGCCAATGATCGGCGTCATGACTCTGGCTAATCTGTTGGTACACGCCCAGTCACTTCATCTCTTTGAGACAGCAACCCAGGGCAATGACCTGATGCTTAACACGGTGCTGTTGCTGTTGATTCTAGTCAGCGGACGGGTGCTCCCCTTCTTCACAGAGAAGGCCGTAACCGGCTCTCAACCCCGATTTAATCGCAACCGGGAGCGCCTGGCGTTTGGCGCAATCATCCTCTGGACACTTGCCGAGCTGCTTTTCCCCAATCCCTGGCTGCTCGGTATCCTGGCGCTCACCGTCGCCTTTTCACAGCTCTGGCGCCTTATCGATTGGTACCACCCCGGCATCTGGCAGGTACCGATTCTCTGGGTGCTGTTTACCGGCCTTGCCTGGTTTGCCCTGGGCTTCCTGTTGAATTCGCTGGCCAGCCTGGAACTGTTCCCGGCGAACCTTGCCACTCATGCACTCACCACCGGTGCTGTCGGGATATTGACCCTTGGCATGATGTCCAGGGTAGCGTTGGGACACACGGGGCGTTCATTGCAGCCACCCAGACTGGTGGAACTCAGTTTCATTGCAATCAACCTTGCGGTTGTGCTGCGTGTTTTCGCTCCCTATGTTGCTCCGAACCAATACGGCCTCTGGATACAGCTCTCAGGGGGGCTGTGGGTGCTCTGCTTCCTGCTCTTCATCCTCTTCTATCTGCCGGTACTTTTGAGGCCTCGTATAGATGGTCGTCCGGGCTAGCCGATAAAGATTATAGTTAAATACTATGCAGTCACACATTCGATAGAATTATTTACTGTTGACTATTTAATAAATTACTAATATTCTTTTGTACCAGAAGGCAGCAGCACCGCTTTCAAAAGGTTTTCAAACAAACATCCATGAGGATTACAAAAATGTCTAAGATTGTTAAAGCCGCAGCAGCTGCTGCTCTGATCGTTGCTTCCGCTTCTGCTTCTGCCTGGTGGGGCGGTCCTTGGGGTAACCGTGGTTGGGACAACAATGGTTTCGGTGACGGCTGGGGCGACGGTTCTGGTGACTTCAGCTTCGGTATGAGCGGAAGTGCTCGTGGTTCTGGCTATGGCCGCGGCTACAACCGTTACAATGACTACTACGGTTACGGCGCTCCTTACGGTTACGGCGCTCCTTACGGCTACGCTCCTTACGGCGCACCTGTTGCACCTGCTGCTCCTGTAGCACCTGCCGCTCCTGCCAAGTAATCACCTTTGGTGATCGCTGACAGTTAGCGAAGGCACATCACATGTGCCAATCCACACAGGCGGACATTTTGTCCGCCTGTGTGCGTTTAGGGCCTCTATTTTCCACCACCCTGCAATAAATCCAAACCGACATCTTCTTCAAGCCAGATTCCAGGAATCCATAGTAAATGCTGGCCAGCTGATTGCCATACGCCTGCAATCCTTCCCCATAATCACCCATCGAATCGTCAAACAGCCGTAATTGACCCTCCTTTTTCAACCAGTACGTTATTTTTCAGCGTCAGCTGGAAATTGCACACCAAAGCCCCCACCTACATGATCCAGCCAATTCCCGGAAGGATCTTCCGGCCAATGAACTTTTTAGTCACCAGATAAGGTGCCCATACAGGTACACCGAAGCGAAGGAGGGTACGTTGTTACTGTATGAGATTGCAGCCAAGGCTCTTGCATAGATCCTAGCTTTTTGGCGGAAGTTAATAATAACGGCATCACTACGCTGAAAACTGCGGGGCGATGCGAGCGAGTCTTGAAGCAATAATCTCCGATATAATGTCGGAGTCAGACTTTTGGTTGTAAGCAATCCAATTCAGGGTTGTTAAAAACCACACCTGCAACAGACTGTGGCATTCACGATAATTGATGATTATTTAAATTGGGGTACTAGCATGTACGGAACCACCGGCTTAATTTCAAGTCTTTTAGGCGCCTATCAGATGTCAGAGGTATCCGATAATATTGATTGCAAAACATTTCGGCTCCTTCCCATTTAATCATGGCAATGGAAAATTTGGGGTCTATCGCAGACTACAGACAGAAAAGACAAGTGAGACCTCCAACTGCGGAAAAATCTGTGGGGCGTTGGATTGGTATCTTCGCGAGTATGAGTTCGCGAGCAACAATATTTTTCTCTACCAGAAAACGGCAAACACAAAGTTATTGTAGACAATCTGATGCTGCATGCAGATCGCAACGAGGGCCTGTTGCTCAAGTTAGATAAAATTGTAAAAGTTGACTCTCAAGGTCATCCAATACCGGAAATGTCAAAAAGCACCGCAAAGGTTTTTTCCGCCTCGCCGACTTTGCTCGAATATCTTGAAGATTATGAATGGAAACCGAGCCACGGTGAATCGATCGGCGACCGCCTGCATCCCGACCTTTTCTTTTATAAACGGGAAATCAGCCAGCATGGTGAGGGACGGGATCATCTGGAGAAAAACCTTATCGACGTCATGCCCTATATTGTTACATCACAATGGCCTGCACTCACGGCTGCACAGGCAAACACCCAGGTGGAGTTTGACCGGGCCTTTCGAACCATCCTTCAGGAACCCACCTACAATAATAAAAAGATCTTGTTCATATCAGGGCTGAATGTAGATATCTCACCACAGGAAGGACGGGTGTTCCCCCTTACAAAGTTCATTCCATGGGCGGCTTACGTCCAGGACGAACATGGAAATCATCAGACATGGGAACAGGCTGAACTCTATGAACAACTACAAGCGCAGCCACCAGAGAACCCGGATCAGGTTGACCTGGAGACGGCTATCGAAATCATGGAGAAGGCAAAAGAGATACAGTTACCCTTTTAGCAAGCAAAAAGGGGACAGCGCATATTGTTGGGTTGCGGCCCAAAAGAGAGCCTAACCCAACCTACCCAGGCGGGTTGTCATCCCGGACAGGTCTGCTTTATCGAATGGGCAAGCCGCCAGTAACAAAAGCCCGCGAAAAGCGGGCCCTGTGACAGTTTATGTTTTAGAACGGAATATCGTCATCAAAATCATTATCGGGCATCGGCGCAGCTGCAGGCGCGGATGCTTGCGGCTGCGACGGGGCCGACCGTTGTGGTGCAGGTGCGCTATCGAAAGAGGCACTGCCACCACCCCGGCTGTCGAGCATCTGCATCTCGCTGGCCACAATCTCTGTGGTATAGCGATCCTGACCATCCTGCCCCTGCCACTTACGGGTACGCAGACTGCCTTCGATATAGACCTTGGAGCCCTTTTTCAGATACTCGCCCATGATCTCACCAAGGCGGTTGAAGCCTACCACGCGATGCCACTCGGTTCTCTCCTGCTGCTGGCCTGTACTCTTGTCTTTCCAGCTTTCGGACGTTGCCACTGTGACATTGGTAACAGCTCCACCACTAGGCATGTAACGGGTCTCGGGGTCTTTACCCAGATTGCCGATCAGGATTACTTTGTTGATTCCTCTTGCCATTTTTCCTCCTTAGACTCCAAGATTTGCAGCTTCCCTGCCTGTGGAGCGCTGTATAAATTTGATGGGTTCAACTCCCCTGCTCCAAAAAAACAGGGGTGGGGTCTAGAATAACTGATTTATGCCTCAGAGACACAATAGGGATCCAGCGTAGATTCATCAAATAAGGCCAAATCCACTTTCAGATAGGCGATACCATCCTCGACGATGACAACTGCCTGAGACACGCCATCAACCTCGGTCAGCTTTCCTTCGAGCAGGCTGGCCTGTTGTAGATCCATACTGCCGACCGGCAGGAGGAAGTTGCTGAGCTGCTTCGGGTCGCTCATGCCCCGCGCGATCAATAGCCAGAGCAGGGCAACCCCACCACAGAAGAGGAAGACCCCTTCAATACCGAACCGAGTATGCACCCAGCCACCCAGCAAGCCACCACCGAAAGCGCCGATGAACTGGGAACTGGAGTAGACACCCATCGCCGTGCCTTTGCGCTCACCCGGCGCCATCTTGGCGATAAGAGATGGCAGCGTCGCCTCCAGCAGGTTGAACGCGGTAAAGAAGACCAGCAGCCCCACTGCCATGCCGATCAGACTGCTCTTGAGAAGATAGAGTCCGAACAGGGACAGCATCAGCGCCGCAACGGCACCGATGAATACAGATTTCATCCGCTGCTTGCTCTCTGCGGCAATGATAAAGGGGACCATCGCCCCCATGGCCAGCAACATCACCGGCAGATAGACTATCCAGTGACTCTCACTGACCAACCCAAGATCGCGCAGGACCAGCGGATAGGCCAGGAACAGCGCGGTAAGAATCATATGGAGGGCAAAGATACCAAAATCGAGGCGTAACAGTTCCGGCTCCGCCAGCACCTTGCCAAACTGCCCCGGCACGGCCTCTGCATCGCGATGAAACACGCTCTTCGCCGGTGTCGGTACCACAAACAAAACCACCAAAATCCCGCTCAGGGCAAGCCCGGCAGTCAACCAGAAGATACCTGGGACGCCGATCCAGCTGTTGAGCACGGGTCCCAACACCAGGGATACCGCAAAGGCGAAACCGATGCTCATGCCGATAATCGCCATGATGCGCAGGCGCCGCTGCTCGCGGCTGAGATCAGCGGCCAGCGCCATGATAACCGCAGCTATCGCCCCGCCACCCTGCAGGGCGCGTCCAAGAATGATGCCCCAAATATCATCGGCAGATGCAGCCACCACGCTGCCAAACGCGAATATCAGCAGGCCGGCGATGATCACAGGTTTACGACCGACGCGATCGGAAAGCATGCCGAAGGGAATCTGCAACACAGCCTGGGTCAGACCATAAACACCAATGGCCACACCAACCAGCAAGGGGGTCACATCTGCCAAATCTTCGGCGTAGAGGGCAAAAACCGGCAGAATCAAAAACAGACCCAGCATGCGCAGGGAAAATATTCCTGCCAGAGAAAAGGCTGCACGCCGCTCAACCGGGTTCAGGCCCGATGCACCATCCCCTGCTTTTGTCATAACTGATCCACTTTGCCACTCACTAAAAAGAGCGCGTATAGTAGCAGGTTCGCCCAAATAGATGCACACCGCTGAAAATGCGGTTTTACGGGCCTCAGAGCCGCGAAACAAAAGATGGAAACAATCCGAATTCGTGGGGCCCGTACCCACAACCTGCAGAATATCGACCTCGATCTGCCCCGTGACAAGCTGATCGTCATCACCGGTTTGTCTGGTTCCGGTAAATCATCCCTGGCCTTCGATACCATCTACGCCGAGGGCCAACGACGTTATGTGGAATCACTCTCTGCCTACGCACGGCAATTTCTGTCGCTGATGGAAAAGCCCGATGTGGACCATATCGAGGGACTTTCACCGGCCATCTCCATCGAGCAGAAGACCACCTCTCACAACCCGCGCTCCACCGTCGGAACCATTACCGAGATCTACGACTATTTGCGTCTGCTGTTTGCCCGCGCCGGCACCCCACGCTGCCCGCAACACGATAGCGTGCTCGAAGCACAGACGGTCAGCCAGATGGTGGACCAGGCGCTTTCCCTGCCTGAAGGCAGCCGCCTGCTGTTGTTGGCTCCGGTAATTTCCGAGCGCAAGGGGGAGCACCACAAGCTGCTGCAGGAGATGCATGCCCAGGGTTTTATCCGCGCCCGTATCGATGGCGAGATCTTTGAGCTTGATGAACCACCGGTGCTGGAGCTCAACAAGAAACACAACATTGAAATCGTAGTGGATCGTTTCAAAGTGCGCCTCGATCTGGCAAACCGGCTTGCAGAGTCCTTTGAGACCGCACTCCATCTCTCCGACGGCCTTGCCCGGATCGCCTGGATGGATGAGAGCGGCGAAGAACTGGTCTTCTCCTCCCGCTTCGCCTGCCCACAGTGCGGCTATAGCCTGCCGGAACTGGAGCCCCGTCTCTTCTCCTTCAACAACCCGGTGGGGGCATGTCCCACCTGCGACGGCCTGGGAGTAGAGCAGTTTTTTGACCCGGAGAAGGCGGTCGCCCACCCCGAACTCCCTCTGGCTGGCGGTGCTGTGCGGGGCTGGGACCGCCGCAACGCCTACTACTTCCAGATGATCACCTCTCTGGGCCGCCACTACGATTTTGATCCCGAAACACCCTGGGAGGAGCTGCCGGAAAAGACACGCAGAGTTATTCTCTACGGCAGCAAGCGGGAGTCCATCAAGTTCAGCTACTTCAATGAACGGGGCCGCTCCACCACCAAGACCCACCCCTTCGAAGGTATCATCCGCAACATGGAACGCCGCTATCGGGAGACCGAATCCAACGCGGTGCGCGAGGAGCTTGCACGCTATATATCAAGCCAATCCTGCCCTGAGTGTGGCGGTACGCGTCTCAATGAAGCAGCCCGTCACATCTTTATCCTGGATCAAAATCTGCCGAGATTGACAGCACTACCCATAGGCAAGGCTCTCGGTTTCTTCTCTACTCTGGAACTTCCCGGCAAGCGAGGAAAGATCGCTTCCAAAATAGTGAGTGAGATAGAGCAACGACTCAGTTTTCTGGCCAATGTGGGCCTCGACTATCTGACCCTCGACCGCAGTGCAGAAACGCTCTCCGGCGGGGAAGCGCAACGCATCCGTCTCGCAAGCCAGATCGGCGCAGGCCTCGTGGGTGTCATGTATGTTTTGGATGAACCCTCTATCGGCTTGCATCAGCGGGACAATGAACGTCTGCTGAAAACGCTCAACTATCTGCGTGATCTGGGCAACACCGTCATCGTTGTTGAACATGACGAAGAGGCGATCCACATGGCCGATCACGTGGTAGACATCGGACCCGGTGCCGGGGTGCATGGAGGCCGAATCATTGCTGAAGGCACGGCAGCACAGATCACAGAAAACACCGAATCACTCACCGGCCAATATCTTGCCGGTGTAAAGTCGATAGCGATTCCTGACTCACGCACACCCAGCGATCCCGAGCGGCAACTTCAGGTAACCGGAGCACGCAGTAACAACTTGAAGTCGGTCGATCTCTCCATCCCGGTCGGCACCTTTTGTTGTGTCACAGGGGTCTCCGGCTCCGGCAAGTCGACCCTGGTCAACGACACCCTGTACCCTGTCTGCGCTGCCGTTTTAAACGGGGCCAACACATCCCCGGCACCACACGACGAGGTGCTTGGCCTAGACCTCTTCGACAAAGTGGTGGATATCGACCAGAGTCCTATTGGGCGCACTCCCCGCTCTAATCCAGCCACCTACACCGGCCTCTTCACCCCGATCCGTGAACTCTTTGCCGGCACTCCTGAATCCCGCGCGCGCGGCTATTCACCAGGACGCTTCAGTTTCAACGTCAAAGGAGGGCGCTGTGAAGCCTGCAGAGGCGATGGCGTCACCAAGGTGGAGATGCACTTTCTGCCCGATATCTATGTGCAGTGTGATATCTGCAAAGGAAAGCGGTACAACCGCGAGACCCTTGAAGTCAAATACAAGGGAAAGACTGTCGACCAAGTGTTGAACATGACTGTGGAGATGGCACTTGAGTTCTTCGACGCAGTCCCGTCCCTCAAGAGAAAATTGCAGACTCTGATGGATGTCGGCCTCTCTTATATCTCATTGGGACAAAACGCTACCACACTCTCCGGCGGTGAGGCACAACGGGTCAAGCTCTCCCGTGAGCTATCGAAACGCGATACCGGCAATACGCTCTACATCCTTGATGAACCGACAACCGGGCTCCATTTTCATGACGTAAAACACCTGCTGGAAGTGCTCCACCGCCTACGTGACCACGGCAACACCGTAATAGTCATCGAACACAATCTCGACGTCATCAAGACTGCCGACTGGGTTATCGACTTGGGACCGGAAGGGGGGGATAAAGGCGGTGAGATTATTGCGACCGGAACCCCGGAATCCGTGGCGAGTATAGCCGCATCCCATACCGGCCGCTATCTGAAACCATTGCTTGAGCGAAAACGGTAGGCCGGTTCAAGTGCAACCGAACCGGCAACTTTTGCCCGATCCGCTACACTTGATCAGGCACACTAGTGGGCCATGCGTAAAATAATGTAACTAAAACGTTAACGGTGTAAAATATGGAATGCGTTTACCTAAGACATTTCAGATTACTGATAAAGCCGCTGGGATTTTAAAAGAGTGGTGCCGATCAACAACCCTTCCTCATGGCCAGATCATGAGAGCCAAGATTATTTTACAACTCAGTGAAGGGATGACACCGATGGAAGTTGCAACTGCCCAAAGGACATCAGCGAAGACAGTGCACCGCTGGCGAAATCGATTTGAGGCCGAAGGCGTTGATGGACTACTTGAAAGAGTCCGTTGCGGACGTCCTACGGTCATAGACAAGGCGACTGTCGACAAAGTTCTATTTCTGACCACAAAAAGAATTCCACAGGAATCTACACATTGGAGCATCGAGTTAATGTCTCGATACGCAGAAGTGACACCTTGGCAGGTTCGTCAGATCTGGAAGGCTGCAGATCTGCGTCCACACCGGCTGAAAACGTTTAAGATCAGTAATGATCCTGAGTTCGCTGATAAAGTCATTGATATTGTCGGTCTGTATATGAATCCTCCTGAGAATGCAGTTATTCTCAGCGTGGATGAGAAGACGCAGATTCAGGCATTGGATCGTACCCAACCTGGACTACCATTGAATCCGAGCCGGATCGGCAGTCGCACTCATGATTACAAAAGACACGGCACCACCAGTCTTTATGCTGCATTTAACACACTGACTGGAAAAGTGATTGGCAAAGTTTCGGATCGAACGAACAGCAAAAAATTTCTATCTTTTCTGAAACTACTTGATAGACGCACGCGTGCAGACCGAGAATTGCACATCATTATGGATAATCTGAGTGCTCACAAGACAGAGGCTGTTCGAGAATGGGTGGCCTCCCGACCGCGCATCCACCTTCATTTTACGCCAACCAGTTCATCATGGCTCAATGCCGTGGAAGGCTGGTTCTCGCAACTTGAGCGACGTGCGTTATACCGAGGGGTGTTCACCAGCGTTCCAGAACTAAAGACTGAGTTGGAGCGGTTCATCAAGGTTCATAACAGGGAGAGCGCAAAACCCTTTAAATGGACTAAACCTGCCAGCCACATTCTGGCGGCTGTTGGGCGTGCAAAGAAATCATTACAGAATTAACCGCATGTCCCACTAGGGCCTGTGATTGCTATCGGATCACCAAGCCCAGCATTAAAGCGCTCCCGGGCACTACCTTGATTGACCGCAATCTCAATTAATCCCATTGAATTCACATACCAGAACAGCTCTCCCGGCGGGCATTCACTAAAGATCGATCCAGCGTTGATTCTCTGATTTTCCAGCACAATAACTGAAGCCTCGTCGACAGCAGCAGCACGCATGCCGGTAACCAAGTTACCAAAGCCATCAATATAGATAATTTTTGGCAGGTCGTCCGGAAGTCCGCAACCCATTATCTGAGTATTCGTCAGGGAGTCTCCCTGAACTGATTCACCATCGACAATTTTCGCAGCCACTGGTGCAAAGAGGTCTCTTCCATGGAAACTATTGGAGAGCACCTTTGGTCGCCAGGTTATCGACCTGATTCTGCATTGGGATGCCCTGCGCACAACCAGCGCAAGCAGGCCATTATCCGGCCCCACATACCATTTTCCATCTGCCTCCACCATGAGCGGCAGACGACTGCCACCTACTCCTGGATCGACTACACAAACAAACACCGTTGCAACGGGAAAGTGATCCGTTAATCTTGGGATGAGATAAGCTGAAAGTTCAGGAGTGAACCGTGGCAGGTCGGAGATCAGATCGACAATGCGGGATTGCTCTGAATGCTGCAGGATTGCGGCATGCATCTGTCCGGTATAGGGACCGGTCACACCAAAGTCGGTAAGTGTGGCAATAAGCTTAGGCACTGTGGGACGGCAGGCAATAAAAAAGCCGGGTTAAACCCGGCTTTTTTATTAATCTTCGCTTTCGCTCGATTCTTCTTCAACAGGCCTGTCGACAAGCTCGACAAATGCCATCGGCGCTTTGTCACCATCACGATAGCCACATTTAAGGATACGCAGATAACCACCTGGACGATCCTTGTAACGCGGACCAAGGTCAGTGAACAGTTTGCCTACCGCAGCATCGTCACGCAGGCGCGCGAATGCAAGGCGGCGTTTGGCAACGCTATCACTCTTGGACATGGTGATAAGAGGCTCGGCTACACGGCGCAATTCTTTTGCCTTGGGCAGAGTGGTTTTGATCAACTCCTGGTTGATCAATGAAACAGTCATGTTGCGAAACATCGCCTGGCGATGACTGCTGTTACGGTTCAATTGCCGTCCGGATTTGCGATGACGCATGGATCGACTTCCCTAAAATCTAAAAGTTAATGAATTCGGTGTTAGCTGATCAGTGTACAAACTGATCATCGATGCCTTCCGGCGGCCAACGCTCGAGGCGCATGCCAAGAGAGAGTCCGCGGCGGGCGAGGACATCCTTGATCTCTGTAAGAGATTTTTTGCCAAGATTTGGCGTCTTGAGAAGCTCGACTTCCGTACGCTGAATCAGATCGCCGATCAGGAAGATGTTCTCAGCCTTCAAGCAATTTGCCGAACGAACGGTGAGTTCGAGATCATCCACCGGACGCAGCAGGATCGGATCGATTGCCGGCTCTTCAGGTTCGGCAGTCGCCTCGGCAGCTTCGGCCTGCAGGTCAACAAACACAGAAAGCTGGTCGCGCAAGATGTTTGCTGAACGACGAATCGCCTCTTCCGGATCGATTGTACCGTTGGTTTCCAGCTCGATAACCAGACGATCCAGATTGGTACGCTGTTCTACACGTGCAGCTTCAACTGAATAGGCGACACTACGCACAGGACTGAATGAGGCATCGACCTGTAACATGCCGATAGGGCGATCATCTCCAGCGGCACCCTGACGGATGGCGGCGGGCTGATAGCCACGACCACGCTTAACCTGCAGTGTCATGTTGATCTCGCCCGACTTGGTCAGGTTAGCAATCACATGATCCGGATTTGAAACCTCAACATCATGGTCAAGCGTAATGTCGCTTGCCAACACAGGTCCGGGGCCTTTTTTCTGAAGTTTCAGGGTAGCCTCTTCACGTGTGTGCATCACCAGGGCAACCTGCTTAAGATTCAGAAGGATATCCAGCACATCTTCTTGCACACCTTCAATCGTGGTGTACTCGTGCAGGACCTCCTGGATCTCAACGTCAGTAATCGCAGAGCCCGGCATAGAGGAGAGCAGGATCCGGCGCAGCGCATTACCCAATGTATGACCAAACCCTCTTTCCAAAGGCTCCAAAGTCACTTTTGCATGGGTCTCGCTGATCGGCTGCACATTCACAATGCGCGGCTTGAGAAACTCCGTAACGCTTTCAGTCATGAATCTTCCTCTCGACAGACCTTACTTGGAGTACAATTCAACGACGAGTTGTTCGTTGATTTCTGCAGACAGATCTGCACGGTCGGGTACTCGTTTGAAGGTTCCCTTCATCCCTTTCGGATCGACCTCAACCCAGTCAGCAAAACCATACTGCTCCGCTAATGCGAGCGCACCCTGGATGCGTACCTGTTTTTTGGCCTTTTCACGAATCGTTATCTCGTCGTCGGCAGCTACCTGGTAGGAAGCAACATTAACGATCCTGCCATTAACCTCAATCGCCTTATGGCTGACGAGCTGACGCGCTTCGGAGCGAGTTGAGCCGAAGCCCATGCGGTAGATGACGTTATCGAGACGACACTCTAGAAGTTGCAGCAGGTTCTCACCGGTTGCACCCTTCTGCTGCGCAGCAGCCTTATAATAGTTGCGAAACTGACGCTCCATCACACCGTAGATGCGACGTACTTTCTGTTTTTCGCGCAATTGCAGACCGTAGTCAGAGACACGACGACGACGGTCGCCACTCTGGCCCGGAACCTTCTCCATGTTACACTTGGAGTCTAAGGAACGGACGCGGCTCTTCAGGAACAGATCTGTTCCTTCGCGGCGACTCAATTTACATTTGGGACCAATGTACCTTGCCATGATACGACTCCAGAATCAGACCCGGCGCTTCTTAGGAGGCCGGCAACCGTTATGCGGTATAGGGGTTACGTCGGAGATGCTGGTAATCTTGAATCCAGCATTGTTCAAAGCACGCACGGCAGACTCGCGACCAGGACCAGGACCTTTGACGTTGACGTCAAGATTTTTTAATCCAAATTCCTTGACCATCTGACCTGCACGATCTGCTGCAACCTGCGCAGCAAATGGAGTGCTCTTGCGTGAACCACGGAAACCGGAACCGCCGGCAGTGGCCCAACCCAGGGCGTTGCCCTGACGATCGGTAATGGTAATGATGGTGTTGTTAAACGACGCATGTACATGCGCGATGCCATCAGTAACGGTCTTTTTGACCTTCTTCTTGGAACGGCCAGTTGGTTTTGCCATTATCTGTTCCTGCGAACTCGTTTATGCGTAAATCTTAACGCTTGATCGGACGACGTGGACCTTTGCGGGTCCGCGCATTGGTCTTGGTACGCTGACCACGCAGCGGTAGACCACGACGATGACGGATGCCGCGATTACAACCTAGATCCATCAGACGCTTGATATTCATCGAAACCTCACGACGCAGATCACCTTCTACTGTGATCTTGCCGATGATGGCACGAATTGCATCAACCTGATCCTCGCTCAACTCCTGGATCTTGATGGAAGGCTCAATACCAACCTCTTTACAGATCTCTGCGGCGCGAGTATGACCAATGCCATAGATCGATGTCAGCGCAATAGCTGCGTGCTTCCGATCTGGAATGTTGACTCCTGCGATTCGAGCCATTCTTTATTCTCCTGAACTTCTCAAGCGACTTTCGTTGAGCGTAAGCGGTCAATGGTACCCATCCGCGCTAAATAAATCAAGCGAGAAATACCAATATACCTTATGATTTTAGCCTTGGCGCTGCTTGTGGCGGCCTTCTTTGCAGATGACCCGCACGACACCTTTGCGACGAACGATCTTGCAATTACGGCAGATCTTTTTTACCGATGCACGTACTTTCATGAACCTGTCTCCAAAATCCCATTAGTGCAGGCTGGAAAAATCAAGCTGCACATGCCTGGCGGGGCTAACCTGCCAATTTAAACAAAAACTGCGAACCACCGTCACCAATCGCTGACAGATAGTTATGTAATCAATGATGTCAGCGGACCAAACCGCCACCACTACCTTTGAGGTTGGCTTTTTTCATCAAACCTTCGTATTGATGAGACATCAAGTGCGCTTGTACCTGCGCCATGAAATCCATTACCACCACCACGATAATCAACAAAGATGTACCACCGAAATAGAAGGGCACATTCCAACCAACGATCAGAAACTCAGGCAACAGACAGACTGACGTAATATAAATCGCACCTGCCAGGGTCAAGCGCGACATCACGCCATCAATGTATTTTGCAGTCTGCTCCCCTGGACGAATACCAGGAATGAAGGCACCGGATCGCTTCAGATTGTCCGCTGTCTCTCTGGAGTTAAAAACCAGAGCCGTATAGAAGAAGCAGAAGAAAATTATCGCTGACGCATAAGCCATCACATATACCGGCTCACCAGGGGAAAGCTTGGAAAAAATATCCTGGATCCAACGCGTGTCTTCACTATTGCCAAACCACTGCCCGAGCGTTGCCGGGAACAAGATGATACTGGAGGCGAAAATCGGCGGAATTACGCCTGCCATATTGAGCTTTAGTGGCAAGTGCGTACTTTGCGCCGCCATCAAACGCCGGCCCTGCTGACGTTTCGCGTAGTTGACTGTAATCCTGCGTTGACCACGCTCAACAAAGACGACAAAACCCGTCACTGCGATTGCCAGAACGAACAGGAAAAGAATCGTCAGAGCATTCAACTCACCGGTACGGGCCAATTCAAGCGTACCACCTATCGCCGAAGGCAAGCCCGCGACGATACCGGCAAAAATGATCATGGAGATACCATTACCGATACCACGCTCCGTGATCTGCTCACCCAGCCACATCAGAAACATTGTTCCTGTGACCAGAGAGACGGCGGCAGTAACAATAAAGCCCAAGCCCTGCTGGGCAACGACGGATTCTCCACCAACCGTCTGGCTCTGCAGTGCGATTGAGATGCCAACTGCTTGAAATGTTGCCAGCACTACAGTGCCGTAGCGCGTGTACTGGGTAATCTTGCGACGCCCCGCCTCACCCTCTTTCTTCAACTGCTCAAGCGTGGGGATAACAGCCGACATCAGCTGCATAATAATAGAGGCAGAGATGTAGGGCATGATACCAAGCGCAAAGAGACTCGCACGTTCAAGTGCACCACCGGAGAACATGTTGAACATATCCAGGATCGAACCCTGGGCCTGCTCAAACAGCGCAGCAAGCGCAACAGGATTTACGCCAGGCACAGGAATGAACGTGCCAATACGAAAAACCAGTAACGCACCAGCAACAAAAAGCAGTCGCTGTCGCAACTCCGTCAGGCGGCCCATGCCGCCCAACGAGTTCATCATGGAAGCGCCTTGACCAGCCATTTAGTCCTCGACCTTGCCGCCAGCCGCTTCGATAGCGGCACGAGCACCCTTGGTTACACCAATGCCTTTCACGGTGACGGCGCGTTCGATCGAGCCGGAAGCAACGATCTTGGCACGTCGAATCACCTTAGTGATAACACCGGCCTTCTTCAGCGCCTCCAGGTCAACAGATTCGCCCTCGATCTTGGCCAGCTCGCTCAGACGCACTTCGGCGGTTACCATGCCGATCCTGGAGCGAAATCCAACCTTGGGAAGCCGACGCTGCAATGGCATCTGACCACCTTCGAATCCAACCTTGTGGAAACCGCCATTGCGGGATTTCTGTCCCTTGTGGCCGCGACCACAGGTCTTGCCGAGACCACTGCCAATACCGCGTCCAACGCGTTTTTTGACAGACTTACTGCCTTCGGCAGGCTGTAAACCATTAAGTCGCATTTCAGGACTCCTCGACCTTAACCATATAGGAAACCTTGTTCACCATACCGCGGGTACAAGGCGTGTCTTCAACTTCGACCGTCTGGTGCATACGGCGCAATCCCAAGCCACGCACACAAGCCTTGTGGCTGGCCAGACGTCCGTTCATGCTGCGCACCAAAGTGACCTGCATCATTTTCTTGTCAGACATGAGTTACCCCAGAATCTCTTCGACAGTCTTGCCGCGCTTGGCTGCAGCCGACTCAGCATCAGCCATCTCTTTCAGACCATTGATCGTCGCGCGGACTACATTCATCGGATTGTTCGTGCCGATACATTTCGCCAACACATTTTGCACACCAACCACCTCGAAGACAGCACGCATGGCGCCACCCGCGATGATACCTGTACCTTCAGATGCAGGCTGCATATAGACCTTGGCGGCGCCATGTCGGCCGACTATAGGATACTGCAGCGTGTTGCCGTTCATCTTGACGGAAACCATGTTCTTGCGAGCAGTTTCCATCGCCTTTTGGATGGCAATCGGCACTTCGCGAGCCTTGCCGGTACCAAAACCAACACGCCCCTCTCCGTCGCCAACCACGGTCAGAGCAGAGAAGCCGAACTGGCGACCGCCTTTGACAACCTTGGCGACACGGTTGACGTTAATAAGCTTTTCAAGCAGATCATCGCCTTCCGGCTTTGCATTATAATTTGCCATAACCTCGAACCCTTAAAATTGCAGACCGGCTTCGCGCGCCGCATCAGCCAAGGCCTTTACGCGACCATGATAACGAAAACCCGAGCGATCAAATGCAACCTGCTCGATACCTGCCTCTTTCGCCCTTTCAGCGATATGTTTACCAACTACAGAGGCAGCCGCCGCGTTACCGCTCGCACCTGAGAGTTCACCTTGAACACCCTTATCCAGTGTGGAAGCGCTCACCAGGACTTCAGAGCCAGTAGGCGCAATGACCTGCGCATAGATATGCTTTGGCGTACGGTGAATGGCCAGACGATGGACGCCCAGTTCACGAATCTTTGCGCGAGTCCGACGACTACGACGTAGACGAGATTGTTTCTTATCCATCGTTTAACCCTATTTCTTCTTGGCTTCTTTACGAACCACATGTTCGTCAGAATAACGGACGCCTTTGCCTTTGTAAGGCTCCGGCGGACGGTACGCACGAACTTCAGCCGCAACCTGACCAACCAGCTGTTTATCTGAACCCGAGACAACAATCTCAGTTTGTGAGGGTGTTGCTATTTCAATACCCTCCGGCACCGGATATTCCACAGGATGGGAAAAACCGAGACTCAAATTGAGCACTTTACCCTTGGCCTGAGCACGATAACCAACACCGACGAGTTCAAGCTTACGCTCAAACCCTTGCGTGACACCGGTAACAAGATTGTTAATGAGCGCGCGCATCGTGCCGGCCATCGCCCAGGAAGACTTGTCTTCCTGCTTGGGAGTGACGTTGACAACTCCATCATTCTGATTGATTGCCACCAGGTCGTTCACGAGTAACTGCATCGAGCCTTTAGGGCCCTTGACAGAGACACTCTGACCATCCAGCTTGACCTCAACACCAGACGGTAGGGAAATTGGACTTTTTGCTATACGAGACATCTTCTTACACCCCTTACGCGACGACAGCGATGACTTCACCGCCCTGTCCCGTAGCACGGGCAGCACGATCGGTCATTATGCCTTTCGAGGTGGAGATGATTGCGATACCCAAACCGTTACGCACTTTGGGAAGATCACCGCAACCTTTATATATGCGCAGACCAGGACGACTTACCCGTTTAATCAGGTCGATAACAGGACGCCCTTCGAAATAGCGCAGATCCACAACCATTGTCGGCTTGGATGCACTCTCGTCCACTTTGACATCCTGCACGTAACCTTCGTCTTTCAGGAGGTTGGCGATTGCAATTTTCTGCTTGGATGCCGGCAGTCTGACTGAAGTCTTATTTGCCGATTGTCCGTTACGGACACGGGTGAGCAAATCCGCAATGGGATCTGACATACTCATTTCGAGCTCCTGGGGTCAGTCCGTCTTTGCGACGCGATACCCAAATATAGTTAATCCTGGCAGAAATGCCCTGAGAAAGCCGCGTATTCTACCAGCTTGCTTTCACAAGTCCAGGAACATCTCCGCGCATAGCCGCTTCCCGCAGCTTGTTACGGCTAAGACCGAACTTACGATAGAATCCATGGGGACGACCGGTGACCCGGCAGCGGTTGTGTTTCCGGGAAACACTGGCATCGCGAGGCATCTTCTGCAGCTTGAGAACGGCTGCTTCAACCTCTTCATAGGTGCTGTCAGCATTCTTTATGACAGCCTTCAGCGCTTCACGCCTGGCTGCATACTTGGCTACGGTGCGGGCACGCTTGTTCTCACGTGCAATCATGCTCTTTTTTGCCATAACGAAACTCAGTTCTTAAAGGGAAACTTAAAGGCTTCCAGCAGCGCACGTCCCTCTTCATCGGTACGTGCAGTGGTGGTAATCGTAATATCAAGCCCACGCAGCTTATCGATTTTATCGTAATCGATCTCCGGGAACATGATCTGCTCTGCCACGCCCATGCTGTAGTTTCCACGACCATCGAAGGATTTCCCGTTCATACCACGGAAATCCCGAATACGCGGAATTGCTACATTGATCAGGCGGTCAAGAAACTCATACATGCGCTCTTTGCGCAGAGTCACCTTACACCCAATCGGCCAGCCTTCACGGACCTTGAAACCTGCGATGGACTTACGGGCATGAGTGATAATCGCTTTCTGGCCGGCAATCTTCTCCATATCGTTCACTGCGAACTCAAGGATTTTTTTATCGCCTATGGCCTCACCAACACCCATATTAAGGGTAATCTTGGTGATGCGCGGTACCTGCATAATGCTCTGGAACTGAAACTTGTCCATCAACTGCTGGACAACAGTGTCAGTGTACTGTTGCTGTAATCTTGCCATTGCCGGACTTGCCTCAGATATCTACGACTTCGCCGCTGGATTTGAACACTCGAACCTTTTTGCCGTCTTCAAGCGTCTTGAAGCCGGCACGGTCACCTTTTCCGCTCGCGGGATTGAACAGGGCAACGTTGGAGATATGCAAAGGCATCTCCTTATCGAGAATGCCACCAGGCTCACCCTTATTAGGGTTTGCCTTGGTGTGCTTCTTCGCCATGTTGATATTTTCGACAACGATGCGCTCGTTTTCCATCATGCGAATGACGGTCCCGCGCTTGCCCTTGTCTTTACCCGCAACGACGATAACCTCGTCGCCCTTCTTAATCTTGTTTGCCATGTCTGCCGCCTCACAAAACCTCTGGTGCAAGCGAAATGATCTTCATAAATCGCTCACTCCGTAATTCACGGGTAACGGGTCCGAAGATACGAGTACCAATCGGCTGCAACTGAGCATTCAGCAGTACAGCAGAATTGGTATCAAATCGAATCACGGAACCGTCAGGACGACGCACACCTTTTTTCGTGCGCACGACAACTGCATTGTAGACGTCGCCTTTCTTAACCTTGCCGCGAGGAATCGCATCCTTCACGCTAACCTTTATGATATCGCCAATTCCGGCGTATCGACGGTGCGAACCGCCCAGTACCTTTATGCACTGAACCCGCTTTGCGCCGCTGTTATCGGCAACATTCAGGCTTGTCTGCATCTGAATCATGGTTCTGCCCTAAATAGTATTAATCTCTGTCGGCAAAATATTTTGCCTACCGATCAGCTCGCGCGCTCGATAACCTTTACCAGCCGCCACTTCTTTGTCTTTGACAAGGGTCGGCACTGTTCGACCATCACCATATCACCCTGGTTGCATTCGTTGCTCTCATCGTGCGCATGCACTTTCGTGGAACGACGGATGTATTTTCCATAGAGCGGATGTTTCACCTGACGCTCAACCGAAACGGTAATGGACTTATCCATTGCACTGCTGACAACTTGGCCAACTAGAGTGCGGTTACTGGCTGCCTGTTCGCTCATGATGCGCTGCCCGATTTCTGTTCATTCATAACTGTTTTAACACGCGCAATATCCTTACGAACCGTATTCATACGATCGGGACGCGCCAACTGGCCGGTGCCCTTCTGCATACGCAGGTTGAACTGCTCTTTCTGCAATTCTTCAAGCGCAACGTTCAACTCCTCAGAGGACTTTTCACGCAATTCGTTCGCATTCATCACATCACCGTCCGTTTCACGAATGTAGTGGGAACCGGCAGCTTGGCTGACGCCAACGCAAACGCCTCACGAGCCAGCTCTTCTGAAATACCTTCGATCTCATAGAGCATGCGGCCGGGCTGGATCTGCGCTACCCAGTACTCCACATTACCTTTACCTTTACCCTGACGAACTTCCAAAGGTTTCTTTGTAATTGGTTTGTCAGGGAACACCCGTATCCACATATTTCCGCCACGCTTTACATGACGGGAAATGGCTCGACGCGCTGCCTCTATCTGGCGTGCGGTAATACGCCCGCGACCTGTTGATTTCAGGCCGAACTCACCAAAAGAGACGCTGCTACCGGTGACCGCAAGGCCACGGTTTCGACCCTTATGCTGTTTACGGAATTTAGTTCGTTTTGGCTGCAACATCGATTACGACCTCTTCGCGCCGGGTTTCGTTTTTGGTGCAGCTTCAGCAAGTTCGCCACCACCAAAAACCTCGCCCTTAAAAATCCATACCTTGACACCGATGATACCGTAGGTGGTATTCGCCTCAGCGAAACCATAGTCGATATCCGCGCGCAATGTGTGTAGCGGGACACGGCCTTCGCGGTACCACTCACTACGGGCAATTTCTGCACCATTCAGGCGACCGCCGATGTTTATCTTGATACCTTCGGCACCGAGTCGCATGGCATTTTGAACCGAGCGCTTCATCGCCCGACGGAACATGACGCGGCGCTCCAGCTGCTGTGCAACGCCCTCGGCGACCAACTGGGCATCAAGTTCCGGCTTGCGGATCTCTTCGATGCTGATATGCACCGGAATTCCCATCATGTCGGATACCACAGCGCGCAGCTTGTCGATATCCTCGCCTTTCTTACCAATCACAAGGCCAGGACGGGCTGTGTGAACGGTAATGTGGGCATTCTTGGCTGGCCGATCGACCTGGATCCTGCTGACCGAAGACTGCGCCAGGCGTTTCTTCAGGAATGCACGAACCTTAAGGTCCATATTCAGCAGATCAGGGAACTGCTTTGAATCCGCGTACCACTTGGAAGTCCAGTCCTTAACGATGCCCAGACGTATTCCGGTAGGATGTACTTTCTGACCCATATCGGCCTCTCTAACCTGTTACTTGTCGGCGACAGTCACGGTAATGTGACTGGTGCGTTTTAGAATCCGGGAGGCACGGCCTTTCGCCCGTGCTCTGATGCGTTTCATGGTTGGACCTTCGTCCACACCAATCACTGCAACCTTGAGCTCGTCGATATCCGCCCCTTCATTGTGCTCTGCGTTGGCGATAGCGGATTCGAGAACCTTCTTCACCAGGACGGCACCTTTCTTCTTGCTGAAAGCAAGAATGTTCAGCGCCTGCTCGACTGGGAGCCCTCGAACCTGATCTGCAACCAGACGTCCCTTCTGGGCCGACATACGTGCATGACGCAATTTTGCTGTTGCCTGCATTATGAATTCCTCTTACCTGGACGCCTTATCGGCAGTATGACCCCGATAAGTACGGGTCAGTGCGAACTCACCGAGTTTATGTCCAACCATGTTCTCGGAAATGATGACCGGAACATGTTGACGACCATTGTGTATTGCTATGGTAAGCCCCACCATCTCAGGCAAAACCATGGACCTGCGGGACCAGGTTTTGATTGGGCGCTTATTATTCTGCGCTACTGCCTCTTCCACCTTTTTCGCCAGGTGATGATCGACAAACGGGCCTTTGCGAATTGAACGTGGCACGACACTAACCCCTAATTTAATTACTTACGGTTCCGACGACGAACAATCATCTTGTCGGTACGCTTGTTGGTTCGGGTTTTATAACCCTTCGTCGGCATACCCCAGGGTGAAACCGGATGACGGCCTCCTGATGTACGACCCTCACCACCACCATGTGGGTGATCCACAGGATTCATCACAACACCGCGAACGGTGGGACGAACACCTCTCCAGCGCGTTGCGCCGGCTTTTCCGAGTGAACGGAGACTATGTTCAGGATTGGAGACTTCACCCATCACTGCCCGACAGTCAGCGGGAACCTTTCGCATCTCACCGGAGCGGAGACGGAGGGTCGCATAATCACCTTCACGGGCTATCAACTGAACTGAAGCACCGGCAGAACGTGCCATCTGCGCACCCTTGCCCGGCTTCATCTCAATACAATGCACCACCGAACCCATCGGCATGTTGCGCAGCGGCAGGCAGTTTCCTAAGCCAATCGGCGCATCAGCACCGGAACGCACTTCGTCACCAGCCTTAAGACCGTGGGGTGCGATGATATATGAACGCTGACCATCTACATAGCGAATCAAAGCAATATGCGCGGTACGATTCGGATCATACTCAAGACGCTCAACGACGGCGGAAACACCCTCTTTATTGCGCTTGAAATCGATAATACGATAGCGCTGCTTGTGGCCACCACCACGATGACGCGTAGTGATGCGACCGTTATTGTTACGACCGCCAGTCTTGCTCTTCTTTGCGAGCAACGGGCTATAGGGAGCGCCTTTATGCAGCTCCGTATTGACCACTTTTACAACAAAGCGGCGACCTGGTGAGGTCGGTTTTGTTTTAACGATTGCCATTATTCCAATCCCGTTTAATTAACTCAGGCGCCGCCGGCGAAGTCGATATCACTGCCGGGCTTGAGCTTAACGTAGGCCTTCTTCCAATCGGAACGGCGACCCTGCATAGCACCAAATCGCTTGGCCTTACCTTTTACATTAACCACCTGGACCCGCTCGACTTCGACATCAAACATCTTCTCAACCGCCTTGGCGATTTCACGTTTGGTCGCATCAGTGGCAACCTCGAAGGTAAACTGACGATTTGCATCCGCCGCGTTTGCACTCTTCTCAGAAACCAGTGGGCTCAGCAGAACCTTCATAAGACGTTCATTGTTCATGCCAGGCGCTCCTCAATCTTTTTCACTGCACCTTCAGTCATCAGAACCTTTTCATAGGCGACGAGGCTGACCGGGTCGATCTCATTCACATCGCGAACATCGACACCATAAAGGTTGCGCGCAGCCAGATAGAGATTCTCATCAGGATTCTCTGCAACAACCAGTACATCTTTCAGATTCATCTCTTTCAGTTTGCCGGCAAGCTCTTTAGTCTTGGGCGCCGAAACAGCGAACTCATTGACGGTAACGAAGCGCTCCTGGCGCACCAGTTCGGACAAAATAGAGCGAATCGCACCACGATACATCTTACGGTTGACCTTCTGCGCAAAATTGCGCGGGGAGGATGCAAACGTCACACCACCGGAGCGCCATATGGGGCTGCGAATGGTGCCGCTTCGAGCACGACCCGTACCTTTCTGACGCCAGGGTTTGGCACCGCCGCCACGAACTGCCGCGCGATTTTTCTGCGCCTTGGTTCCAGCCCGAGCCGCTGCCATGTGGGCAGTGACAACCTGGTGGACCAGGCCCTCGTTATACGCAGCACCGAATACATCATCGGATACCTGGATCGCCTGCGCGTCGCCGCCAGCAGAAGTTACATTCAGATCCATCAGATTCACCCTTTGTTCTTCATCTTCACCGCAGGCACGATGACAACGTCACCACCTTTGGAGCCGGGCACGGAACCCTTCACCAACAGCAGGTTGCGCTCGCCATCGACCCGAACGACTTCCAGATTCTGCTGGCAGCGCTGCTTGTCACCCATGTGGCCCGCCATCTTCTTACCTTTGAAGACACGACCGGGTGTTTGGCATTGGCCAATGGAGCCTGGCGCACGATGAGAAATCGAGTTACCGTGCGTGGCATCCTGCATATGGAAGTGATGTCGTTTAACGCCACCCTGAAAACCTTTACCCTGAGTGCGACCACGTACATCGACCAGCTGTCCGGCCTCAAAGATATCGGCCTTAATCTCAGAACCGACCTCGATGCCATCGCCTTCGCCATCTTCCAGGAAAAATTCCCAGAAACCACGACCGCCTTCTAAACCAGCCTTAGATAAATGGCCAGCCACTGGCTTGCTCACGCGAGAAGCCTTGCGGTTACCCGTGGTTACCTGAACAGCACGATAACCATCAGTATCTTTCGTTTTAAGTTGAGCAACCCGATTGGGCTCAACCTCGATGACGGTCACAGGAACTGACACGCCCTCTTCGGTGAACACCCGAGTCATTCCGGCCTTCCGGCCGACTACTCCAATCGCCATTGTTCTTAACCTCAGTTCAACTTGATCTGGACATCAACGCCAGCAGCCAGATCGAGCTTCATCAATGCGTCAACCGTCTTGTCGGTTGGATCGACGATGTCCATCAAACGCTTATGGGTGCGAATTTCGTACTGGTCACGTGCATCTTTATTGACGTGCGGTGAAATCAGCACAGTAAACCGCTCTTTCTTCGTCGGCAGTGGAATCGGTCCCAGCACCTGCGCACCAGTGCGCTTTGCTGTCTCCACGATTTCGCTGGCAGACTGATCAATCAGTCGATGATCAAACGCCTTCAGACGGATACGAATTCTCTGGTTAGCCATTATCTTTTACTCGATGACCTTGGATACAACGCCGGCACCTACGGTACGGCCACCCTCACGGATAGCAAATCGCAGGCCTTCTTCCATCGCAATCGGCGCAATCAGTTTTACCGTCATTTTTACGTTATCCCCCGGCATTACCATCTCTACGCCCTCAGGCAGATCACAAGCACCGGTCACGTCGGTCGTTCTAAAGTAGAACTGCGGACGATAGTTTGCAAAGAACGGGGTGTGACGTCCACCTTCGTCCTTGCTCAATACATAGACTTCGCACTCGAAGTGGGTGTGCGGGGTAATCGATCCCGGATGCGCCAGCACCTGTCCACGCTCAACCTCTTCACGCTTGGTGCCGCGCAGCAGCACACCCACGTTGTCGCCCGCTTCGCCCTGATCCAGCAGCTTGCGGAACATCTCGACACCGGTACAGGTGGTCTTCGCGGTCTCTTTGATTCCGACGATCTCGATCTCTTCACCCACCTTGACCACGCCGCGCTCTACTCGACCGGTTACCACAGTACCGCGACCGGAGATCGAGAAGACATCCTCGATCGGCATCAGGAAGGCACCGTCTACCGCACGCACCGGCTCAGGAATGTAGGTGTCCAGGGCCTCAACCAGCTTGGCAATGGAGCCGGCACCGATATCGGAATCGTCACCTTCCAGCGCCTTCAGCGCGGAACCGATGATTACGGGCGTGTCGTCGCCAGGGAAGTCGTAGCTGTCGAGCAGCTCACGAATCTCCATCTCAACCAATTCCAGCAGCTCTTCGTCGTCCACCATGTCCGCTTTGTTCATGTAGACGATGATGTAGGGCACGCCTACCTGACGGGAGAGCAGGATGTGCTCACGCGTCTGAGGCATGGGGCCGTCTGCCGCGGATACCACCAGGATTGCGCCGTCCATCTGCGCCGCACCGGTGATCATGTTCTTTACGTAGTCAGCATGTCCGGGGCAGTCAACGTGTGCGTAGTGACGATTCTCAGTCTCATACTCGACGTGGGAGGTGGCGATGGTGATACCACGCTCACGCTCTTCCGGAGCATTGTCGATCTGATCGAAGGCCTTCTGCTCGCCGCCGAACTTCTTTGCCTGCACCAGCGTGATCGCAGCCGTCAAAGTGGTCTTGCCGTGATCAACGTGACCAATGGTTCCCACATTGACATGCGGTTTTGTGCGTTCGAATTTTTCCTTGGACACAGTAGCTACCCCTATACCCGATTACTGTTTCTTGTTGATAGCGTCGACAATATTTGCCGGCACTTCCGAATACTTGGCGAATTCCATGCTGTAGGTGGCACGACCCTGCGTCGCCGAACGCAGGTCTGTTGCATAACCGAACATCTCGGATAGCGGAACCTCAGCCTTAATCTGTCTACCTGCAGGTGAATCATCCATCCCCTGCACAATGCCACGGCGACTGTTTAGATCACCCATAACATCACCCATGTACTCTTCGGGCGTAACCACCTCGACCTTCATTTTCGGTTCCAGCAGAACCGGCCTGGCCTTCGAAGCGCCCTCTTTAAAACACATGGACCCTGCGACCTTGAACGCCATCTCATTCGAGTCGACGTCATGATATGAACCGTCATACAGAGTGACCTTCACATCCACCATGGGATAGCCGGCAATTACACCACCCTGCATCGCTTCCTGGACACCTTTGTCCACAGCAGGGATGTACTCACGCGGTACTGCGCCGCCCACAATCTCATTAACAAACTCGTAACCCGCACCGGACTCCTGTGGCTCGATGCGCAGGTAGACGTGACCATACTGTCCGCGACCACCTGATTGACGCACAAACTTTCCTTCCTGCTCGACCTTAACCCGGATGGTCTCGCGGTAGGCCACCTGCGGCGCCCCTACATTCGCTTCGACATGAAACTCCCGCTTCATCCGGTCAACGATGATATCCAGATGCAGTTCGCCCATTCCGGCGATGATCGTCTGCCCCGACTCTTCGTCCGTCGTCACGCGAAACGAGGGATCCTCCTGCGCCAGCTTGGAGAGAGCAACACCCATCCTTTCCTGATCGGTCTTGGTCCTCGGCTCAACCGCAACCGCTATAACCGGCTCCGGGAACTCCATGCGCTCCAGCGTAATCGGCTGCCCCATCGAGCAGAGCGTGTCACCCGTCGTGACCTGTTTGAGACCGACCGCCGCCGCAATATCGCCTGCACGCACCTCCTTGATCTCCTCCCTGGAGTTGGAGTGCATCTGCAAGATGCGGCCGATTCGTTCCTTCTTGCCTTTTACCGGATTAAAGATCGTATCGCCGGACTTCAAAACACCCGAGTAGGCCCTGAAGAATGTCAACGTACCCACAAAAGGGTCGGTGGCAATCTTGAATGCCAACGCTGCAAACGGCGCATCATCAGACGCTTTACGCTCAGCCTCGCTACCATCCGCATCGCCCAAAACACCGGTGATAGCCGGCACATCGACAGGCGAAGGCATCAACTCAATAACCTTGTCCAGTACCGCCTGCACACCTTTATTCTTAAAGGCCGACCCGCAGGTCACTGGAACAATCTCAAGACTCAGCGTACGTACTCGCAGCCCTTCCAGTATCTCTTCCTCGGAGAGGTCACCCTCTTCGAGATACTTCTCCATTGCCTCGTCGCTGCCTTCCGCAGCAGCCTCAAGCATGCGCTCGCGCCACTCGCTGCAAGTATCAACGAGATCAGCCGGGATATCCTCATAGATGAAATCAACACCCATGTTTTCTTCCGACCAAACCACTGACTTCATCTTGACGAGGTCAACAATTCCCTGAAAACCCTCTTCGGCGCCTACTGGCACCTGGATCGGCACTGCATTTGCGCCCAAGCGCTCCTGCAACTGCTCGACCACCCGAAAGAAATCCGCCCCCATGCGATCCATCTTATTGACGAACGCCATCCGTGGGACGTGGTACTTGTTGGCCTGACGCCAAACAGTCTCAGACTGCGGCTCCACACCACCAACTGCACAAAGCACGAACACCGCACCATCCAGCACTCGCAGGGAACGTTCGACTTCAATCGTGAAATCAACATGCCCAGGTGTATCAATAATATTCAAGCGGTGTTCAGCAAACTGCTGCGCCATTCCGCTCCAGAAGCAGGTAGTCGCCGCGGATGTGATGGTTATACCACGCTCCTGCTCCTGCGCCATCCAGTCCATGGTGGCAGCACCATCATGAACCTCTCCGATCTTGTGAGAAACACCTGTGTAATAGAGCACGCGTTCGGTGGTTGTCGTCTTACCGGCATCAATGTGCGCCATGATACCGATATTCCGGTAGCGCTCGATTGGTGTCTTGCGTGCCATTTTAAAGAGCTGCTTCTAAAGAGCCGAATAACCTGCCACCTACCAACGGTAGTGGGAGAAAGCCTTGTTCGCCTCAGCCATGCGATGAGTATCATCGCGCTTCTTCACTGCCGATCCTTTATTTTCAGAAGCATCCAGAAGTTCGCCAGCCAGACGCTGCGCCATCGACTTCTCACTCCGCTTGCGCGCAGCCTCGATCAACCAGCGCATCGCCAGGGAGTTACGACGAATCGGACGCACTTCAACCGGAACCTGATAGGTTGCACCGCCGACACGACGGGACTTAACCTCAACAACCGGCCGAACATTATCCAGCGCGGTTTCAAGCATATCCAAAGGCTCACCACTACGCTTCTGTGACATCTGATCCAAAGCAACGTAAAGGATCTTTTCGGCCACGGACTTCTTACCGTCAACCATCACCATATTGATGAACTTGGCAAGCAGTTCACTTCCAAACTTGGGATCCGGCAGGGTTTCCCGGCGGGATGCTACTCGTCTTCTAGGCATAGCTCTATCTCAATCCTGTGCGCTGTTAGCTTTTGGGCCGCTTGGCGCCGTACTTGGAACGACCTTGACGTCGACTCTCGACACCTGAGGTGTCCAGACTGCCGCGCACTACGTGGTAACGCACACCGGGTAGATCCTTTACGCGACCACCGCGAATCAGAATTACCGAGTGCTCCTGGAGGTTATGGCCCTCACCACCAATATAGGTGGTAACCTCAAAACCATTTGTCAGCCTGACACGGGCAACCTTTCGCAGCGCCGAGTTCGGCTTTTTCGGCGTAGTCGTGTACACACGGGTACATACGCCTCGCCTCTGCGGGCAGGCATCAAGCGCCGGCACATTACTCTTTTGAGGTTTACGCTTCCTGGGCTTACGCACCAGCTGGTTAATCGTTGCCATCTATTCCGTCTCCAGAGACGCGATGTTTGTCTAACGTATAAAAATTTAGAAAAGCCGAGACCCAACCGGATGCCACAAGACAAAAGCTTGCGCCGATAAGCGTCGATTTCTCTGGCAATACATTTGCTCCACCTGCCCAGTAATGGACCGTACGGAGCAACAGATAGTGACAGACCAACTAAGTGCCGGTGTGTCAAAGAGCGCGCATTCTATGCCCGCTACATAAGGATGTCAAGAAAAGCTTTATAAAAACCGGCAAATACCCATGCGCTCTGCAACTGCCCGAGTATCTGCCGATCTCAACACCTTCGTACTTTAGGGATCACTCTCCCTCCGGTGCGTTCAGGGCCTCCTTGAAGGCCTGCTCGACATCTTCCGCCACCAGTTCCACTTTGCCGTCCGCATCCGCCAGCTCTTCCTGACGCTTGCGGCGACGCTCATTGTGGTAGGAGAGACCGGTTCCTGCCGGAATCAAACGACCGACGATAACGTTCTCTTTTAGTCCGTTCAGAGAATCGGAGAGCCCTCGAACCGCCGCTTCCGTCAGTACCCTCGTGGTTTCCTGGAAAGAGGCCGCAGAGATGAATGACTCGGTAGCAAGAGAGGCTTTGGTAATACCCAACAACAGAGGCACATAGAGCGCCGGATGCTTGCCCTCGGCCCGCAGACGTTCATTCTCTTCAAGAAGCGTCGCCTTTTCGGCCTGCTCACCACGAAGGAAGCTGCCGTCCCCGGCATTGGTGACTTCAACCTTACGCAACATCTGGCGGATGATCACCTCGATGTGCTTGTCGTTGATCTTCACGCCCTGGAGACGATAAACATCCTGAATCTCCTTCACCAGGTACTCTGCCAGCTCAGTCACACCAATCAGCCTGAGGATGTCGTGGGAATTAAGCTCACCATCGGAGATCATTTCACCCCGTTCGACGTGCTCGCCCTCGAAAACATTGACGTGACGCCACTTGGGTATCAGTTCCTCATGGTGTTCACCTTCAGAGTCGGTGATCACCAGACGCTGCTTGCCCTTGGTGTCTTTGCCAAAACTGACCGTTCCGGTCGCTTCGGCGAGAATCGCCGGATCTTTCGGCTTGCGCGCCTCGAAAAGGTCAGCCACGCGGGGCAGACCACCCGTGATATCACGAGTCTTCGAAGACTCCTGAGGGATACGAGCCACCACGTCACCAACACCAACAGTGGCGCCATCCGCCACGTTGACCACCGCCAACGACGGCAGGAAGTAGTGAGCAGGGATGTCGGTACCGGCGATATTCAGATCCCCACCGTCCGCATCCACCAGTTTCACCATTGGACGAATATCCTTACCGGCAGCGGGACGCTGCTTGGGATCGATAATCTCCAGCGAGCTGAGACCGGTCACCTCGTCCACTTTGCTCTGCACGGTCACGCCGTCCACGAAATCGACGAATACCAGGGTACCCTCCACCTCGGTAATAACCGGGTGGGTGTGGGGATCCCAGTTGGCGACGACCTGGCCACCCTCGACCGCGACCCCATCTTCAACCTGCAGGGTAGCGCCGTATGGGACCTTGTAGCGCTCACGCTCACGGCCCACTTCATCGACTATCGTCAACTCACCGGAACGGGAAGTGGCCACCAGATGACCACCACTGTGCCTGACGGTCTTGATATTGTGCAGATGAGCGACACCGCCCGCCTTCACCTGAATACTGTTCACCGCTGCGGAACGAGAGGCCGCACCACCGATATGGAAGGTACGCATGGTGAGCTGAGTGCCGGGTTCACCGATCGACTGCGCAGCAATAACACCCACAGCCTCACCCTCGTTCACCTCATGACCTCGGGCCAGGTCGCGTCCGTAACACCGTTTGCAGACACCCTGTTTGGCATCGCAGGTAATCGCTGAGCGGACATGCACCAGGTCGACACCAACGGATTCCAACTGGTCAACCCAATCCTCATCCAGCAGCGTACCTGCCTCGCAGACCACCTCATCGGTGCCGGGCCTATGAACATCCTGCGCCGTCACTCGACCAAGGATGCGTTCACGTAGCGGCTCAACCACATCACCACCTTCGATGATGGGCTGCATCAGCAGACCGTTTTCGGTGCCGCAATCGTCTTCCAGCACCACCATGTCCTGGGCAACATCCACCAGGCGACGGGTCAGGTACCCGGAGTTTGCAGTCTTCAGTGCCGTATCCGCGAGACCCTTGCGGGCACCGTGGGTGGAGATGAAGTACTGCAGTACGTCAAGACCTTCGCGAAAGTTTGCAGTGATGGGCGTTTCGATAATGGAGCCGTCGGGCTTGGCCATCAGACCACGCATACCGGCAAGCTGACGAATCTGGGCAGCACTACCACGCGCTCCGGAATCGGCCATCATATAAACGGAGTTGAAGGAGTCCTGTTTTACCTCGTTGCCGTCGCGGTCAGTAACGACCTCCTTACCCAGCTTCGACATCATCGCCTTGGCAACCTGATCGTTGGTGTGCGACCAGATATCCACCACCTTGTTGTAACGCTCACCATTGGTGACAAGACCGGAGATATACTGATTTTCGATCTCCTTGACCTCGGCTTCCGCCCGGGCAAGGATCGGCCCCTTCTCTTCCGGCACAACCATGTCGTTGGAGCAGAAAGAGACCGCAGCACGGGTGGCATAACGAAAACCCATATACATCAACTGGTCGGCAAAGACCACCGTATCCTTCAGCCCAAGCCTGCGATAACAGGCATTGATCAGGCTGGAGATCACCCTTTTACCCATCGCCTGGTCTACCAGCGAGAAGGGCAGGCCATCCGGCACGATCTCATAGACGATGGTGCGGCCTATTGTAGTATCCACCACACGCATCTGCTCAGTCATTGAGCCATCGTCACCCTTGATGACTTCACGGATGCGAACCTTAACCTTTGCCTGCAGATCCGCAAATCCGGACTCGTGGGCACGTTTCGCCTCAGCCACGTCAGAGAAGGCCATGCCTTCACCCTTGGCGTTGACCCGGTCACGGGTCATGAAGTAGAGACCCAACACCACATCCTGGGAGGGCACGATGATCGGATCACCGTTCGCCGGGGAGAGGATATTGTTGGTGGCCATCATCAGACTGCGCGCTTCCAGCTGGGCTTCCAGGGAGAGCGGCACATGCACCGCCATCTGGTCACCATCGAAGTCGGCGTTGAACGCGGTACAGACCAACGGATGGAGCTGGATCGCCTTACCCTCGATCAACACAGGCTCAAAGGCCTGGATGCCGAGACGATGCAGGGTCGGTGCGCGGTTGAGCATCACAGGATGCTCGCGGATGACCTCTTCGAGGATATCCCAAACTTCACTGGTACCACGCTCCACCAGCTTCTTGGCCGCCTTGATCGTCGTTGCCAGACCGCGCAACTGCAGCTTGGAAAAGATGAAGGGCTTGAACAGCTCCAGCGCCATCTTCTTCGGCAGACCGCACTGATGCAGTTTCAGGGTCGGGCCAACAACGATAACGGAACGACCGGAGTAGTCGACACGCTTACCCAACAGATTCTGGCGGAAGCGGCCCTGCTTGCCTTTGATCATGTCGGCCAGAGACTTCAGCGGACGGCGGTTGGTGCCGGTAATGGCACGCCCACGACGACCATTGTCCAGCAGTGCATCCACCGCTTCCTGTAACATGCGCTTTTCGTTGCGCACGATGATATCCGGTGCGTTGAGATCCAGCAGGCGTTTGAGGCGGTTATTGCGGTTGATCACCCGACGGTAGAGATCATTCAGATCGGAGGTTGCGAAACGACCGCCATCCAGGGGTACCAGGGGCCGCAGTTCCGGCGGCAATACCGGCAGCACGGTCATCACCATCCACTCAGGACGGTTGCCGGAATTATTCAGGGAATCCAGCAGCTTCAGCCGTTTGGTGAACTTCTTGATCTTGGTTTCCGAGTTTGTGCCTTCGATATCTTCACGCAGGCGTTTGATCTCCTCCGGAATATCGATGCTTTTCAGCAGCTCGTAAACAGCTTCGGCCCCCATGCGGGCGTCGAATTCGTCACCGTTCTCCTCGATCGCCTCCAGGTACTGCTCATCGGTGAGCAGCTGGTTGCGCTCCAGGGGAGTCATGCCCGGGTCGACCACCACGAAGGACTCGAAATAGAGCACCCGCTCAATGGAGCGCAGGGTCATGTCCAGCAACAGGCCGATACGGGAAGGCAGCGATTTCAGAAACCAGATGTGCGCCACCGGGCTGGCCAGCTCGATGTGGCCCATGCGCTCACGGCGCACCTTGGCCAGCGTCACTTCTACGCCGCACTTCTCGCAAACCACGCCACGATGCTTGAGGCGCTTGTATTTGCCGCAGAGACACTCGTAGTCACTGGTAGGGCCAAAAATCTTGGCGCAGAAGAGGCCATCCCGTTCCGGCTTGAAGGTACGGTAGTTGATGGTCTCAGGCTTCTTTACCTCGCCGTAGGACCAGGAGCGAATCATGTCGGGGGATGCCAGACCGATGCGAATCGCATCGAATTCCTCGGACTGTCCCTGCTGCTTCAGAATGTTCAGAAGATCTTTCAAGGTACTGTCTCCCCTTTATTCCTGTTCCAATTCGATATTGATGGCAAGAGAGCGAATCTCCTTGACCAACACGTTGAAGGACTCGGGCATACCGGCCTCCATGCGATGGTCGCCATCGACGATGTTTTTGTACATACGGGTACGTCCGTTGACGTCGTCCGACTTGACGGTGAGCATCTCCTGCAGGGTGTAGGCTGCGCCATAGGCCTCCAGCGCCCAGACCTCCATCTCACCGAAGCGCTGACCACCGAACTGCGCCTTACCACCCAACGGCTGCTGAGTAACCAGGCTGTAAGGGCCAGTGGAGCGGGCATGCATCTTGTCGTCGACCAGGTGATTCAGTTTCAGCATGTACATGTAACCCACGGTCACAGGGCGCTCGAAATTCTCCCCGGTGCGTCCATCAAAGAGGGAGCACTGACCGGTATCAGAGAGTCCACCCAGCTCCAGCATGCGCTTGATCTCGGACTCCTCGGCACCATCAAAGACCGGGGTTGCCATGGGGACGCCACCGCGCAGATTCCTGCACAGCTCGATCACTTCGTCGTCGTTGAGGGAGTCAATATCTTCCGACTTGCCACTTGTGTTATAGACTCTATCGAGAAAGCCCCGTAGTTCCGAAACCTTCGAATTGGCCTGTAACAGCGCACCAATTTTGCGCCCAACACCCTTGGCAGCAAAACCCAGATGCGTCTCCAGCACCTGTCCCACATTCATACGTGAAGGTACGCCGAGCGGGTTGAGTACGATATCCACTGGTTCGCCATGCTCATCAAATGGCATATCCTCGACCGGCACGATCATGGAGATAACACCCTTGTTACCGTGGCGGCCGGCCATCTTGTCACCCGGCTGGACGCGGCGCTTCACTGCCACATAGACCTTGACCATTTTGAGCACACCGGGAGCGAGGTCGTCACCTGAGGTCAGCTTGCGCTTCTTCTCCTCGAATTTTTCGCGGAACGCCTCGCGTTGCTGTTTGATCTGAACTGCGATGGCTTCCAGTTGAGTGGCAGCCTCCTCTTTGCGCAGACGGATCTCCAACCACTTGTCACGCTCCAAGTCGGTGAGGTAGGCCTTGGTGATCTTGCCACCGGCCTTGATGCCCCCTGGACCGCCATCCGCAATCTTGCTGATCAGCATCTTCTCGACACGCTGGAAGGTATCGTCTTCCATTATGCGCAGTTGGTCGTCCAAATCCTTGCGCACACGATCCATCTCGACATCTTCGATCTGCAACGCACGGGCATCCTTATCAACACCGTCGCGCGTGAAGACCTGGACATCGATGACCGTTCCGACAACGCCTGACTTAATGCGCAGAGAGGTATCCTTTACGTCGGAAGCCTTCTCACCAAAGATAGCGCGCAACAACTTCTCTTCCGGAGTGAGCTGAGTCTCGCCCTTTGGCGTGACCTTGCCCACCAGGATGTCGCCCTCTTTCACCTCAGCACCGATATAGACAATACCGGACTCATCGAGTTTGGAGAGCGCAGACTCACCAACATTCGGAATATCCCCGGTGATCTCCTCCGAACCCAGCTTGGTATCGCGGGCCATGCAGGTCATCTCTTCGATGTGAATGGAGGTAAAACGATCCTCCTCGACCACCCGCTCGGAGATGAGGATGGAATCCTCAAAGTTATATCCGTTCCATGGCATGAAGGCGATGCGCAGGTTCTGGCCCAGCGCCAGCTCACCCATGTCGGTGGAGGGACCGTCTGCCAGCACGTCGCCGCGCGTGATAACGTCGCCCACATTCGCCAGCGGCCGCTGATTGATACAGGTATTCTGGTTGGAACGGGTGTACTTGGTCAGGTTGTAGATATCCACACCCGGCTCGCCCGCTTCCGTCTCATCATCGTTGACCCGTACCACGATACGGGCCGCATCCACGGATTCAATTTCACCACCACGCTTGGCCACCACGGTCACACCGGAGTCCACCGCCACAGTGCGCTCCATGCCCGTACCCACCAGAGGCTTCTCGGCCCGCAGGGTCGGCACGGCCTGGCGCTGCATGTTGGAACCCATCAGGGCGCGGTTGGCATCATCATGCTCCAGGAACGGGATCATGGAGGCTGCCACTGAAACGATCTGTTTCGGCGAAACGTCGATGTATTCCACCTTCTCCGGCGAGGAGAGGGTGAACTCATTCTGAAACCTGGAGGAGATCAGCTCATCGGTCAGTTTTCCATCGGCATCTGTCGAGGCACTTGCCTGGGCGATGACATAACGCCCCTCTTCGATTGCGGATAGGTAGTCGATCTGATCCGTTACCGTGCCATCCGTTACCTTGCGGTAAGGCGTCTCAAGGAAGCCGAAACGGTTGGTGCGGGAGTAGACCGCCAGCGAGTTGATCAGGCCGATGTTGGGCCCTTCAGGGGTCTCGATGGGGCAGACTCGACCGTAATGGGTAGGATGTACGTCACGCACCTCGAAACCGGCACGTTCACGGGCAAGACCACCCGGGCCGAGCGCAGAGACACGCCGCTTGTGAGTGATCTCGGAGAGCGGGTTGTTCTGATCCATGAACTGAGAGAGCTGGCTTGAACCAAAGAACTCCTTGATGGCGGCAGAGACCGGTTTGGCATTGATCAGCTCTTGCGGCATCAAACCTTCGGACTCAGCCTGGGTCAGGCGCTCCTTCACAGCGCGTTCGACGCGCACCAGGCCAACGCGGAACTGGTTTTCCGCCATCTCACCGACACAGCGAATACGGCGATTGCCCAAGTGGTCGATGTCGTCAACTATGCCGTTGCCGTTGCGAATATCGATCAGCTCTCTAAGGACATCGACAATATCCTCTTTCGAGAGAATTCCCTCACCGACCTCGTCTTCGCGTCTGAGACGCCGATTGAATTTCATGCGACCTACCGCAGAAAGATCGTAGCGGTCGGAAGTAAAAAACAGGTTATTGAACAGGTTCTGGGCCGCATCCTTGGTAGGCGGCTCACCCGGACGCATCATGCGGTAGATCTCCACCTGCGCCTCCAGCTCATTGGTCGTAGCGTCGATACGCAAGGTATCGGAGAGGAAGGGACCGTGATCGAGATCGTTGGTAAAGAGCGTTGCGAATTTCTTCACGCCTTTCTCGGTAAGCAGCTCGACCAGCTCTTCGGTCAGCTCGGCATTCCCCTCAGCAAGCAGTTCACCGGTCTCTTTATCCACGACGCTATGCGCCAGCACTTTGCCGTAGAGATACTCGCGGGGCACATCGAGTTTTTTGACACCCGCTTTTTCCAACTGGCGGATATGGCGCGCAGTGATGCGGCGACCCGCCTCAACAATCACCTCGTCGCCGCTCTTGATATCGAAGGTCACCACCTCGCCACGCAGACGCTCCGGCACCAAATCCACCTTCAGGGTGCGCTTCGTCATGGAGAACCGATCGGTCTCGAAAAACATTTCGAGAATCTGATCGCTATCGTAGCCCAGCGCTCGCAACAGAATGGTGGCCGGCAGCTTGCGGCGGCGATCGATACGCACAAAGACGTTGTCCTTGGGATCGAACTCGAAGTCGAGCCAGGAGCCACGATAGGGGATTACCCGTGCGGAAAAGAGCAGCTTTCCGGAAGAGTGGGTCTTGCCTTTGTCATGATCGAAGAAGACACCGGGAGAACGGTGCAACTGCGAGACGATGACACGCTCGGTACCGTTGATCACAAAGGTGCCGGTGTCGGTCATGAGCGGCAGTTCGCCCATGTAGACTTCCTGCTCGCGGATATCCTTGACGACCTTGGAGCCCGCAGGAGCCTCCTTGTCATAGATAACCAACCGCACCAATACACGCAGTGGCGCTGCATAGGTCGTGCCCCGCAGCTGGCACTCACGCACATCAAAGACGGGCTCGCCGAGACGATAGTTCACATATTCGAGTATTGCGTTACCAGAATAACTGGTGATCGGCAGTACCGACTTGAATGCCGCATGCAGACCAACATCACTGCGCGCAGCGACGGGCACACCGTCCTGCAGAAAATCGCGGTATGAGTTGATCTGTGTCGCAAGCAGGAAGGGCACATCCAGAATACTGGGGCGCTTACCAAAGTCTTTACGAATACGCTTTTTCTCGGTGAAAGAATAGGCCATGCTGCCGTCCCTCAGTGTCAAAGGCTTGGTGATTCAAGCGTTCGTTGTAGAGTCCGGCATCCGGCCGGACCTCGAAAATTCGTTTAATTCGACATCCTGTCGAGGCCCTCCAAATGGACCTCACTTCATACAAGCGGGAAAGGGCCGGTGACGTTACGCCACCAGCCCTGACCATGACTGCTTGCAAACAGTCGAGAACAGAATTATTTGATCTCGACTTCGGCGCCTGCCTCTTCAAGCAGCTTCTTGGCCTCTTCGGCCTCATCCTTGGAAACAGCTTCCTTAAGGGCGGATGGTACACCTTCAACGGCTGCCTTCGCTTCCTTCAGACCCAGACCTGTGAGACTGCGAACAGCCTTGATGACAGCAATCTTGTTGCCACCAAAAGATGTCATTACGACATTAAACTCGGTCTGCTCTTCTGCAGCAGCGGCTTCGCCACCACCAGCGGCGGGGGCAGCTGCAACAGCGGCAGCGGCGGTCACACCGAACTTCTCTTCCATAGCCTCGATCAGCTCGACAACGTCCATTACGGACATCGCGGCAATAGCCTCAAGGATATCTTCTTTAGATACGGCCATTGGTTAACTCCTGAATATTAAATTGCACGTAAATGATTAAAATGAAAAACCGAATCAAGCCGCCTCTTTGGCGTCTTTGATTGCCGCCACAGTCCGGACCAGCTTGCCAGGCACCTCTTTCATGGTGCGTGCCAGCTTCTCTACCGGAGCCTTCATGACCGCCATCAGCATGCTGATAGCCTGGTCGTAAGTCGGCATCTTCGCGAGTGTGTCGATATCCGTCGGTTGCAGCAATTTGCCGCCGATGGAAACCAACCTCACCACGAGCTGCTCATGCCCCTTGGCAAAGTCCTTAATAACGCGTGCTGCAGCACCCGGATCTTCCTGCGAGAAGGCTAGGACCAAAGGCCCCGTAAAACCTTCTGCCATGCAGGCAAATTCGGTGCCTTCCACTGCTCGCTTGGCCAGGGAGTTCTTGACCACACGAAGATAGACGCCATTGCTGCGCGCTTCACGGCGCAACACGGTCATCTGCTCTACGGTCAATCCCCGGTACTCAGCGGCTACAGCGGAAAGTGCACTGCTTGCAACGTCACTGACTTCGGCGACGATGGCTTTCTTCTGCTCGAGATTGAGTGCCAAAGTCGTCACCTCATTGACAACGAGGAGCGGAAAATCCGCCCCTGTTTACACTTTCGATACCATCAGTATCGAATCCCAACGTGCACCGTCTTCAGGAAAAAATCCTGATTCGGGGTGCACCGTCTGCGCGGGCGAATATTAAGCCTCCACGAATGGAGACGCCTGCGGTCTTTGACGGCGCCGGTCAACAACCGGTGCCCCAAAGCCTTTTGTGCATCGACCCGGCGGCAGAACCGCCTGGTCATGCAAAACTTAGATGGAAAGGGTCGCCTGATCGACCACCAGTCCCGGACCCATGGTCGAGGAGGCGGTAATTTTCTTCAAGTAGACGCCCTTTGCTGCGCTGGGCTTGGCCTTGACCAAGTCCACCAGCAAAAATTCCAGATTCTCTTTGAGTTTCTGCGGCTCGAAATCAATCTTGCCGATGGAGCAGTGGATGATTCCGGCCTTGTCGGTACGATAGCGCACCTGACCTGCTTTGGCGTTTTTCACTGCCTCTGCCACATTCGGCGTAACCGTGCCCACTTTCGGGTTTGGCATCAGACCACGGGGGCCCAGGATCTGGCCCAACTGACCCACAACGCGCATTGCGTCCGGGCTGGCAATAACCACATCGAAGTCCATCTTGCCGGCTTTTACGTCGGCAGCAAGATCCTCAAAACCCACGATATCGGCACCCGCTTCGGTTGCCGCATCTGCGTTCGCGCCTTGGGCGAAAACCGCCACACGAACAGTCTTGCCGGTACCATGAGGCAATACGGAGGAACCACGTACAACCTGATCCGACTTACGGGGGTCAACGCCAAGGTTTATGCAGACATCAACCGCCTCGGAAAACTTCACCGAAGAGACCGCTTTCAGCAGACCGAAAGCCTCTTCCGCAGCATACAGCTTGCCGGCCTCAACCTTTTCACGAATCGCCTTCGCGCGTTTGCTCAACTTAGCCATGACTTACTCCACCCCTTCTACATCGAGACCCATCTGACGGGCACTACCGGCGATGGTCCGTACTGCCGCATCCATATCCGCCGCAGTCAGATCGGCCATTTTGGTGGTGGCTATCTCTTCAAGCTGCGCACGGGTCACCGTACCCACCTTGACGGTATTCGGAGTGGGACTGCCTTTGCTCAAGCCCGCTGCCTTTTTCAGCAACACGGATGCCGGCGGTGTTTTGGTGATAAAGGTGAAGGAACGATCCGCATAGACCGTGATCACCACAGGGATGGGCATCCCCTTCTCCATGCTCTGGGTCTTGGCGTTGAACGCCTTGCAGAACTCCATGATGTTCACACCATGTTGTCCCAGGGCGGGACCAACCGGCGGACTCGGGTTCGCTTCCCCTGCGGGAACCTGAAGCTTGATAAAAGCCTCGATCTTCTTAGCCATGATTTACCTCACTGTGGGTGCAAACGTTTGGGACTGGTTACCCGAACTCCCCTTAAAACAAATAGGGCCGAGGCGAAAGATTTCTTACCTCGGGCCCCGGACCTCGGCCCTGATTCCTCGGCCCTTACTTTTATCCCTTCTCTACCTGCCCGAACTCCAGATCCACCGGGGTGGAACGACCGAAGATCAGGACGGAAACTTTCAGACGACTCTTCTCGTAGTCGACTTCCTCGACCACGCCACTGAAATCGTTGAATGGCCCGTCGACGACACGCACCACTTCGCCGGGCTCGAACAGAACCTTTGGACGCGGCTTCTCCACGCCTTCCTGCACACGCTGCAGAATGGCATCAGCCTCTTTGTCGGTGATTGGCGCAGGACGATCGCCGGTGCCACCGATGAAACCCAGCACTTTGGGACAATCCTTTACCAGATGCCAGGTCTCGTCGGTCATTTCCATCTGTACCAGGACGTAACCAGGGAAGAACTTACGCTCACTCTTCCTCTGTTGACCGGCGCGCATCTCAACGACCTCTTCGGTAGGCACCAAAACCTCACCGAACTTGTCTTCCATGCCAAAACGCTCAATGCGCTCCGCCAGTGAAGCCTGCACACGTGCCTCGAAGCCGGAATAGGCGTGTACTACATACCAACGCATGGACATATAACCCGCCTCTTATCCTGTCAGCGCGCGCAAAACCGCACCCAACATCATATCAAACAGCCAGAGTACGATGCCCATAATCAAGACCATCACGAAGACGATCAAAGTTGTCTGCACCGTCTCCTGTCGACTCGGCCAGACCACCTTTCGCACTTCGATCTTGGCGTCTGACGCAAATTGCCAGACAGTACGACCAACCACTGTTTGATAAGCGACAAAAGTCGCGACACCGATAACAAACAACAATCCCAGCACCCGTAGCAACTGGGAATAGTCATCGAAATAGTAAAAGCCGAGAATGGCAGCAACGATAAGCACAACTGCAGCTAGCAGCTTCACCGTATCCATGCTGGAGACTTCGACTTGTGACTTCGCGTTCATAGGTTCAAATTGCCTGGATGCGCCAGATTGAAAATGGCAGGCCAGGAGGGACTCGAACCCCCAACCTGCGGTTTTGGAGACCGCTGCTCTACCAATTGAGCCACTGGCCTAGAAACGCTTAACAACAGGGCCGGTCAAACCGGCCCTGCACAACAATACATCGATTACTCGATGACTTTGGATACAACGCCGGCACCTACGGTACGGCCACCCTCACGGATAGCAAATCGCAGGCCTTCTTCCATCGCAATCGGCGCAATCAGTTTTACCGTCATTTTTACGTTATCCCCCGGCATTACCATCTCTACGCCCTCAGGCAGATCGCAAGCACCGGTCACGTCGGTCGTTCTAAAGTAGAACTGCGGACGATAGTTTGCAAAGAACGGGGTGTGACGTCCACCTTCGTCCTTGCTCAATACATAGACTTCGCACTCGAAGTGAGTGTGCGGGGTAATCGATCCCGGATGCGCCAGCACCTGTCCACGCTCAACCTCTTCACGCTTGGTGCCGCGCAGCAGCACACCCACGTTGTCGCCCGCTTCGCCCTGATCCAGCAGCTTGCGGAACATCTCGACACCGGTACAGGTGGTCTTCGCGGTCTCTTTGATTCCGACGATCTCGATCTCTTCACCCACCTTGACCACGCCGCGCTCTACTCGACCGGTTACCACAGTACCGCGACCGGAGATCGAGAAGACATCCTCGATCGGCATCAGGAAGGCACCGTCTACCGCACGCACCGGCTCAGGAATGTAGGTGTCCAGGGCCTCAACCAGCTTGGCAATGGAGCCGGCACCGATATCAGAATCGTCACCTTCCAGCGCCTTCAGCGCGGAACCGATGATTACGGGCGTGTCGTCGCCAGGGAAGTCGTAGCTGTCGAGCAGCTCACGAATCTCCATCTCAACCAGTTCCAGCAGCTCTTCGTCGTCCACCATGTCCGCTTTGTTCATGTAGACGATGATGTAGGGCACGCCTACCTGACGGGAGAGCAGGATGTGCTCACGCGTCTGAGGCATGGGGCCGTCTGCCGCGGATACCACCAGGATTGCGCCGTCCATCTGCGCCGCACCGGTGATCATGTTCTTTACGTAGTCAGCATGTCCGGGGCAGTCAACGTGTGCGTAGTGACGATTCTCAGTCTCATACTCGACGTGGGAGGTGGCGATGGTGATACCACGCTCACGCTCTTCCGGAGCATTGTCGATCTGATCGAAGGCCTTCTGCTCGCCGCCGAACTTCTTTGCCTGCACCAGCGTGATCGCTGCCGTCAAAGTGGTCTTGCCGTGATCAACGTGACCAATGGTTCCCACATTGACGTGCGGTTTTGTGCGTTCGAATTTTTCCTTAGACATTGGTTTTCTCTCCAGGTCTCTCTAACTATTTCAAAGATAAATTCGCGCGCTTACGCACGCCTTGACAAACTGGAGCCCAGAAGCAGATTTGAACTGCCGACCTCACCCTTACCAAGGGTGTGCTCTACCAACTGAGCTATCTGGGCAAAACTCTCTATTGCCGTCCCGCCGGGGGTACAACATAATTAAACGGCGGCACTGCCGTCGTGGCGACCACCGAGTTATGTGACCCCCAACTATATTGGAGCGGGTGATGGGAATCGAACCCACGTATTCAGCTTGGAAGGCTGAAGTTCTACCATTGAACTACACCCGCGCAGCCAAGCGACGCTTCGTTCACCAAAACCGCTACAACTTCAAAATCTGGTGGAGGGGGGAGGATGATTCCGGGCATCCTGCCCTCCACCCCACCAGGGTCGGCCTGCGGCCGTTCAAATTCGTTCCCGACGAATTTGTCGAACCTTTTTCGGTCCTCATCCTCCCCTTTTCAGGGTAAGGAGCCTCATCGCGATATAAACCAAATTCCACCCACATCGCAATAACATCTGGTGGAGGGGGGAGGATTCGAACCTCCGAAGGCTGAGCCGTCAGATTTACAGTCTGATCCCTTTGGCCACTCGGGAACCCCTCCAAGCGCGAGCCGGGCATTCTGCCGCCTTGGAAACACAAAGTCAACACAAAGACCAAACAAAATCACCCGGCGCAGGGCGTCGCGAATTATACACAGACACAAGTCAACGCTCTCTCAAAACCCTTCGATTCATCCAATTCAAACGACCGGACTTGCAGGCAGGCCTGATTACCTTTTAACTACCCCACAGGGAAAAACCGACAGCCACAGCAGATCCAAATGAAAAATCAGACCTTTGCTGCCTTTGCAGCCACCTCGTTTCTCATCATAACCGGCTGTACCGGGATACCGACAACAGATCCACAAACCGCCATCACGACCCCACCAAAGACGCCGACACCAAACCCGGCAGCCCCGCTGGATGGCCGCATGTCGGACATTATCTACGACATCCTTGCAGCAGAAGTCGCGGCCCAGCGCGGCCAGCACGACACTGCCTATGAGCACGCCTCCAATGCCGCCCACATCAGCCGGGCGCCTGCCGCCGCTGAACGCGCCACGAGACTTGCCCTGCTTAGCCATCAGACAGATAAGGCGCTGCAGAGCGTAAACTTCTGGATTGAGATCGATCCAGAATCCCTTAAGGCCCATCAGATTGCCGCCATCCTCTATATTCGCGCTAAAAACCGGCAGGCGTCAGTCTTGCATTTGAGTAAGGTTGCAGCGATCGCCAATCAGGCAGGCCAATCCGGTTATATTCAGGCCGCCGCAATCGCTGAGAAATCCACCAGTAAAGACAACGCCCTGCAACTGATGCAATTGGTCATTCCTCAGGATACGTCTGATCCGGATGCACTATACGCCCTCGCTCTGAGCGCCAGCCACGCCAAGGAACATGCCGTTGCTGAAGACTACCTTCACCGCGCGCTTCAAACCCGGCCGGACTGGACAAAAGGCCTGTTACTGCTAAGTCGCTCATTGATGTTACAGGACCGCAAGGATGAGAGCATTGAGGTTCTTGCCAAGGCCGCCCTTCAATCACCCAAAGATATTCAACTCCGCATCACATACGCCCGCACACTGGTGGATCTGCATCGGCTTGACGATGCACACGACGAGTTCAGCAAACTCTACAAACTGGAACCCGATAACGCCGATATCGTCTACGCGCTCGGAGTGCTCTCCATTCAGCGCAAAGAACTCAAAGCTGCGAGAGGCTTTTTTCAGCACCTGCTGTCGATGGGAAAAATGGGGAGTCAGTCCACCCTGCATCTGGGACAGATCGAAGAGCTCGACAAACACCCTCAAAAGGCCTTCGAATGGTATGAAAAGGTCGACGGCAAAGAACGGGCTGAGGCACGCATCCGCATGGCGGGCATTCTGGTCTCTCTGGACAACCTGAACGGCGCCCGTGAAATATTGCAGCAATTGCGCTCATCCACACCCACAAACGCCCTCAAACTCTTTCTCGTTGAAGCCAATCTCATGCGCGATGCCGGTGAATACAAAATCGCGATGGAGATCTATGATTCTGCCCTGCAGAAATTCCCGGACAACATCGATTTGCGCTATGCCCGCGCCCTGAACGGTGCCGATATCGGCCGGATCGACATCCTTGAAGCAGACCTGAAACGCATATTGAAAGACAATCCGGATCACGCCGACTCTCTCAATGCCTTGGGTTATACCCTGGCCGACCAGACTGATCGCCTGCAGGAGGCCCAGGCCTATATCCAGAGAGCACTCGACCTGAAACCCGGCAATGTCGCCATCCTCGACAGCATGGGCTGGGTCGAGTACCGGCTCGGCAATCTGGAGCAGGCGCTGAAATTTCTGCAACAAGCCGCCGATAAAGAACCGGATGCCGAGATCGCCGCCCACCTTGGTGAGGTTCTCTGGATGATGGGGAGAAAGCAGGAGGCCCGTGCGGTTTGGGACGCAGCAATGAAGCGGGAACCGAAGAATCGATATATCGGCCCCACCAAACAGCGACTCTCCGGCAATTAAGCCAGCATCGTGCCTGAAAGCACTGCATGGCCCGCCCCCGCCAAATTGAATCTGACGTTGCGCATCGTTGGGCGCCGCCCCGATGGCTACCACGAAATACAGACAGTTTTTCAGTTTCTCGACCTGCAGGATGAACTCCACTTCCAGCCACGCAGTGATGGCCGCATCGTTCTCGCCACACCACTACCTGGCGTCGCTGCGGAAACCGACCTCACGGTACGCGCAGCAAACCTGCTGAAACAGCGCACAAAGCCCATACAGGGCGTCACCATCTCTATCGACAAGCGCCTGCCAATGGGTGGCGGCTTGGGCGGTGGCAGTTCCGATGCCGCCACCACGCTTGTAGCACTCAACCAAATCTGGGAGACGGGACTGGACAATGCAACGCTGGCAAAGCTTGGCCTCGCCTTGGGAGCCGACGTACCAATCTTCATCCACGGACGGGCTGCCTGGGCGGAAGGCATCGGTGAGACACTCACTGATCTGGATCTTCCCCAGCCCTGGTACCTTGTCCTTGCGCCGGACTGCCACGTCTCCACCGCAGAAACATTCTCAGCACCTGATTTGACACGCAACTCCCCCCGCATCAGAATACGCGACTTTCTGGAGGGCGACAGGAGAAACGACTGCCTATCCGTGGTGCGCCGACGTTATAATAAAGTCGCAGCAGCACTTGATTGGCTGGATCAGTTTGCTCCGGCGCAGATGACCGGTTCCGGCGCCTGTGTATTTGCCGCATTTTCGGATGCATCAACAGCAGAGGCGATTCTTAATCGCCTGCCCGCTGACTTTGTGGGTTTTGTGGCGCGCGGAATCAACCGATCACCGCTGCTGACACGGGTCGTTTAACGAGCTGTTGAGTGGCATAAAGAATTATTGGGGTATAGCCAAGCGGTAAGGCAGCGGGTTTTGATCCCGTCACTCCCAGGTTCGAATCCTGGTACCCCAGCCATTTTCCGTCAACCAAGGGGATGCCTCCGTGCCCGTCACTGCCATAACCGTATTTTCCGGTAATTCAAACCCGGAACTTACCAGCGAAATCGTCTCCCATCTCAACATCCCTTTGGGCAAGGCCCAGATTGGTCGCTTCAGTGACGGTGAGGTCATGGCCGAAATACAGGAAAACGTCCGCGGCCACGATGTCTTCATCGTTCAGCCCACTTCGGCGCCGACCAATGAAAACCTGATGGAACTGCTGGTGATGATCGATGCCGTGCGCCTCTCCTCTGCCAAGCGCATCACCGCCGTCACCCCCTATTTTGGCTATGCGCGTCAGGATCGCCGCCCCCGCTCCGCCCGTGTGCCGATCACCGCACGACTGGCCGCCAAGATGATCGCCACCGCTGGCGCCGACCGGGTTTTAACCATCGATCTGCATGCCGACCAGATTCAGGGTTTCTTCGACATCCCGGTCGACAATGTCTACGCCTCGCCCCTGTTGCTTGGCGACGTCTGGCGCCAGAAACTCCCAAACCTGATCGTTGTCTCTCCAGATGTCGGCGGCGTGGTACGGGCTCGTGCCCTGGCCAAACGGCTCGATGATGCCGACCTCGCGATCATCGACAAACGCCGCCCCCGTCCCAATGAGGCCAAGGTAATGAACATCATCGGCGAGGTTGAGGACCGCAGCTGTGTGCTGATCGACGACCTGGTGGACACTGCAGGCACCCTCTGCCAGGCGGCAAGCGCCCTGAAGGAACATGGCGCAGCCAGGGTCGTGGCTTACTGCACCCACCCGGTACTCTCCGGCCCCGCGGTTGATAACATCAACAATTCAGTGCTGGATGAGTTGGTCGTTACCAACACCATCCCTCTGTCACCCGCGGCCAGAGGCTGCCAAAAGATTCGCCAAGTCAGCATTGCTGAACTACTGGCGGAGACCATGCGCCGCATCAGCGCAGAGGAGTCGGTTAGTTCGTTGTTTATTGACTGACGAGGTTTCCGGTTTCCGGTTTCCGGTTTCCGGTTTCCGGTTTCCGGTTTCCGGTTTCCGGTTTCCGGTTTCCGGTTTCCGGTTTCCGGTTTCCGAAGTTTGCGTCGACCCGGAAACGCGTCAAACCCTATTTAACAATAATTTTGTAAACTCGACCTGTCACCTGTCACCTTTGCCTTTCACCCATTTCCTGTTAGAATCGCGCGCTCGCCGCCAGTCGGCGTGTTATTTCCAGCCTCTGGTCGCAAGAGTCCGGAATCACCCAATCGATTAATTATTTAGGAGATTGACATGCCTGTCAGTTTTGAAATCAATGCGCAATCACGGACTGATGCAGGGAAAGGTGCGAGCCGCCGCCTGCGTCTCCAGGGTGCGGTTCCCGGCATCATCTATGGTGCCGATAAAGAGCCGTCCATGATCACCATGGTACACAATGAACTTGCACATGCCCTCGAAAATGAGGCCTTCTACTCACATATTCTGGACCTGAAACTGGACGGAAAGAGTGAACAGGTCGTTATCAAGGATCTGCAGCGCCATCCGGCCAAGCCGTTCATCACACATGTCGATTTTCAGCGCGTTGATATGAATGAGAAGCTCCGCATGCACGCACCGTTGCACTTCCTCAACGAAGAGACCTCGCCCGGAATGAAGATGGGCGGCAACGTCTCCCACAGCCTCTCCGACGTGGAAATCATCTGCCTGCCCAAGGATCTGCCGGAGTTCATCGAGGTAGATATGGCTGACATGGATATCGGCGACAGTGTTCATCTCTCAGACCTGCAACTGCCTGACGGCGTTGAACTCACCCACACCGGCGGAGAAGACTCGCTGGTGGCAATGGTACACACCGGTCACACTGGTGAGGACGAAGACGAGGAAGATGGCGCTGAAGAGACAGTTGGCGAGATTCCACCTCCTGAGTAAACATTGCACCAACGGGACAGGCGACGGCCTGTCCCGTAACATCTCACCCATGTCATCTCAACCCATCAAGCTCATCGTCGGACTCGGCAACCCAGGCAGTGACTATGAAGGAACCAGGCACAACACTGGCTTCTGGTTCGTCGACCTGCTGGTTCAACGTCATAACACCCCGCTAAAATCCGAATCCCGGCACCATTGCATGGCATGCCGAATCAACGTCAACGGCCACGACTGCCGACTCTTAAAACCGACAACCTTCATGAATCGCAGTGGTCAGGCTGTCTCCAGTCTCGCTAACTATTTCAAGATCCAGCCCCAGGAGATCCTGGTCGCCCACGACGAACTCGACCTGCCTGCGGGCAAGATTCGTCTCAAAACGGGAGGGGGACACGCTGGACACAATGGACTTCGGGATATCATGAGCGCCATCGGCAGCAAAGACTTCCATCGCCTGCGCATCGGCATCGATCACCCCAACGATCGGCGTGAAGTGGTCAACTATGTTCTGGGCCGGCCTTCAAAAGCTGACAGGGATGCCATCGACGACAGCCTCGACCAGGCGGCCGACTGCCTTACGGATATCCTGAATGGCGAACTGCAAAAAGCGATGAACCGGCTCCATTCCAGTCGATAAAATCCCTCTAGGAGTCTGTCGGATTTAACCAGTCCCATTTGATAAAATACTGTAAGCCAAAGAATAACGAACCGAAGTCAGTATGTCAGATAAATTCCGCACGATTAATCGAGACACCCCCTATCTGTTGCCGCCCTCATTACAGGACTGGCTACCAGAGAACCATTTGGCGCGATTTATCGTGGACATCGTAGAACAGCTGGATCTGAAAGAGCTGGAATCTCAATACGGTGGCGGAGGAAAAGCGCCCTACCATCCAGCCATTTTGCTTTCACTGCTGTTCTACGGTTACGCAACCGGCGTATTCTCCAGCCGAAAGTTGGAGCAAGCCACCTACGACTCCGTGGCCTTCCGGTTCATTACGGCAGACAGCCATCCAGACCATGACACCATCGCCACCTTTCGCAAACGCTTTCTCAAGGAGTTGAAGGGATTCTTTGTCCAGATATTAGTGATAGCCAAGGCGATGAGTCTTTTGAAGATAGGCAATGTGAGTTTGGATGGGACAAAGGTCAAGGCCAATGCCAGCAAACACAAGGCGATGAGTTGGGGGTATGCCAACAAGCTTGAAGAGCAGCTTCATCGTGAAGTCGAGCTGTTGCTGAAAAAGGCCGAACAGGCCGATGCAGAAGAAGAGCCGGAACTGGATATTCCAGAGGAACTCAAACGTCGTGAGGACCGGCTTGCTGCGATAGCCAAGGCTAAGAAAGAGATCGAACGAAGAGCGCGTGAGCGCTTTGAAAAAGAACGGGCGGAATACGAAGAGAAGGTGAAGCGGCGTAAGGAACGAGAGGAAAAGACAGGGAAGAAGGCCAGAGGTAGAGTGCCAAAGCCGCCAGAAGAAGGTCCACAGGAAAAAGACCAAGTCAATTTCACGGATGAGGAGTCACGCATCATGCCCTCATCGGAAGGGTTTGTTCAGGCCTATAACGCCCAAGCGGCAGTTGATACCGGTACCCACCTGATCGTGGAGAACCATATTACCCAGCAACCCAATGACAAACAGGAAATAGAACCTGCACTTGCACAACTGAAGGCAGCAGAAGAGCAGCTGGGAAAACCACAAGGTCTGTTGGCGGATACGGGTTACTTCAGTGAAGAGAATGTCAATCGTTGTGAAGCACAGGAGATCACCCCCTACCTCTCCGATAGCCGCGAACAGCACAACCTGCCGCTGGAAGAGCGGCTGAAACAGGTGCCGCCCTGCCCGGAAGATGCCGATATGTTAACCCGAATGAGGCATCGACTCAGTACACCGGAAGGCAAGGCCGTGTATGCCACACGGAAATCGACAGTTGAGACCGTCTTCGGCATTATCAAAGAAGTAATGGGATTTCGGCAATTTCACCTTCGAGGGAGTGATTCAGCGCAAGGTGAATGGAATCTGGTATGTACGGCATGGAACCTGAAGCGGATGCATGCGCTGGCAGGCTGAGATATCGACAAGGATAGGTCAGTCTTTCATAATTCACTGCCCTACATAGGGCTTATATTCCTACAGAGGCAGCGATTATGGGAAAAACACGGTGGGCCGGAAAATATCCCTGGCTCAATGGATCAAACCCGACAGACTCCTAGGCCAATAAACTAGACTTATATTACCAATCTCTTATAATCAAGGGATGGCTGGCAGCTGTGCTGCTTATAAGGTGGAAATCGATGAAAAAACTACTCTTCCGCATCGCGGGGCTTCTGATGCTGGTGATTCTATGCCACTCTGCATCTGCCACAGAGAGCAACCCGGAGGCCGTTGCCCTTTTGCAAAAGAGCGAATCCCTGATGCGCTCGAAGGCCACGGAAGTCACATATCAAGTGGATATAGTTCGCCCCGACTGGAAACGCACCCTGGAATTTCTCAGTCACGACGACTATGAGAACAACCGCTTTCGCATGGAGATTCTTTCGCCACGCAAGACCAGAGGGACCGTGTTTCTGAAAGTCGACAATAAACTCTCCATGTACCTGCCGAAACTGCGGCGCCAGATCGCCATCTCTCCTGCCATGATGCACGACGCCTGGATGGGTTCTGACTTTAACAATCAGGATCTTCTGGAGGCAGATTCATTGATCAGCGACTACACTCACCTGATTGCACGGCGCGAAGGGGAGGGGCCGGAGGCAATTATCACCATAGAATCCTTTCCTAACGAAGATGCCACTGTCTCCTGGCATATGCTCGTACAGCGCATTCGCGGCGATGGTATGCCGCTGGAAATCAGGTACATCTGCAAAGACAAGGTTCCCGGGCGCCGCCTGCTGTTTGAAGCCCCCAAAGAGATGGACGGACGGGTTATCCCCACCCGCCTGGTAATGGAACCACTAAAGAAACAAGGTAAAAAAACGACAATTACCGTCAAATCCGTCAAATTCGATGCAAACTTCAATCCTGATCTGTTTGAGCCAATGAAGAAAAAGAAAACACAGGCGGACACACAGTAGAAACAATCACAATACGGAGACCCTGTGATAAAACCGGTCATCTACGCCGTTGCACTTCGCAACCTTCTGGGACATCTGCGCCGCACCATGCTCACGGTTGGCGCCATCGCGGTAGGACTCAGTGCATTGATCTTCCTCTGGAGTTTCAATGACGGCTTGCACCGCAACATGCTGCAGAACTTTCAGGACGCAATCATCGGCAGCATCCAGATCCATCACGAGGGTTTTTTCGAACGACCGGAACTCTCCCGCCATCTTAGAAACCCCGACAAGATCATCACGACTGTTGAACAGGCTGGCGTCAAGCGTTGGAGCCGACGTCTCGAAGCCTTCGCCCTGGCCGCCTCCGATGAAACCACTGAAGGCGTCATGCTGATCGGCATGGAAGCAGACAGAGCGCCTGCCATCACCGATCTTGAGAAACGCATCTCCATCGGGCGTTTCCTGCGGGAAGACGATGCGTACGCCTGCATCCTCGGAGCCACAACCGCCCGCAACCTCAAACTTGGTCTCGGCGACCCTGTCGTGATGATTGGTTATGATCGTTTTGGCGCACTTGTGGCCGAAGAGTTCACACTGGTCGGCATCATCACCAGCGGCGAGATGGGGCTGGATCGGGGCATGGCCCTGACCAATATCAAATCCCTGCAGGAGATGCTCGATATGCCTGACGGAGTGACTGATATAGTGCTGCGCACCCCGGAAGAGAGGATTCAACAACTGACGGATGAATTGATTTTTGCGCTGTCGGATGAGAATGTCGAGGTCATGCCATGGAGCACCATGTTTCCCGTCATGAATGAGTGGATCATACTGCACGACGGCTTTCTCTACCTTTTTCTCGCTGTCGTACTCTTCATCGTTTTAGCCGGCGAACTCAATACAATGCTGCTCTCGATGCTGGAACGCACCCGTGAATTCGGCATCTTTATGGCCATTGGAACCGAGCGGTATGAAATAGGCTTAATGCTTGTATTTGAAGCCTTGTTTATTGGTCTTGCCGGTACACTTTTAGGAATTGTCTTTGGTACCGGCATCGTTCTCGTGACGCACTCAACCGGTATCGATCTATCCATTCTGTTGGGTTCCACCTCACGGTTTTACGTCGACTCACTGGTCTATCCTCATCTCAATCTCGACCATCTGGGCACTACTGTGGGGGCAATCCTGATCGCCTCGATCATTGCCGGTCTCTATCCAGCCTGGAAGGCCAGTCGCCTGCAACCGGTTGAGGCGATGCGAAATGTCTAATGCCAAGCGCCTCTCACTGACAGCCTATCTCTCACTGGCCTTGCGAAACCTGCTACGGAACCCGCGCCGTACCGGCATCACACTGGCAACCATGATTTTCGGTATCGCCACACTGACCCTGCTCAGTGCCCTCAATGATGGCTGGCTGGAGCAGATGAGGGACAACTTTATTCTCAGTTTCACCGGGCATGTGCAGATACATGCCAGCGGATTCGAGTCTTCACAGAACCTCAATGACCATATCAAAGCGCCCGGAAAGATAATCCTGCTGCTCCAGGACTCCCCGGAGATCCAGGGCTGGACACAGCGCATTCGCACCTCCGGGCTGGTCTCTCTTGGAGGCAGCAGTGCCGGCGTCCAGATCATGGCCACCGACCCTGAACAGGAGACTTGGGTAACACATATGCACCGGGGGCTTAAACAGGGCCGCTGGCTCAATCCCGGCACTTCCCACGACCTCCTGCTTGGTATAACTGTCGCCCAGAACATAGGCGCTGAGATCGGCGACAGGATCGTGCTCATGGCGCAACGCCCCAACGGCGAGATGGTCTCCGAGATTTTTTTTCTGCGCGGTATTCTCGAGACCGGCGCACCTCAGATTGACCGTACGCTGGCACTGATACCCCTGAATGCCGCGCAGGCCTGGTTCGAGATGGGAGAATCCGTCACCGACATCGTCATAAGAGCCAGCAGCCATGAAAACACTGCCGGCCTTCAGCATCACTTCAATCAGGAACTCCGCGGTGATGGTTATGAAATTCTCGCCTGGCAGGATCTCGACCCGATGGTTCGCCAATGGCTGGAATTCAGCGATGCCTATGGCCTTATCATCATACTTGTTGTCGTGGCACTGGTACTCACCGAGATCCTTAATACCATGTTGATCTCCCTGCATGAGCGACAGAAAGAGCTTGGCATAATGATCGCAATCGGCACCCGAAAGTCGCAGATATTCTTTATGCTGCTGATTGAAGCCGTGATGCTGATCCTGCTCGGCGGTGCCTTGGGCTACGGGGTGGGTGGACTACTTGTTTTGCACCTTTCCGATGGCGGCATTGATCTCTCCTACTTCGCCAATGCCTTCAAGTTCTTCTACATGGATCCTGTCATACTGCCGCTGCTGACCCTTGATTCAGCCACACGGATACTCGGCACCACCTTGGTCGCTGCCCTGATCGCTGGTCTCTATCCGGCCTGGAGGGCAACAAAAATTGAAATCAGCCAATCCCTGCGAACCTTCTGACCATGATTCAGCCAGATAACAGTTCAGCTATCATCACCGTCAAGAAGCTGCATAAATGCTATTGGGTCGGCAGCATGCCTTTCCCTGCGCTCAACGGCGCCAACCTTTCAATAGACAGGGGAGAGTTTGCTGTTCTCGCCGGCCGCTCGGGCTCCGGAAAAAGCACGTTGCTGAACGTCATTGGCGCACTTGAATCTGCCGATAACGGCGAAGTCATCGTCAATGGCGAAAATATTCTCGGCATGAATCACACCGAGCGCACCCTCTTTCGACTGCATAATATCGGTTTTGTTTTTCAATCATACAACCTGATCAGGGTGCTAAGTGCCAGAGAGAACATCGCCTATGTCTGCCAACTACAGGGAATGGATAAAAAAGAGAGTGAAGGGATCGCAGATCACTGGCTGAATGAAGTGGATATGGGACATCTCGGTTACCGCAGACCTGACCAGCTCTCCGGCGGCCAACAGCAGCGAGTCGCCGTAGCCAGGGCATTGGCAACCAATCCAAAGATCGTGCTGGCTGACGAGCCCACTGCAAACCTCGATACACTGACAGGTCAGCGACTGATGTGCCTGCTACAGCAGCTCAACGATAAATTCGGCACCACCTTTCTGATCTCATCCCATGACCCCGATGTCAAAAATGCTGCCAGCCGTCTCATCAAACTCGCCGATGGTCAGGTGGTGCGCAATTGGGAAAAGATCCCCCCTACCCCACCGCCAATCAGTAAGGCCTGTCCCATAAAGAATCTGCCCTTGGCCGAAAAAGTACGGCAGTTCCTGCGCAACAAGCGCAAAGGGCCTTCAAAAACAGACAAAAAGGGACCGACGCCACGCCGTTCATAAAAAAACCGATGGCGCATACACGGAAACAAAAAAGCCGGCCCTGAATCGGGCCGGCTTTCACTTGCAGTCTGCAATACGCAAACACCCGATCCGCTGCGCTTAATCAAGCCTACAGCGGATCGAGAGTCATCTGTTCAATGGCTAATTATCCCCAAACACAAACTTCGGTTTGAGCCACTTCACCATCAGCGGTAGCAGCAACAGCGCCGTCACCACGTCGATCAGAAGCGCCTCACTGATGTAGACACCCAATCCCCAGGTGTTTGCCAGATCGGTATTCAGCAACGGAATGAAACAGCCCAGCAATACCAGCACGGAGATAATAACCGCAGATCCGGTCGTGTTCAGGGTGTTCTCCAGAGACTTTGTCCAGTCCCCGGCAGTGGCCTGCATCTCCTCACGAAGCCTTGAGATCATATAGATACCGTAATCGATACCCAGTCCCATCGCGATACTCAAAGCAACTTGCAGATGGAAGGCGAGATTACCGGACCAGTTCTTCACACTGGTGAAGTAGCCTCCAAGACCGTACTGGGCATACAGGGTGATGAACAGCAACACGACCAGGATTACCGAAACCGTCACCGAACGGAATATCAGTGCCGCAATGACGAAGATTGCCGCCGCCGTCAGCATGGGACCGGATAGCCAGTTGGCAACCGCCACTTCCCGGGTTGCTTCGGTCGCGCCAAGGAAACCGCCAACCGCAGGCCTGATGTAATCGGGACCCTCAACAGACAGCTCATTGGTATCACTCGACAGGTCATCTACCGGGCCCGAGCGCAGACCAAAATTGACCTTACTGAAACCGGGATCATTCTTGTGTTCCTCGATATACTGCTGAATGTCCATGGTGACCTTATGGGTCTCTTTCGGATCCATGGTGTTGACAAACCCCATCACCACCCCGTCGTTCCAATCCCGGGTGACGAAAGAGTCCATATCGCCATCGTCGGTCATGGTCTCCAGCAAGCCATTGAACAGCTGCACGATATCGTCACCGCTACGATCATCTTCCGGGTCGATAGAACGAAGTTTGGCGGAGGTCGGGATGTAGAGGTCCTTGATGTCCGGCTTGGTACCCGGCTCTGCGGTCAACAGCATGTTGACGAGACGAATGTACTGCGCGTAGGAGCCGGTGAAACCGATAAACTCATGGGCGCGCATCCACTCTTCCATCGCCTCGATATCCGCCAGCACATCAGCCTGGTTGAAGATACCCTGTGCCCCGCAGGGATCAGGGTCCCAACACCCAAGTTTTTCCTTGTACTTGTCGCACTGTACCAGGCGTTCGCCCATATCCTCGATATCGAAGAGTTCTTCGGGAAAGGGTTCGTCGACACAGGATTCCGCCACCGGCTCCTTGCCGCGAATCGGCACGGTCACGGAGATGACGCCGGGCATAATCTCATTCAGACGTTCCAGCTGCTGAATGGTGATCGACTGCTCCTTGAACGCAGCCCGGGAGTAGTTGATACCCTTCTCCACACCAGGCATCAGATCGTCGGAAGTGCCGTTTAGAATACCGCTATAGTAGGTCGACACACCTATGATCACCGCGACAAAACCAATCGGCAGCCATTTGCCCGGCCCTGCCAGCAGACCAGAGATGAAACTCCCCACCTTGGTCTCCCACCCCCTTTCAAGTTCGGCCTCTTCCCTACTCGCTTCCGCCGTATTACAGGGAACGCTGACCATCAACAACGGAATCAACGTAGTGGTTGTGAACAGCAGGGTAAGCATGCCGAACATGCCGAAATAGGCGTAGGCCTTGTAGAATGAGATATCCACCGTTGCCAGAGTGGCAAAACCCACCATATCGGTCACGATTGAGAGCGTGGCCGGCACGATAGTGTGGGAGATGGAAATTCTGGCGGCGGTCTCACACCCAACCCCCTTCGCCTGCTCCTGCATAAATCGGCGGGTCACCTGAACCGAGTGCCCTATTCCGATCGCCAACAACAGCATCGGGGTCAGCACCATCATGGTCGTCAGCTTGAATGCAGTAAAACCCATCAGACCGAGGGTCAAAATGATGGTCGCGCCCACGCCCAGCATCGGAAAAAGCGCCCCGCGCCAGTTGCGGAACTCAAACCAGAGCGCCGCAACCACGATCGCCAACGAGATGACGAAGAGCCACCATTTGTTGACAAGATCCGCAAGCATCCAGGCCAGAAAGTAGGGTTCACCCGCTACCAGCAATTCATAGCGGTCATCCGCACCATGCTCATCCATCATGGCCCGTACTTCACGCACCCAGGGCAGGTAGATCTCTTTTACGTCATCAGTGTAGTCACCGATGATATAGAGTGATTTGGCGACACAGTTTTTTGTATAACGATCTTCGAATTCACATTTATTGCCATCCGCATCTTCAAATCCCACCAGCATCGGACCCATTACAGGGTTGGTCTCGATACCCTCTTTAAGAAAGGCGAGCTGTTCTTTTGCCGTTGCAGGATCACTGCTGATGCCTTCGGTGGGAATCAGCCGTTTGAAAACGAGCCCATTTTCATCCGCGCCCATGAACTTGATCTTCTTCGCCGCGATATCGATGAAGTTGGAGGGTCGGGAGGTCTCCAGGGAGACCAGTATTTCATGGATCTCCTGTACCTTGTTGACGAACCAGCCCTGGTAGACATCACCCTCTTTGATCCGCAGCGTGGCAACCATCAGGTTACCCATGCCGTAGTTATGCTCCGCATAGAGGTTGGTGGCGACATAGCGGTTACTGGGCGGTAACAGCGTATCAGGATCGTTACGCATATCCAGATTCTTGACCTGTAATGCAGTAATGACCGTCATTATCAACAACAGAAACATCAGCGGTTTGCGGTGACGGACTACAAACGCCGCATAACGTTCGGCCAATGTATTATTTGATTTGTTATTGGTTGCAGCATCGCTCATAGCGAAGACCTCTACCGGAAGGGTAAAAATGAAAAGGCAGACAGCGGTGTCTACCGCTGCCTGCCTTAGTTTAGATCAAAATACAGATCTCATAGGAAACTTATTCGAAGATCCACTTGAGTCCCAGCTGTACATTTGATGAGTCGGCGAACTGACCGAAGGTCGTATTCTCTTCACCCCAATAGTTGTTCCACTCGAAGGCGCCGATGATCTCGTCGGTGAAGCTGTACTCCACATCGAAACGATTCCACCAGCCGCCGTCCTCTTCGAACATAACGATGTTGTTCCAGCGGTGCTCCTGGGAACCACCGAAGGGCTTGGAGAAGAAGAGCGAATAGAACTCCTTGAACTCATGCGCCTTGTATAGGCCGTTGCTCATGTGCATGGTGGCCATTTCACCGGTGTAAGTAGAGCAGTCGTAGCTGTTGCCTGCCTGCGTGGTACAGGTCCGACTATCATCGATAAAGTCCATGTTCCAGAACTGGATGAACTGGGCGCTCACCAGCATGTTGGTCGCTACAGTGATATCCGCGCCCAGCACATACTTGAACATATCCGCCTCTTGCATGCGCAGCGAACTGGTGAGATCGCCAATACCCAGCAGGCGCTTGTCAACCACAGGCTGCATCTCATCCTTGTTGTAGAGGGCCTCAGCACGAAACACGATGGAACCAAGCGCTGCGGTGTCCAGTGCATAGTCAAGGGAACCACCAAGACTGTGGATACGATTCAGCCTCTCCGTCATCACCATCTCCACCGTATGGGTGTTGGTGTTGGCTGCAAAGGTGGTTGGATCGATCGCACCATAGTACTCTCCCGCAGCGTTATGCAACAGGATGGATACCGAATTTGAACCATCCGGTGCAAAAGAGTTGGGGATCTGATCCGCAGTCAGATCGGTTGCCGGGTTGGGCGCCATTGCACCGCCTCCGATGTCCATCGACTGGGCGCGCTGCACAGTCAAAGTCTCCTTGGTGACCGCATCACGCCAGCTCATATCCACAAAGGGGTTGGCGTCATAATGATAGAAGTAGTTGAAGGAGAAGTTTAAGCCACCATCCGTACTGCCCTTATAACGAGTACCAAAGTTGGCATCCGCTGTGTCCGGATAGTCGCGCTCGTAGACTGCACCGGCGCTGCTGCCGGCCATGCCCGCCCCGGCAAAGGAGTTGAAGGTGGCGAAAGTGGCATTGCCCATATACTCGAAGGCGGAGGCGGCCTCAGTTACGCTCCAATTCACATCAGACGGTGCCGATCCGGTGACACTGGTCACATTGGTAACCCAGAAGTTGCCATTGGGATCAATGGCTACAGTCGGATCGCTCAGACCAAACTGGGCGATCTGGTTGAGCAGAATGCTACCTGGCGCGCCAGCGCCAATCGGATCGGGGTTGCTGGCAAAACCGTCCACGCTCAAGCCGGCGAAACCCACCAGACCGCTCGGAATCGGGGTGCCGCCGGTCAACATGCCGGCTTGTGCCGCATTGTTGAAGCTCTGTGCCACCGCTGCCAGGCGCGGGGTAACATTAAGAAAACCATTGACGCCGCCGGAAATGGAGTCAACGCCTTTCATCAGAAATGGCTGCTCGGGATCACCGGATGCATTCAACCCCGGGATCTTGTTCTGCTCCACCTGTGAAACGATGAACTGGATATTGCCGCTCTCACCAATATTCTTTTCCGCATTGATCATCCAAATTGGTATGCGTGCATCTTCCATTGCGTTCTGGTTGAGCTCACGATAGTCGGTGGGGTTGATGATATCGAGCAGCTTGATACCGTCTGCTGTTCCCCAAACCACCTGCTGTTTACCAAGACGGAAGTCCCAGCCAAATGCGGTGGTATCGAGATAGAGCTCCCGAAACCAGTCGTTCTGGGTATAGTTCTCGTGACCTTTGTAGTCGTCGACACCTTCGGTGTCATAGATCAGGTTCAGCTCGCCGTGCCATGAACTCTCTTCACCAATATCGCCATTGAAGAAGATGCGCGCGGAGTTCTCAAACTTCAACAGGTCGCCGGCATTGTGTTCTGCGGTGTCCAGCATGGTCTTGGCTTGACCGGTCCGCTGACCCGACTTGGAAAAAACTGCAGTTTCATTTTTCAGATAACCACTGACTTCGACTTCAGCCAGTGCGGCACCAGGCAGCAGCATGGCAGCCAGCATGGACCGATAGAACACGGAGCGCTTATACATATTTCCTCCCAAAATCTTGCAGGTAGCCAGCAGCAGGATCCCCATAGTGTGCCGACTAATTTTTTGATGCGGGCCGCCTCTGTTGGGCGGCCCGTCTTTGTATTTGTGGCAGAAACACCGTCTTCGGCGCTTCTGCCTCAGTCATTAACGCTTGATCTTACGCAGCGTCTTCTCCGACCATTTACTTTGCTTCCAATTCTGGTTGAATTTCACAACCTCATCGGGAATCACCGCCCAAGTCTCATGGCCGGAAGCGAAAGTCTTGCCGTACCAGTAGGCCCAGGACTGGGCACGCGGGTCATCCTGACCAAGGCTGACCCAGTTGCGATCGATCACCTTGATCTTCTCGCCACCCTTGAAGAATTCGGTACGGTAGTCGGCAAAGGTCTTGGTATCGACGTAACTAACACGATGGTCGTACCACCAGTTTTGCTTCTTGGTAGTGCTCTTCAGCTTGTAGACCTCTTTGCCTTTATGCCCGCAAGCGGCATCCGGCGGATTTTTCAGATTCTTGACCTTCACATCGGCAATGGCTCCCAAGCAATCATTGAACGTTTCGGTCCCCAGCAGTTCGTGGCTCTCATGCTTCGGCTTGCGCAGGGTGACATCACCAAAGGTGAAGTCGGTGCCGCCCCAGGCATCATCGTGGGCCGGCTCGGCAAAACGGCGGATCTTGCGCAGCGCAGGCAACCAGATGGCGTAGGCCTGGCTCTTGTTTTCATCGGTGTAGTCAGTGATCAACATACCGGTGCCTCTCAACTTACCGGAGCGGAAGATCGCCAGATCCATCGCGTTAATCGCGCCATCGCCATAATCGTTGTTCAGATACCGCTCCAGTGCAATGGTGGTCGGCTTCTTGCCTTTCGACTTGTTGACCAGCACGGTTAACGTTCTACCCTTCTTGGTGATGCCGTAGTTCTTCAGCGCATAGAAGTGGTTGACGAAGTAGACCTGATCAGCGATGGCGTTGGCATCCGGTGTGCCTGTAGGCATGGGGAGAGTCTTGGATACGCCGGCAAAAGCCTCGGCGGACAAAAGTACCGGAACGACCGCGATTGCGGCGACAAGCTTGCGCAGTTGCATTAATGCATCCTCCTGTTGGACGGCCTCCAAACTGAAAACCGCCTGAGTATTATTGAGTTAGCCACTTCTAATCGAGGGCTATTTATACCGTTACGCCGCATTAGACATGAATGAATACGCTCCATGCAATAAGGGATTACCTTAACTCCCATAGAATTTGAAGCCACACCGTATCGTAAATACGACAGTGCGTTGTTTTGGATGGCTAAGAAGCACCGGAGTCAAACCGGACAGAGCGGTGGGCAATGAGCATAGAGGATGGCGGTTTGATTTCAACCCCGACCGGACTGCAACCTCAACCCAACTCGGCAAGCAGTCGCTCCATCATTCCGCTTGCCTGCCCCAGGTACCCGCCACCAAAAAGATTCAGGTGATTGAGGATATGATAAAGATTGTAGAGCGTCTTGCGGGTAGAGTAACCCGAATCCAAGGGCCAGGCCTCATGGTAAGCTGCATAGAAGTCACCGCCGAAACCACCGAACAGCTCAGTCATCGCCAGATCCGCTTCACGGTCTCCAAAATAGACCGCCGGATCGAAGATAACCGGATTCCCCTGCAGATCGTAGGCTAAATTCCCCCCCCAAAGATCTCCATGCAGCAGGGATGCCTTGGGACTGTGGTCGAGCAACGCAGGACACGCCGACAGAAGCCGTTCCCCCATGCGCTGTAGTGCCCCGCCGTAGCCATTGCGCCCGGCAAGCTCAAGCTGGAACCCGAGGCGCCGGCGCTGCCAGAAGAGCGGCCAGCTTTCGTCTGGTGTGTTCGACTGAAACGTTGAACCGATAGTGTTGTCCCGCCACCAGCCAAACTCAGGCTGTACAGTCCGGTGCATCTCCGCCAACTGACGCCCGGCCAATACAGCGCCCTCAGAAGCACTGGACCCCAACTCCAGATACTCCATGGCAAGGTAGGCCTGACCATCGACCACACCGGAACAGTAGGGTTGTGGAATGCGAACGGTGCCGGTGGCCGCCATCTCATCCAGCCCTGCCGACTCGGCCTCGAACATGTCGAGTAGTGCCGCACGATTGAACTTCACGAAAACCGTACGTTCGGCATCCTGGAGTTTAACTGCGGAGTTGATACATCCTCCGCCGACGGAACGTGGGGTGGCCGGACAGAAAGGCTCACCGATGGACTCGCCGATATGATCAACAATGGACTGCCAGTTGGGCATCAGGGCTGCCGATCCAGCCAGCGTTTGACCTTCTGTTCCGCTTGCGGGTCATGTTTTAGCTTTTGCCATCGCTGCCGCAACTTACGTTTCTTTTCCAGCGGCAGGTTTTTGAACCACTCCCGGCGTTTGCGCAGCTTTTTTTTCTGCTCCGGACTCAGCTTTTGGAACAACTCATATTTGTTGGTCAGCTGCTGCTTCTCTCCCTCGGACAACATTTTCCAGCGTGCCAGGTTTTTCCTCGCCTTCGCCTTCTGTTCAGGCGTCATCTTGTGCCAGCGGTTAGCGCCTTTGCGCAACAGATTCTTTTTCTCTTCCGGCAGCGCCTCCCAATTCGGCTCCACCGCTTTCAGCAGCCTCTGCTCTTTAGGCGACAGATCTTCCCAATCTACACCTTCAGCCAGCAGCGGCCCAGCCAACAGAGAGAGGCAGCAAAACAACACCACGAGACTAAAGCGTCCCTTCATCTTCGCTCCCCCTCCGGCGGCTGTGCGCCCTCCGGCATAAACAGCTCCATCTCCGGCGATGATTCCAGCAACTCCACCGGATCCACCAATTCGCCGCCTTCCTGCTCCCCCCATGCAGCCAGGTACTCCAACATCTCCATGGACAACGCCTCTTCCGCCACGGCGCTCTGTGTCAGGATTCCAAAGCAGATGAGTGCCATCGGCATACGCCTTTTCGAATTCATGCAGAACCATCCGTTGCACCCGCCTCCAGCCAACGATAGAAATCCAGGTTCTCATAGAGCTCTATCTCATCCTCCGCGGCAATGATCTCCATGACAGGCAAAATATCCGGAGAGATACCATCACCCGACCACTGCATGAACAACACGGAAACGACCAAAAGCATCGCCAAGCCGCCAGCAGGCACCCAAGATGTGCCATTGACCCCGCCATCCACACCGGCAAAGGCCAAACCCCGACTCCACAGCGTGCGTCTCTGCAGCTGGGCCTCCTGCACCGCATTGGCTCGTATCTGCCGCAGACGGGAGAGCGTGTCTCCATCGAGCGTCTCCATCTGCTCATCGAGCCTGGATTTCGCCCAGTCTGAAAATGCCTTGTCCTGCTCTCTGTTCATGGCCAATGATCTTTCAGTTTTTTTCGTAACGCCTGCATGGCGCGGGAAAGATGGGTCTTGACACTGCCTGCGGAACAACCCATCGCTGCCGCAGTCTGCGCAACATCAAGGCCCTCAAGGGTGCGCAGAATAAATGCCTGCTGCTGCCTTAGCGGCAGGGCTTCAACCGCCTCTATCAAGGCATCCCCCACATCGCTGCTTTCCAGTGTACGGGCTGGATCCGGCATCGCCGGGTCCGGTGCAATCTGGATCGGGTCTTCCCGCCGATCATCCGCCGCTTCGCCGCCGAACCAGACCCGCCAGCGGCTGCGGACTTTATGGCGGCGATACCAGTCGCGGATGCGATTCTGCATCACACGGTGAAACAGCGCCCCCCACTCCTCTTCCGGCCGTTTTCCATAGCCACGGACAAAGGCAAGCATGGCATCTTGCACCAGATCCAACGCTTCCTCTGGCTGCCCGGTTGCGGTCCGTGCCATGAGAAAAGCCCGACGTTCGACCCCGGCAAGAAATGCATCCAACGCCTGCTGATTTTGTTCCGTTCGGTCCCGCCTCAAAGCAGAGTCTCCACTCTGGCCTCCCCACGCTCACTTCACACTGTGATTATGCACGGACGTGGAAACCGCCACCAGAAGCCGCAGATGCCCTATCCCTATACCTTCTAACGCTTTAGCCAGAAAAGGGTTGACAACCTGCCAAAATAACCATCCCGCGCTGTCAAATAGATTTGCTTATTCACAACTAACTGTTTCTCTACAGAAATTTCCTCCCACTCGACACACTTTGCAAATAAGAAACAGATAATATTATGTAAGCCATTGTTTTACTTGTAATTTACAAAATAGTGTAAATATTGCACAGATTAACAAATCCCCACTACTTTCAAGGCCTGGAAGCAAACACCCGAAATTCCCCCACAGAGTTATCCACAGGTTCTGTGGAAAAACCTCGCAACCCCTAAAGTTCACCTCTAAGTCGGTGATTTTTCTGGCAGAGACTCAGTTTTTCATCTCGTTCAAAAAACTGATTTGGTTCATCCCCGGTAATTTTCGCAGTAAACGGTTAAACCCGACAGCCACCTAGTGTTAGAGTCCCGGCATGACGAGTCACCGCATTCTCCGCGTCGCCCTGCCGGGACCCCTGCGCACCTTGTTCGATTACCTTCCAACAGTGGAGATTGGGACAGATCTCACTCCCGGCATACGTCTCAAAGTGCCCTTTGGCCGAGGCAGCCGTTGCGGCATACTCTGGGATACCCCCTCCCACAGTGAAGTGGCAATCGACCGTCTGAAAGTGATTGAGACGGTCATCGACCAGGAGGCCCTGCTCCGCGCAGCGGACATCTCCCTGCTGCACTGGAGCGCAGACTACTATCAACACCCCCTTGGGGACGTGCTTTTCCATGCCCTGCCGGTCAAACTGCGCAAGTGCGCGTTACCCACCGGCAGCGGCCAAAAAGGATGGCGGCAGACGCAGGCGGGCCAGGCCGTCGAACCCGCCAGTCTAAAGCGCGCCCCGAGACAGCGGAGCCTCATGCAGGCCCTGTCGACCTCAAGAGAAGGACTCGCCACAAGCCACCTAGTACAACAGTGCGGAGACTGCAGTGCCGTACTGCGAACCTTGCGGCAAAAGGGCTGGATCGAACCCGTTTTGCTTGAGACCCAAGCTGCTGATCATCTGGACAAAGTCACACCCGCCAGCCTCACTCTGACAAAGACACAGAATGCGGTGATCGGGGAGGTCGTTTCCCACTTCGGCGGTTTTGCCCCCTTTCTGCTGGAAGGCGTTACCGGTAGCGGCAAAACCGAAGTCTACCTCTCGCTCATCGAGACGGCCCTGCAGCGTGGGGAGCAGGCTCTCGTACTGGTGCCTGAAATCGGCCTCACCCCGCAACTGATTCGCCGTTTCGAACGGCGACTCGGTGGCAATGTTTCACTACTCCACTCGGGCCTCGCGGATGGAGAACGTGAACGCAACTGGCTCTCAGTCCGCGATGGGACGGCCAGGGTGTTGGTGGGCACCCGCTCCGCCGTATTTACTCCCATGCCGGAATTGGGACTGATCATCGTCGACGAAGAGCACGATATCTCCTTCAAACAGCAGGAGGGGTTTCGTTACTCCGCCCGGGATCTCGCGGTGGTGCGGGCCAGTCGCGCAGGGTGTCCGGTGCTGCTCGGCTCTGCAACACCTTCCCTCGAAAGTCTGCGCAATGTGGAACTGCAACGTTACCGGCACATCGAACTGCCGGAACGGGTAGGAGGGGCCAGCCTGCCGAAGATGGACCTGCTGGATATCCGGAATGTCAGGCTCGATGGCGGACTATCCCCTGCACTGTTGAATAACATCGGCAAAACCCTGCAACGCGGAGAGCAGGCGATGCTCTTTCTCAACCGACGTGGATTTGCCCCGGTCATCACCTGCCACGCCTGCGGCTGGCTCTCGGACTGCCCCCGCTGTGATGCGCGTATGACCCTACACCTCAGCGGCAAACTGCTCTGGTGTCACCACTGTGGCTTTCAACGACGCCAACCGGCGCACTGCCCGGAATGCGGCAGCCCTGAACTGCGCCCGCTGGGACAAGGCACCGAGCGACTCGAAACCGCGCTACAGCAGCACTTTCCCGGTACGCCCATCGCCCGCATCGACCGGGACTCCACCCGGCGCAAGGGCAGCCTGGAACAATTGCTGAAAGGGATTCGTGCCGGACATTTTCCACTGCTCATCGGCACCCAGATGCTGGCCAAAGGTCACCACTTTCCTGACGTCACACTGGTGGGCATTATCGATATCGACCAGGGACTCTTCGGCACCGACTACCGCGCCCCGGAACGTATGGCGCAACTGCTCATGCAGGTGGCGGGCCGCGCCGGCCGGGCCGACAAACCGGGGCGGGTGCTGATCCAGACCCGCCATCCGGACCATCCACTACTGCACACCCTGATCAGCCGGGGCTACGGGGCCTTTGCGCAAGAGGCGTTAGCCGAACGGCGCCTGGCAGAACTTCCTCCCTTCAGCTACCAGGTGCTACTACGTGCGGAAGCGACAGGAAAAACCGATCCGAACGATTTTCTGGAGATGGCGGCAACTGCCGGGAAACAGATTCCCAGGGCTGACAAGCTGAGTTTCTGGGGACCCGTTCCTGCACCCATGGAACGACGAGCGGGCAAAGTACGCGCTCATCTGCTGATCCAGGCCAACGACCGCGGCAATCTGCAGCAGTGGCTCAGGCTGTGGATCGCCCAGCTGGAGAAACTGCCCAACGGGCGCAAGGTACGCTGGTCGGTGGATGTCGATCCTCAGGAGATGTTCTAGGGCCTGATAACCCTATTTGCCCGAGACAATCTCCCTCATCACACGTTCCAGGTTTTCATGGCGCACATCCACCCCTTTCACCAGAAAGACCATATAGCCTGCGATATTCTTGGCCTGCCCGCCGATACGTTCCAGCGCCCGCAGGCCAAGCACGATGTCCACCACATGGCCGACATTGCGCGCATCCTCCATGAGGAAGGTTGAGAGACGGCGCAGGGCGGAGCGAAACTCATCGTCCAGCTCCTCATCCTGGCGGATCACCCGAGCAGCCTTCTCCAGGTCCAGGCTTTCAAATGAGTCGATGGCGGTGACCAGCATCTCGTCCACGAACGAAGACATGAATATGATGTCGTGCAGCAGCTGGGCATTGGGCGGGCTGCCGTCATTGTCGAAAAAATGAATCGTCAAACCGGCGATCTTACGCGCATCAGGTCGATCTCCAATCAGCCGAACCGGCCGGTAATATAGTCTTCGGTCAGTTTGCGCCGTGGCTGGGTAAATATCTGATCGGTATCCCCCACCTCAATCAACTTGCCGAGATGGAAATAGGCGGTGCGCTGGCTGACCCATGCTGCCTGCTGCATGGAGTGGGTCACGATGGCGATGGTGAAGTTCTCCTTCAGCTCATCGATCAACGCCTCCACCTTGGCGGTGGCGATGGGATCCAGTGCTGAACAGGGCTCGTCCATCAGGACCACCTCCGGACCCACGGCGATCGCCCGCGCGATACAGAGACGCTGCTGCTGATCGCCGGGAAAGAGATCGCCAGGCAGACCAGCAGAGTGAAGATTGACCCGAACATAGCGCCCTTGATCCCGGCCAGCTCCGGCTCACGGGAGTCGCCTGCACTGAAAAGGTGGTATTGAAACGTTTTTCGATCCGTCCCGCCTCCTGCAGCTTGGCAAGCCAGGCAAGTTGATTGTCCTTGATGCGCCGGTCGGCCTGATCACCACTGCCATCGATATGCCCCTTGATGAACATATCCACATCGTCATCGGCGGGCACCCAGATCGATTGGCTCGTACCGACCAGTGCCGGGTCGGCCATCACCATTTCACGCAGCTGAAAAGCGGCACCGGTGCTGACCATGCTGTAGAGGCGTTTCTTCTCGCGGCGGTTTTTCACCTCCTGAAACATCTCGCGCAGGGTCGCTTTGACCAGCCCACCGTAATCGGCCGCAGAAAGCACCTCCGGATCGGTCTCACCAGCCTTGGCGATATATTCCGGATCAAACGTCACATCCTGTTGGACAAAGGTCTGCTGGAAGGCCGTATAGCCATTGAAAAAGATACTGACAAAAAGAAAAGAGACGAAAAGCAGGCCAAGCAGCACTGCCCCCAATCCCAATCGACGGAAGTTTCGCTCTTTTCGATAGCGCCGTTCGAGTCCTTTCTGGACCCGCGCCATAGTCTTTGCGTGTTCAGGACTATTCATACTGTTCCCGGTATTTGCGCACGATATGCAGTGCGATCATGTTCAACGCCAGCGTGACCACGAAGAGCACCAGGCAGAGAGCGAATGCCGCCGGGATTTGTCTCTTCATCGAAGCAAACTCCTTTAAGAATTTAATAGATACTTAAATAACTGGGAGCAGTATGACGAAGAGGTATGAAAATATTATTTCTCAAATATGATGAATAAGTGATTCTTTTAAGACAGAATTATTACAGCCAAAAATGGGGCAGTGCCATATCAGGATTGAGGAGAAAAACGGTAACCGACACCACGCACCGTCTGCACCATCATTTCCAACGAAAAAGGCTCCAATGCCTTGCGCAGGCGGCGGATATGCACATCGACTGTGCGCTCTTCAATATCAACATTGGTGCCCCAAACCCGATCGAGCAGCTGTGAGCGGGAGTAGACCCGCTCTCGATGTATCATGAAGAAATGCAGCAAACGAAACTCCGTGGGCCCCAGTTCAACGGTCTTACCCCGCACTGACACACGATGACTTACCGGATCGAGACAGAGTTCACTGCACTCAACCTTGTCCTCATTGAATTGCGGGGAGATACGCCGCAGCACGGATCGGGTTCGCGCCATTAGCTCGCGGGCGGAGAAAGGTTTGGTTACATAATCTTCGACACCGCTATCAAGACCTTTGACCTTATCATCGTCCTCACCTTTGGCGGTGAGCATAATGATCGGGATCGATGTGGTCTTTTGATCCGACTTCAGGCGGGAGGCCAAATCGATACCGCTCATGCCCGGCAGCATCCAGTCAAGCAGGATCAGATCCGGTCGCGAATGCCGTATCTGTCTTATGGCACCGGTAGCATCCTCCGCCACCACGGCATAAAACCCCTCCTGCTCCAGAACGAAACGAAGCATCTCCAGCACTGCGGGTTCGTCATCAACAGCTAATATCTTTGGGGCAACCATCTCAGGTTCCAGAAAATGAGTCAGAACCCAATTAAAGCGGGGATTTATTACACCACGATGACAATCTGACGGAATCCATGAAACCAGGCCAGGATTAAGGGCTGCCGCCAGATGACCCCTGCAAAAGGCCAACTGGCGCACAGACCAAATGTGAAAAAGGTCGTATTTTGCATGACTGGGAGGCTTCCCCCGTTGTTTCTGGAAGCTGCTCCCTAAATTTTCTGGCGGATCTGGCGTTAAATATGGACATCAACCCAGTTTTTTATAAAAGATGTGCAGTCATGTTAAACAATACTTTTTCCAAGACCTTCCTCACCACGCTACTGGTTCTCCTGCTTGCCGCCTGTGGCGGCGGTACTACCGACGAAGGAATAGATCAAACCGCCACCAAAACCACTTTTGTCGGTAGCGTGGGCGACGGCCCGGTAGTCAACGCTCAGGTCACACTGCGCAATGCTGCCGGCCAGGTACTGGCTACCACCAGCTCCGACTCCCTGGCAGATTACCACTTCTCTGTTGAGGTTCTGCCTGAAGATTACCCCCTCACAGTCGAAGCAACTGGCGGCACCGACCTGGTCACAGGAAGCGCACCTGAGTTCAATCTTCGCAGCACCATCCTGGCGCATGGAGAAACCAGGGCAAACATGACGCCTCACTCCAGCCTGATCGTGGCGTTGGCGGAAAAATTACCCGGCGGGCTCACTACTGCCAACATGCAGACTGCACAGAACACCGTCCTCACTCGATTCGCCTTCGGCCTGGACACACAGCAGGTCAACGATCTGCTGCACAACGAGATTAGGGAGAGCAATGTCGCCCAGATCATCAAGGCATCGGAAGCGATGGGAGAGTGGCTGCGCCGCACCCGCGATGCCATCCTCGATGCAGGCACAAATCCCGGTATCGATGTCGATGTGTTGATCGGCCACCTGTCGGATGATCTTGTCGACGGCCAACTGGATGGCAGCAACAGCCAACCTCATATCGCAGACATGGCCCAAGTCATCTCCGGTGCGGTACTGCTGGAGACCTTGATCAACCAACTTCAAGTCAACGGACTGGCTGTCACCCAGTTCATGGACAACGCCATTGCGACCATTCTGCCCGGCTCTCAGGCAGGCACTGATCAAGTGATTATCACCGGCGACCTGATACAGCAGACCCGCCTTGCGCTGGCAACAGCAGGCAATTTCGATCCTACAGCAACACTCGACGACATCGACAGCGATCTTGCTGCCCTCACTGCCGGCAGTGACGTCATCACCGTCCGTAACGGACTTCCTGCGGACAGCGCCACCCGCCTCGACAACGCCATCCAAAATGGACTGCAGGCAATCAACGATGGAGGCGGCACTACCAACCAGGCACCAGCGATCTCCGGATCACCTGCCGGTAATATTGCTGAAGGCTCGATCTACAGCTTTACACCCAACGCATCCGATGCGGACGGCGATGCGCTGGTCTTCAGTATCAGCAACCCGCCATCTTGGGCCAGTTTCAACACTGCGACTGGAAATCTATCCGGCACGCCCGGCACCGGCACGGCAGGCAGCTATGGCAATATCATCATCAGCGTGACCGACGGCGCGGAGAGTGCCTCACTGGCAGTTTTTTCCATCACCGTCAGCAAAACAAACCAGGCACCTGTCATCAGTGGGTCTCCTGCCAGTAGTGTCGCTGAAGGCTCGGCCTACAGCTTCACTCCCAGCGCCTCTGATCCGGACGGCGATAACCTGACCTTCAGTATCGTTAACAAGCCGGCCTGGGCCAGCTTCAACACTGCCAGCGGGCAGCTCTCCGGCACGCCTGGTACAGGCACGGCAGGCAGCTATAGCAATATCGGCATCTCTGTCTCCGACGGTGCCGAGCGCGCAACACTGAACGCCTTCCAGATCACTGTCACCGCACCCGAACCGGGCGGGGGTAACAACCTCTATGTCGACCCACTCATCGGCGCGTCAAGCTGCAACGATTACGATGTCGGCAGCCGCGCCTGCGGTACAGGTTCCGAAACGGCCTTTCGCAACCTAAGCGGGGCCGCCGCGGCCGCGGTCGCCGGTGAAACCGTTTTGATTCGTGAGGGTAACTACAATGAGGCGCTGATTCCTCAGAACTCCGGCACGCCCGACAACTACATAACCTATCGCAATTACGAATCCGAGCAGGCGACGATCACCGGTACCGACCTCACGCCGGCGATCAATATCTCCAATCGCCAGTATATTATTCTGCAGGGACTGCGAGTACACAATGTCCGACGCTGGATGTATGCCGTCAATGCCCATCACAATATCCTGCAACACAACACCTTCCAGCGTGCCCTGGATCCCAGCGGCAGCGCCAAAACCGGTCTCTTTTTCCAGGAGGCGACCTACAACAAGATCCTCAACAACACCATCGAAGACTCAAATGAGGACAATCTCGGTTTGATCAAATCGGATTACAACTTGGTCGAGGGCAATACCTTCATACGTGGCAGCCATGTGCTCTGGACAATCAAGTGCGGCAACTTCAACGTAATCCGCAACAACTATCTCCACAATGAGATCCAGAAGATCGGTGAGATCTACGACTGTGACGGCGTGGGTTTCGACCACGAGTTCACTGAACATGATGCGACCAAATACAACCTGGTCGAAGGCAACATCTTTGCCAAGGGCGAGTCCTACTACAGCCCCGCAAACGGCAATGGTATTCAGTACGCCGGGCAGAACGGCATCATTCGTCAAAACGTCTTCTATGAAATGAACGCTGGACTGAACTTGCAGCACTACAGTCCCGAGGCGCTTTACGTCAAGCACAACCGGGTCTACAACAACGTCTTCCACGATAACGCCTGTGGTGGCATCAGTACAATAGACAGGTCATATGGCAACTACGAGGACAACCTCTTCGTCAACAACATTCTCAATAAGAACCACGAGTGCGACGAACCCAACACCCCATACCAGCACGTCTATCGTGAAGGCATGTCGGGTTATCAGTTCGATAACAACAACTTTTTCTCCGGCAACCTGGGAGATGATGTGATCGGATACTGGGGCGGCTCCGGCATCACACTCGCCGAAGCGCAGCACAACAATCCGAACTTCTACGTCAACAACATAGAACAGGACCCTCAATTCGTGAACGAAGTCAACCGCGACTTTACCCTCGAATCCACAAGCCCGATGATCGATGCCGGACGTTTCCTCACCGCCACCGTGGGCAGCGGCAGCGGCACCACCCTGGTGGTCGATGATGCCGGATACTTCTACGACGGTTTCGGGATTGCCGGTGAGACCGGCGATGAGATCCAGTTACAGGGCAGCAACGAGACCGCCCGTATCGTTGAGATCAACTATGCCAACCACACCATCACCCTCGATCGTGCGTTGAGCTGGAATGCCGGTCAGGGCGTTGCCCTGAAATACAACGGTACAGCACCGGATATGGGGGGCATTTGAAAACCCTTAGTTTAATCGAACGTCCTTGCCCGATCCGCTACGCTTGACCGGACCTACAAAGCGATCCCCGCACATGTAGGCAGGTTCAAGCGCAGCGGAACCGGCGCGCAATTTAAATATAATACCTGACCCCATAGGCCCGCACCGGCGCAGACTGATTCCCTCAATCCTGTTATTCTTAGTCGTTTTCCGTAGTCCAAAATCGAACAAAAACGATGAAAACTCAGATCCAGGCCCTGGTCACCAGGGCGCTTGAACGCCTTGCCGATGAAGGCGTTTTCCCCGCCGACGCCATCCCCGTTCCCAATATCGACCGTGCCCGCGACAGCAAGCACGGAGACTTTGCCACCAATGTGGCGATGGTGTTGGCAAAGATCGCGCGATGCAAACCCCGGGATCTGGCGGAGAAATTGGTTGCCGCCCTGCCGGATTCCGCTCAGGTGGAACGCACCGAGATCGCCGGCCCCGGCTTCATCAACTTCTACCTGGCACCAGCCGCCTATCATCAGCTGATACCTGTGATCATGGAACAGGGTTCCGCATTCGGCCGCAGCAATTTAGGCACAGGCAAACGGGTGCAGGTGGAGTTCGTCTCCGCCAACCCCACCGGCCCGCTTCACGTGGGACATGGACGTGGCGCGGCCTACGGCTCCGCCGTGGCCGACCTGCTAGAGGCAGTGGGCTACGAGGTGCATCGCGAATATTACGTCAATGATGCCGGACGGCAGATGGATATCCTTGGCACCTCGGTCTGGCTGCGTTACCTGGAGCTGTGCGACGAGACGCTGACCTTCCCAGCCAACGGCTACAAGGGCGACTATGTATGGGACATCGCCGCCACCCTGCACCGGGATCACGGCGACAGCTACCGGCACAGCACGGAGGAGGTTTTCAACAGCATTCCTGCCGACGAGCCAGCGGGCGGCGACAAGGAAAAACACATCGATGCGCTGATCCAACGCGCCAAGGAACTGCTCGGCGACAACCGCTACCGTTTCGTGTTCGAGCTTGGACTCAATACCATTCTCGATGATATCCGTGATGACCTCTCCCTGTTCGGCGTCGACTTTGAGGAGTGGTACTCGGAGCGCACCCTGATGGAGAGCGGCGAGGTCAACAAGATGGTCGAGCGCCTGCGCAAGTCGGACTACGTCTACGAAGATGGCGGCGCCCTCTGGTTTCGCTCCACCGCCTTCGGCGACGAGAAGGACCGGGTGGTAGTGCGTGACAACGGCCAGACCACCTATTTTGCTTCCGACATCGCCTATCATATGGACAAGCTGGAACGCGGCTTCGACCGGGTTATCGATATCTGGGGCGCGGACCATCACGGCTATGTGCCCCGTGTGCGTGCCGCGCTGAAAGCCCTGGGCGATGACGACAGCAAGCTCGACGTGCTGTTGGTGCAGTTCGCCATCCTCTTCCGGAGCGGCGAGAAGGTACCTATGTCGACCCGCTCAGGCTCCTTCGTCACCCTGCGCGAATTGCGCAAAGAGGTTGGGGCCGATGCCGCACGCTTTTTCTACGTGATGCGCAAGTGTGAACAGCATCTCGACTTCGACCTGGATCTGGCAAAATCCCAGTCCAGCGACAACCCGGTCTACTATGTGCAGTATGCCCACGCGCGTATCTGCAGCGTGCTGCGCCAGGCCGCAGACAAGGGGATCGACGTTCAGCCCAGTAGTGGCATGGAGAACCTGGAGCGTCTCACCGAGACCCACGAACAGGCACTGCTGGTCACCCTGGCCAAGTATCCTGAAGTGGTGGAAACCGCCGCCACCCACGAGGAACCACATCAACTCACTCACTATGTGCGCGACCTTGCCAACGATTTCCACACCTACTACAACGCACACAAATTCCTGATTGATGATACTGCCCTGCGTGACGCCCGTTTGAAACTGATCCTGGCCACCCGTCAGGTATTACGCAATGGCCTGCAGCTGCTCGGTGTCTCCGCCCCGGAGAGCATGTAACCCATGGTCGACTACAAGCGACGTGCCGCCCCAAAACGCAAAAACAAAAAACAGAGTGGCAACTGCAGCCTCTGGTTCTTTTCCGGATTCATCGTCGGGGCATTTATCATGGGCCTGGTATGGCTGAAGCTGGGCCAGGATCTGGCAGAGGGACACATCCCGGGGGTTACGCCGCCAAAACCCACGGCAACACATTCCAGGCAGATCGAACCGGAACAGCATGAGGCACCTCAGCCACGCTTTGATTTCTATTCCATCCTGCCGGAAATGGAAGTGGTGATCCCGGAGGATGAGATCATCGAGAGCGAGACACCTGCAAAACCCGCCACCCCGCCCCGGCCCGACGAGAAGCCTGCTGCGATACAGGGGGTCTCCTACATCCTGCAGATGGGCTCGTTCCGTAAACATGCAGACGCCGACCGCATGAAGGCGAGGCTCGCCCTGATAGGCATCGAAGCGGAGATCCAAAAGGTCAGCATCAATAACCGGGACACCTACCACCGGGTTCGCAGCGGCCCCTACAACAACCATCAGCGGCTTAACGGAGCACTCAAACTGGCCAAAGAGAACCGTATCAGCACACTGGTGATAAAACTAAAAAAATAGCCCATAATCTTTCCGGGTACACCTTGATCACCGACACGAATCCGGCACAAGAACGAAAGCCCTAATGTTTCGGCGATTTGAGCCGATAAAAGCTGTACCCTTGTTCAACAATCTATGTCTAATCTGGGCTTGCACCATGGAACTTGAAACCTACCGTTTCACTCCCGGCAACGGCTGGGACAGGGAACCTGACCACAATCTAGACTCCCCGAATACCCTCGTGCTTTTTTTCGGGGCGCCTGATTATTCGCTGATCGAAGATGCCGTGTCGTGGCTGGAGGGGCACTTCGCCAAAGGCGTCATACTCGGCTGCTCATCCGCCGGAGAGATATTCGGGGATGAACTCTCCCTCGACTGTCTGGTAGTGGCGGTACTCCGATTTCTGGAGACCCGCCTCAGGGTTACCTGCACCGAGCTGGCGCAAACCGACGATTCATCTCGCGTGGGACATCAGATCTCATCCGAGCTGTTGGACAACGATCTACAGGGCATACTGATATTATCCGAAGGCCTCGGCGTCAACGGCAGCCAGCTGATCGAAGGTATCAATAGCGCACTGCCGAAACACATCACTGTCACCGGCGGCTTGGCTGGGGACGACGACCGGTTCGAGCGAACCTGGGTCTGGCATGACGGGCTTCGCAGCACCAAACTGATCTGCGCATTGGGCCTGTACGGCTCCAAGATTTCTATCGGGTACGGCTCGAAAGGGGGATGGGATCTACTGGGACATGAACGGGAGGTTACCCGTTCAGTCGACAACATACTCTACGAACTGGACGGGCAACCCGCACTTGATATCTACAAGCGTTATCTTGGAGAGCGTGCATCCGGTCTGCCGGCCACTGGACTGTTGTTTCCACTCTCCATGCGAGACCAGGAGAACTCAGATGATCCCAAGGTGCGCACTATCCTGGCTGTCGACGAGACCGAACAATCGATCACCTTCGCCGGTGATATTCCACAGGGCAGCTTCGTCCGCCTCATGCGCGCCAATTTCGACCGCCTGATCGACGGCGCGGCCACAGCTGTCGAAGAGATCAACCTCAGCCGTTATCACGGAGGCCCGGTCCTCTGCATCGCCATCAGCTGTGTCGGACGCAGGCTGGTGCTCGGTGAGCGCACCGAAGAGGAGATAGAGGCAACCCTGGAGGGATTGCCCGGCGAGACCAGGCAGATCGGTTTCTACTCCTACGGCGAACTCTCCCCTTTAAGCAGCGGACGCTGCGACCTGCACAATCAGACCATGACCCTGACCCTGATCTGGGAAGATGAATAATGCACCGCCTGTTGCGCCGGCAGCTTAAAAAGATCGGCCTCAACCCTGCTTCAGAGTCCCCCCCCACCCTGGATCAGTGGCGTAAATTACTACAGCACATCAACCGTGCCTATGGGCAGTCGGACCAGGATCGCTATACCCTAGAGCGCTCCCTGACCATCTCCTCCGACGAGATGCATGAACTCTATAAGCGACTCAAAGACTCGACCGAGGCACGATGGGGAGCGATCGCCAACGCACTGCCGGATCTGCTTTTTCTGCAGGATGCGCAGGGCATCTATCATGAGATCTTCTCAGAGGCCAGGGACGACCAACTCTTCCGTCCCGAGAATGAGATCATCAACAAACATCCTAAAGAGATCTTCCCCCCAAAGATTGCATACACCTTCATGACATTGCTGCAGAAAGCGCTGGATACCCAGGAGGTGCAGATCATCGAATATGAGTTGGATGTACCGGCAGGCAGACGCTGGTTCGAGGCTCGCATGACGCCGACCATGTTGCGGCTCAATGGCGAAAAAACGGTGATCAGCCTGGTCAGGGACATCACCGACAGGAAACAGGCGGAGGTTCGTCGGCGGCTTTCATCCACCGTATTCGAGGCCGTCACCGAAGGCATGGCGATCCTCGACCGGGGTCACCAGGTTACATTCGTCAACAGTGCATTCACCTATATTACCGGCCGCTCGGAAGCAGAAGCTGTCGGGCAAGAACCGCGCTTTCTGCAAAGCGGCGCAAGCGAAGAAAAGCTTCGCATCATCTGGTCTATCGTCGACGCCAAGGGCAGTTGGCGCGGGGAGCTACAGAGCCGCCGCGCCAATGGTCAGAACTACCACCTTTGGCTCAGCATCAATGCAGTTAAAGACAGCAATGAGAGAATAACCCACTACGCCCTCGTTCTGAGCGATATATCGGAACTCAAGCGTTCCCAGGAAGAGCTGGAATATATTGCCACCCACGATCCTTTGACTCACCTGCCGAATCGCACGCTGTTTCACGAGCAGTTGGAACAGGCGATACACCGCTCGAAACGAATCAACCGCAAAGGCGCAGTTTTCTTCCTTGATCTGGACCGCTTCAAGAACATCAACGACACATTGGGGCACCATGTTGGCGACGACCTCCTCTTCCAAGTTGCTGAGAGACTGCGCCAGACAGCCCGCGAAGAGGATATGATCGCCCGGATCGGCGGCGATGAGTTCACCCTGGTCATCGAAAATCTGCATCGACCGGAGGATGCAGCCAAGGTTGCACAAAACCTGTTGAATACCTTTTCGGCACCCTTCCCGCTAAAAGGCTATGAACTGGAGATCTCCGCCAGCATAGGCATCAGCATCTTTCCCGATGACGGCGATGAAATCAGCCAATTGACCAAACAGGCAGATTCCGCCATGTACAGCGCCAAGGAACAAGGTCGAAACACCTTCCGCTTTTTTACCCAAAAGTTGACTGAAACCGCCCTCGAGTATTTTGATTTGGAGATCAGCCTGCGCAGGGCGCTGGAACTCAATCAGTTCTTTCTGCTCTACCAGCCGCAATACGATCTGATCAGCGGCGAACTTCTCGGTGTCGAAGCCCTGATACGGTGGAACCATCCCGGTATGGGGATGATCTCCCCCAACCGCTTCATCCCCATTGCAGAGGTCAGCGGCCTTATCGAACCCATCGGAGAATGGGTGCTGCAAACCGCTGCCACTCAGGCGACCCAGTGGGACAAGGCGGGACTGAAGCCCTTTCCCGTCAGCGTGAACCTCTCCCGGCGCCAGCTTAACAACCCCGGACTGGTCGATATCGTGAGCCGGATTATTGAAACTACCGGTCTGCCGGGTGAACGCCTGGAACTGGAGATCACCGAGAGCGCCCTGTTGGAGACAGAAGAGCAGGCCTGCAGCAGCCTGGAAAAACTGCGCGCGCTGGGATGCAGCATCGCCATAGACGATTTCGGGACAGGTTACTCATCACTCGCCAACCTGAAGCTCTTCCCGCTGGACAGACTCAAGATCGACAAGTCCTTCGTTCGCGACGTGACCAAAGACCCAAACGACGAGGCGATCATTCGTGCCACCATTGCACTCGGCAACAGTCTGCAACTCAGCGTAATCGCTGAAGGGGTGGAGACCGAGGCCCAACGCGACTTCCTGCTAAAAGAGGGATGCCGGGAGGTACAGGGATTTCTGTTCAGTCAGCCGGTGGAAGCGAAGAGGATTGAGGAGATGATGAAGGTGACAGGTGACAGGTGACAGGTGACAGGTGACAGGTGAATTATTGCGGGAGCATTTTTCGAGTCAAGTAGAAATTATCATACTTTTCACTCAGCCCTTCCCTGTTCCCTCCTCGACGGGGAGGGAACAGGGAAGGGGGAATCAAAACGATCCTGAAACCTGAAACCTGAAACCTTTGCCCTTAATCCCCCGGACAACCCGCATTGAACTCAACCGGCACAACCTGAACAGCTTCACCGGACCCGCCCCAACTGTAGACCTCGGTGGTCGCGGGATCGCATTTATCGCAGCTTGAACCACAGGAGGCATAGACGCTGTGCTTCTGTACCCGGCCCTTGCGAATCCAGTGTTCGAGCATACCGCGTACCGCATCCGGGTCAGCATCGAAGTGCACGGCGATATCAGCCAGGCTCGCCTGCTTACGCGCCATCAGGTAACGTTTGATATCTGCAAGAATCATATCTCCACCCCCTGCATCTCCCGCTGCTCTCGCTGTGACCAGAAACGCAATCCTATGACGACCATCACCAACAGGGTCAACAGCCCAACGATCCATGCCATGGCGCTCTCCGGATGTCGGGAGTAGGTAGCAGCCTGATAGAAGATACTCGACGCCATGAATGCGACACCAGTGGTCCAGGCTGCCACAAAGGCGGCCCAAGCGCCGCCCGCCTCTCGCTTGATCGCGCCGATTGTGGCAACACAGGGAAAATAGAGCAGGATAAAGAGCAGATAGGCGAAGGCACCCGCCTGTCCGTCGAAACGCGCTGCCATGGCGCCGAAGATACCGACATCGACTGCCTGGGCCTCTGCGGCCGCCTCTGCTGAACTGACATCACCTACGTTGAGAGCCAAAGGATCGCCCACCAGATCTTTCACCCCCACAAGGTTCTCGGGTACCGTGGCTGAAGCCTCGATCAGCGCTTGCCAAAAGTCGAATGGCGCCTCCTCCGTCACGCCGCTCTCTGCTGCGGCCAACCCGGTATAGATGGAGTTCAGGGTGCCGACCACCGCCTCTTTGGCCAAAATACCGGTAAAGATACCCACCGTCGCAGGCCAGTTGTCCTCTTTGATACCCAGTGGTGCAAAAAGGGGTGTCAGCAGTTTACTGGCCGCACTGAGTACCGATTTCTCTGAATCCTCATTACCGAAAGAGCCGTCCGTACCGATGGAGTTAAGCACATTGATCGCCAACACCATGAGGATAATCACCCGCCCGGCCTCCTTGATGAAGAGTCGAACCCGATCCCAGGTGCGCAGGGCGACCCCCTTTGCCGTCGGCATGTGGTAAGGCGGAAGTTCCATCATGAAACCGGTACTTTCGCCCGAGAGCAGTGTCCGCTTCATGATCATTCCGGTGAGAATCGCCACCGTGATACCGATCATGTAGAGCCCAAAAACCAGGTTCTGGCCATTGGTGGGAAAGAATGCTGCGGCAAAGAGCGCATAAACAGGCAGTCGCGCCCCACAGGACATGAAAGGATTCATCAGGATCGTCAGCTTGCGCTCACGAACACTCTCCAGGGTACGGGTTGCAAGCACCGCCGGCACATTGCAGCCAAAGCCCACGATCATCGGCACGAACGCCTTGCCCGGCAGACCTATGGAACGCATGAAGCGATCCATCACAAAGGCCGCACGGGCCATGTAGCCGGTATCCTCCACCACCGAGAGAAAGAGATAGAGAGCGGTGATGATAGGGATAAAGGTTGCCACCACCTGAACGCCGCCTCCCACACCATTGGCGAGCATCACCACCGCCCAGTCTGGGAAGCCGATATCAGAGAGCAGCAGACCAAAGCCGTCGACAAAGATAGCCCCGGCCACACCGTCGAAAAAGTCAATGAAGGCGCCGCCGATATTGATGGCGAACATGAACATCAGGTACATCACCGCCAGAAAGACCGGAATACCGAAGATACGATTCAATACCACTTTGTCAATGCGGTCACTGAGAGTTTTGCCCACCTTGCCGCGCTCATGCACCACGGTCTGCGCCAAGGCGTGGGCATGACCGTACCTGGCATCTGCGATGTGGATATCCGCCTCTTCGCCTGCACGATTCTCTATGGCTTGCTGCCACTCACTCACTTTCGTCTCGAGAACTGCATTGGCATGGCTCAATGCAAAGGCATCCTCCTCCAGCATTTTCAGCAGCAGCCAACGACGTTTGGCCCGCTCCGGTTCCTCTTGCAGCAGCGGCTCCATCTCTGTAATCGCTTGCTCCACCACCTCTTCCTGTGCCAGAGCAAAGCCACCGCTGGCAAAACCGGAGGCAAGATCCTGAATCGCCCCTTTTAGTTTGATGATGCCCTCACCGGTCACCGCCACGATGGGCAGTACGGGACAACCCACTTCACTACTGAGCTTTGCAAAATCGATATCGATGCCGCGCTTGCGCGCCACATCCATCATATTGACGGCGATCAGCAGGGGCACCCCCATCTCCAGCATCTGCACCGTGAGATAGAGATTACGCTCCAGATTGCCTGCATCGACGATATTGATGATCAGATCCGCATCCCGCGATAGCAGATAGTCGCGGGTCACCTGCTCGTCCAGGGAGGCGGCATCGAGGGAGTAGATACCGGGCAGGTCGATGACGGTGACATCGTCACCTTCAAGATCGAAATGGCCCTCTTTCCGGTCCACCGTGACACCGGGCCAATTGCCGGTTCGCTGTCGGATGCCGGTCAGGGCATTGAAGAGTGCTGACTTGCCACAGTTGGGATTTCCCGCCAGGGCGATCGTCGGGGGTTTGTCGCCCGACGACCGGACAGGCGTCTGCTCGTCGTTTTCACAACAGCCCATGATTACCTTTCGAATCTATGTGTCTACGTCGTGCCGTTGTCCAGAGGTGACATCAGCAGCTTCTCGGCCACGCCGCCCCCAAGGGCCACGCGCACGCCGCCATTTGCCACCACGACCCCGCGGCCCCGGTGCTGAAGCACATCCACCTCCGAGCCGACACGCAGGCCGAGGCTAAGCAGACGCCGCGTCATCTGACGCCCTCCCTTCACCTCAAGGATGCGGGCATGCGCGCCTACCGGCAGGGTAGCCAGTGATACGGTTTCGGTGACAAATTCAGATCTCAGACTCATCGCAGACACTATGAAAACACCTAAATAATTATGATTCTCATTTAAACAGATTTATCCCTGTCTAACAAGAGGAAAGAATTACATAATTTAACCAAAAACTGATATGACAACAATCAACTTGCCACTCACCACAGGCTATATTGAAGATTTGCAGGGTGCGCCATGCGCACCAAAACAAGCCGGAATCATAGTATGTACGCTAATCATGGTGCGCACAGCACACCCTACCTCCTGGCCGCATCTGCAATTATCGCATTGGTAGCGCACTATATAGGCTTAATCAACAGATCAACCCGATGGGGCTTCAGAAAATGCGCCTCATCCGCGCTCATGTGGGCCATGAACGCACTGCGGATCTGCTCATGTCGTGCCTCATCGATATCCAGCTTGGTATGAGTCACTTTGAGAAAGCGCGATTCGAACTCATCCCAGGTATAGGTGCCGGGCACTTCGAAGAAGAGTTCCTGCCGCAACTCGAATGCACCGGATGACACCTCGGTCTCGATGGCGCTGAAGGCCATCTGACGCACATTTTTCTCATCGTGGATGAGCGACATCAAGGCATTGAACGGGCCGGTATAGACCGGCTCAGAAAAGTAGGCCAGCCCCCCTGGCTTCAATACCCGGTGGATCTCCCGCATCGCGGCCGGCATCAGCTCGGCAGGTACGTGATGCAGCGACTTCAGCATCCACACAATATCTATGCTGTTTTCCGCTTCACTGATCGCCTGCGCCCCTTCCATACGAAAATCCACGTTTCGCAAGTTCAACTGCAGGTTTTTCTCATGCTGCACCCGATCGACCTCCGTGGCGACAAAGCGGGATGCCGGATAGCGCGCCGCCAGCTGCCGGGTAGTCCAGGCAGCACCGCATCCCAATTCCAGGATACGGGCGTTATCCAAAGGCAGGAGCCGCTCCATCAGCGCCTGTTCTGTAGTGGTTTCATAGGCATTCGGCTTGTGAAGTTGCATGGTTTCGGCTGACAAGAGTCACGGGCTCCGTTAAGGTTTAGGTCTGATTAAATGCGATTTCATTTCGCGGACGTATCATTTTACTACAGATGGAGCAGAGCGGTTCGCGCCCCCTCTCCGTCTCAAGCCTGGGATCTCAAAAACTTGCTGTCCGAACAACTGGCAAACTGGATGCACCGCATTCGCATTCACCTCTCCAGACCGGATGCGCTGTTACAGCTCTCGGGCCTGGGTCTGATCACCGGCCTTCTGGCAGGCGGCGTAATCGTGGCCTTCAGATTGGCGGTGGAAGGCAGCCAGGCCGGACTGCTGCCTGCTGGTCTGCCGGAAAATTACGAGGCGCTGCCGCCATTATTGCGTTTCCTGTTACCGGTTTTCGGCAGTCTTTTGTTGGGATTCATTTTTCACAATTGGTCTCAGGGTCTTTATGTTCTCGGCATTGCCCGGGTAATGGAACGACTCGCCTACCACCAGGGCTACCTCACACTACGCGAATTCATCCTGCAGTTTGTCGGTGCGGCGATCGCCATCATCAGCGGGCATTCAGTCGGCCGGGAGGGGCCCCACGTTTTTCTTGGCGCAGCCAGCGGCTCACTGCTCGGTCAGCAACTCTCACTCCCCAACAACACCATCCGCACGCTGGTCGGCTGCGGCACGGCCGCAGGTATCGCCGCCTCTTTCGACACCCCACTTGCCGGGGTGATCTTCGCCCTGGAGGTGATAATGATGGAATACACCCTGGCCAGCTTCATGCCCATCATCCTCGCGGCCGTCAGTGCCAACAGCATCTCCATCTACATTCTTGGTGACGAACGCGCTTTCGATATGTCGGTGCTGACCTTGGGATCGATGCAGGAGCTGCCGATTCTGCTGCTGCTCGGACTCGTTGTAGGTGCCGCAGCAGCTGGCTTCAACCAGCTTATCCAGATTACATCCACCTACAGCAAGCCCCTGGCATTCTGGCAACGCACCCTGCTGGGGGGCATTATCGTCGGTCTTTTGGGGGTCATAGTTCCCCAAGTACTGGGCATTGGCTACGACACAGTCAACGATATCCTGCTTGGAGAGCTTGCTATTGAACTGCTGTTGGTCCTGGTTTTTGCCAAGGTGCTCGCCACCTCTGCAAGTATCGGCCTGGGCATACCTGGCGGCATGATCGGACCGGCGCTCTTCATCGGCGCAGCCATCGGCGGTTTTTTTGCACCGCTCTCCGGGCTCCTGATCGATGGGGAGGTTTCAGACCCGGGTCTCTACGCACTGATCGGCATGGGCGCCATGATGGGCGCCAGTCTGCAGGCGCCGCTTGCCGCCCTGACCGCCATCGTCGAACTTACCTTCAGCCCGCAGATAGTGATGCCCGGTATGCTGGTAATCGTCGTCGCCAGTCTCACCAGCAGCGAACTCTTCCGCAAACAGTCCCTCTTTATCACCATTCTCAAATCGAGCGGCCTCGATTATCGTACCGACCCGGTGATGCAGTCACTGCGGCGTGTCGGCGTTGCCAGCGTGATGAATAACAACTTCCTGCGCTGTGAGAGGGAGATGGATCACAACTCCGCCAACCATATTATAAAGCTGGCGACTGAGTGGTTGGTTATCAACAAAGAGGATGAACCCGCCATCCTGATGCGGGGCCTCGATCTTGCGCGGTATCTGGAGGAGTCCGGGGAGCAGAATATCGACCTGCTCTCTATTCCTGCCCGGCGTTATCAACTTGCCGGCGTGACGATGCAGGCCAGTCTGCAGGAAGCCCTCGAAAAACTTCAGGAGAGCGGCGCGGAAGCACTCTTCGTGGAGCGGCAAAAACATCGTGGCGCATATCGTATTTTGGGTATCCTGACCCGGGAACAGATTGACTCGGCCTACCGTTTTTGACCCTGGTCATCTACGATGCCGATAGTACGGCAAGCCGCTGCGAAAAGGCATATTATAGTCGTCTTGTTTGGACACGACGACTATAGGACAACGATCATGAGCGACGGCCAGAATCCTGAAAACATCATCTACAATGACCAGTCTATCCGCCTGGATGAACTACTGCAGGAGCATGATCGTCTAGTATCAGAAAACACGAATTTAAAGAAGAGAAATAAGAAGGCCATCCGCCGCTTTAACCGGGAAGAGCAGCTAAAGCCCTATCAGGCAGAACTGATCAAGATGCAGCAGTATCTTGAGTCCACCGGCACGCGTTTTGTCATTCTGTTCGAGGGAAGAGACGCCGCTGGCAAGGGCGGCACCATTCGTCGTGTTGCCCGCTACATGAACGAGAAACACTACCGTATCGTCGCCCTCGGAAAACCGACTGATGAACAGAAGACCCAGTGGTTTTTCCAGAAATATGTAACCCAATGCCCCCGTGGAGGTGAGGTCGTACTCTTCGACCGCAGCTGGTACAACCGCGCCATCGTTGAACCCATCTTCGGGTTCTGTACACCTGACGAGTACGAAAATTTTATGATCGGCGTAACCGGTTTTGAGAAGGATTTGGTGCGTCAGGGCACAATTCTGGTGAAACTCTACTTTTCCGTTACCAAAGAAGAGCAAGCTCGCCGTTTCGAACGCCGCAAGACCGACTCTCTGCGGCAGTGGAAACTATCCGAGATCGACGTCCAGGCCCAGGATCGATGGGACGAGTTCACAAACCAAAAATATGAGATGTTAAAACGCACCAATACAACCCACTCACCCTGGACCATTATTCGCTCCATCAACAAACACCAGGCCAGGCTCAATGCCATGAAAGTGATCCTGAACGCCGTGCCTTACGAGCGGCTGGATCCAACGCTCGACTTCGTACCGAGCCACGACGTCGTCATCTCCGGCTCCCGTGAACTGGAACTGATGGAAGCCCAGCGCCTCCAGAGCGGAAAGTTCGTGGGGTGAGCCACGACCGTTTGTCCAGTGGACAAACGCAGCGTGGCGAACGGCCGGACAGGAGGTCCGGACCGGGGGTTGAAAAGAGCCGCCCATGCCTCGCCAGTGATGGCAACTCACATCTTCCTTACGAAGCCTGTCGTTTGTAGGCCCGATCAAGCGCAGCGGATCGGGCATTTGGTGCCGGTTCCGCTACGCTTGAACCCGCTTACTATGGCCACCTTAAAAAGTTTCAAGCCGTCTCAACCGGCCGCATCCGATCCCCGCGTCCTTCGAATCAGCTTCAGCACCACAATCAGTAACGGCGTACCATGCATCAGCAGATCGAAGATATCGATGGGACGGGAGAGCGTGCCATCAACCAGCATCTTGAGCTTTTCCCATAAATGGGGTTCAGGATAGAAGGGGGCCAGCGCCAGCAAGACCGCAGGCAATACGATCATCTCGAGTGGTATCTTATCTAACCAGGACATCATAAACGGCTCTCTTTTAAATACATTCTCGGCAAAGCTCACGGTATCGATCTGCATCTGCCTCACTGAAACAACAGACGATGATCTTTTCAAAATCATCCACCCACTCTCTCATGGCTGCAAGGGCAATCTCGGCAGCCTGCTGCTTGGGGTAGCCATAGACACCCGTACTGATCGCAGGAAAAGCAATCGAGGCAACACCATGTGCCTTTGCCACAGAAAATGATTTACGGTAGCAGGATGCCAGCAGCGCTGACTCTCCCCTCTCGCCACCCTGCCAGACCGGCCCAACTGTGTGGACCACCCACTTTACAGGCAATTGAAACCCGGGCGTAATACGCGCCTCACCTGCCGGACAACCGCCGAGAGGCCGACATGCGGCAAGCAGATCGGGGCCAGCCGCCCTGTGAATTGCACCATCCACACCCCCACCGCCCATCAGGGTTGAGTTTGCCGCATTGACCACGGCATCCACTTCAAGTCGGGTGATATCTCCCTGTACAATCTCTATCTGGCCCATCGTAATAATCCCCAGGTATGTCGACGTCCACACTCAATTTGCTACTGGTTGTCATGCTGCTGATCTGGTTCTGGCGTGACAGTCTCAAGGTCAGAGAGAAAGCCACCCGCATCAGCCGTGCCGCCTGCGATGCTCAAGGTGTGCAATTTCTCGATCAAACCGTCGCCCGACGCCGAATCGGAGTGAGATGGATACGCGCAGGTTTGAAATTCCGCCGACTCTATGAGTTCGACTACAGCCAGGAGGGGAGCGGCAGACAGACAGGTTACATCATAATGCTGGGCAACCAGCTTGAGCTACTGCATATCGAGACCGAGGAGAGTGGCGAGTTGCACTAGCCAGGACAGGCTCGTCATCCAGATTAGAAATAGAGGCTGCTTAGGTTATTTCACCACTCTGAGAGCCGGCCGGCTACCCGGACCCGGCGGATCAGGCTCGTCATCAGGGTGTTCGGCAGCAGTTTCCATATCGCTGGGAAACAACATACCCTGGTTGCTCTCCTTGCCGTAAATCCCCAGCACTGCCGCCGGCGGCACATGGACATCCTCCGGGCTACCGTTGAAACGGGCGCTGAAACTGATCCACTCATTTCCCAGTTCAAGCCCAACCACTGCGGACGGACTCAGATTCAGCACGATGCGCCCCTCATCCACAAAATCCTGAGGAACTATCACCTGCGGAGAATCGGCATTGACCAATAGATAGGGCGTCTCTCCATTATCCACCAGCCAATCGTAGAGAGCCCGGATCATATAGGGCTTATTCGAAGTCATTGGCAGTAATGCTGAACGATGTTAACCGCGCATCTCCCGCTCTGCTTCAGAGAGACACTGGACGAAGGACTCACGCTCGAACAATCTTGCTGCATACTCGTGCAGGCCCTTGGCGGATGGGGGAATCTCAATTCCCAACACCGGCAGACGCCAAAGCAATGGGGCAATAGAGCAGTCGACCAGGGTAAAGTCATCGCTCATAAAGAACGGCTTGGCGCCAAACACCGGCGCGGTCGAAATCAGGCTCTCCCGCAACTCCTTACGCGCCTTTGCTGCATCCTTCTTGCCTGCCATGATGATATCCAACTGACTGTACCAATCGTTATCGACCCGATACATCAGCAGTCGCGAGGTCGACCTGGAGACCGGATCCACCGGCAGCAAGGGCGGATGTGGAAAACGCTCGTCCAGATACTCCATGATAATACGCGACTCATAAAGCTTTAGGTCCCGGTCCACCAGGGTTGGCAATGTGCCATAGGGATTAAGCTCCATCAAAGCTTCAGGCATATTGAGTGGATCGATGTCGTTTACCTCGAACGTGATGTTCTTCTCGGCCAACACCATCCTTACTCTGTGGCAGTAGGGATTCTGCGGGTCCGAATAGAGGGTCATTACTGAACGCTTGTTAGCAACCGCCGCCATTGATACCTCTCCAAACTTGACCGGTGAAGCCGCCCCGTCAGGACTTGAATCAACCGGAAACAAAAAAATAACGAACGAAAAAAGGCGCACAGTATACATCAACTGTGCGCCCTGTGTTTCAGATATTGGCTATCGCCGTATCAATGGACGTCTTTCCAGTACTCTTTCTTGAGCATGTAAGCGATCACGAAGAATACCGCAATAAAGAGCAGTACCCACTTACCCAAACGTTGGCGCTCCATCTGAATCGGCTCACCGACATAGCTCAGAAAAGCCGTCAGGTCACGGGCAGTGCCATCGTACTCTTCTGGACTCATCGTTCCCGGAGTAATCTGTTCGAAGTGGTCGAACACATGGACATCATTGCCGGCAGCATCCTTCTCAGTCTTGAACACGGCCTTCTGAGGGCCTTGCAGCTCCCACAATACATGAGGCATGCCGACGTCAGGAAAGACAATGTTGTTTACGCCGAAGGGGCGTGACTCATCAATATAGAAGCTGCGAAAGTAGGTGTAGAGCCAGTCCACGCCACGAGCCCGGGAGATCACACTCAGATCGGGCGGCACGGTACCGAACCAGTCACCGCCCTGATCGGCAGACATTGCGATGTTCATGGTGTCACCGATCTTGTCGGTGGTGAACATCAGGTTATCCTTCACCTCCTGCTCGGTCAGACCCAGGTCTTTCGCCATCCGGTTGAAGCGCTGGTACTTGGCCGAGTGACAGCTCAGGCAGTAGTTCATGAAGACCTTGGCACCCCGCTGCAGCGAAGCCTGATCGGACATGTCGACGTCGGCGTGGTCCAGGTGGGCTCCACCACCGGCGGCCATTCCCAGCGCAGGCACCAGGGCCAACAAAAATGCAGAAATCAGCTTTTTCATTCGGTCACCCTCTCAGGAACAGGCTTGGTCTTGTCCATCTTGCTGTAGATCGGCATCAACAGGAAGAACGCGAAGTAGTAGAACGTGCCGATCTGCGCCATCAGCTTGTACAGATCAGTGGTCGGCTGCACACCCAGGTAACCCAGGACGATGAAATCGACCACGAACAGCCCAAGAATCACCTTGTAGAGGGTTCCCTTGTAGCGGATCGACTTGACCGGGCTCTTGTCCAGCCAAGGCAGGAAGAACATGATCAGGATCGAGGCAAACATGGCAACAACACCTGGAAAGGCGGAGCCCGCAATGGAGGGCACCGCGCGCAGAATCGCGTAGAAGGGAGTGAAATACCAGACCGGCGCAATGTGGTCAGGCGTCTTCAGCGGATTGGCCGGCTCAAAGTTGGGGTGCTCGATGAAGTAGCCCCCCATCTCCGGCGCGAAGAAGACAACTGCCGCGAACAGAAAGAGGAAGCCCGCAATGCCGGCAATATCCTTCACACTGTAATAGGGGTGAAAGGGAATGCCATCAGCTGGCGCGGTATCGCTCCACCTGTTGCCTTTGGGTCCCTTTTTGATCTCGATACCATCAGGATTGTTGGAACCCACCTTATGCAGGGCAACGATATGCACGAAGACCAGGGCGGCCAATATGAACGGCAGCAGGAAGTGCAAGGCAAAGAAGCGGTTCAGGGTGGCGTCCGAGATGACGTAGTCACCACGGATCCAGACACCCAGATCAGGCCCGATCACCGGCACTGCCGAAAACAGATTGACGATAACCTGCGCCCCCCAGTAGGACATCTGTCCCCAGGGAAGCAGATAACCCATGAAGGCTGTGGCCATCATCGCCAGATAGATGATTACACCGATGATCCACAATAACTCACGCGGCTTCCGGTGAGAACCGTACATCAACCCGCGGAACATGTGCAGGTAGATAACGATAAAGAATGCCGATGCGCCGGTAGAGTGCATGTAGCGAATCAGCCAGCCCCAGTCCACGTCGCGCATGATGTACTCGACCGAACCGAAGGCCATCTCTGCATCGGGTTTGTAGCTCATCGCCAGCCAGACACCGGTGAAGATCTGCAGCACCAGCACCAGCATCGCCAGTGAACCCATGAAGTACCAGAAGTTGAAGTTCTTCGGGGCGTAGTATTGTGCCAGGTGCTCGTTCCACACCTTGGTCATCGGAAAGCGATCGTCGATCCAGCCGACGAAGTTCTGCATCATGCTCATCAGGAAGCACCTCCATCAGTACCAATCAGTATCCTGGTATCGGAAAGATATTGGTAGGGGGGAATCTCCAGATTCGTCGGTGCCGGCACGCCTGCGTAGACGCGACCGGCAAGATCGAATCGGGAACCGTGACAGGGGCAGAAAAAACCGCCCTTCCAGTCGGCGCCCAAGTCGGCGGGAGCGACCTCCGGACGGTAGGTCGGAGAGCAACCCAGGTGGGTGCAGATTCCAACCGCCACCAGGTATTTCTCCTTGATGGCCCGGGTGGGATTCTTGCAGTAGGTCGGCTGCTGGGGCACGTCTGAAGCGGGATCCGCGAGAATGCTATCCAGCGCGGACAGATCCTTGAGATTCTGCTCCGTGCGATGCACGATCCAGACCGGCTTGCCGCGCCATTTGACGCGCATCATCTGCCCCGGTTCCAGCTTGCCGATGTCGGCCTCGACCGGCGCACCTGCTGCCTTGGCTTTTTCACTGGGGGCCCAAGCCGCCAGGAAAGGGTACACAACGAATCCGGCGCCAACCGCACCGACCGCACTGGTGGCTAGCGTTAAAGTACGCCGCCTTTTCAAATCAACGCCATCTGCGCTCATATCTTTCAGACTCCCCGATTTTCTGGACAGATCGACACATTCTATCCATGTGCAACGACCCTAGCCGTTCAGGACATTAGAATATACTTAAAAACCCCTAAATTGACCGCGCATTCTCCCCCAAGCTCATCAACAGGTCAAGACTGGCAGGGGTTTTTCTCCTCATTATCCCATTAGATCAAAAGTAACCGTCTCTAAGCAGGATTATCGATATCGACAAAACGACAATCCAGTGAGAATCTTTCCGCCAGGTGCTCAGCCAATGCCTGTACGCCATAACGCTCTGTGGCATGATGTCCAGCAGCAAAATAGTGTATGCCCCGCTCTCTGGCAACATGCACTGTGGCTTCCGATATTTCACCTGAGATATAGGCATCGAGATTAAGATCTGCCGCCTCTTCGATGAAACCCTGGGCGCCTCCGGTACACCAACCTACGCTTTGAATTGCACCACCACCTGAGTCGATATGCAACGGAGCCCGGCCCAGTACCTCCTGCAAACGCCGCTGTAACTCTACCGCATGTAGAGGAGCCTTCAGGTCGCAACGCCATAGCAGGCCATTCCCCGCTTCAGTCACCCTTGGGCTTGGAAAGGCCAACCGCTCCGCCAACTGTCGATTGTTTCCCCATTCTGGATGCGCATCCAACGGCAGGTGATAAACCAGCAGGTTGACCCCGCCCTTGATCAGGGCGCTGATTCGACGTCCCTTCATGCCCCTGATCGATGCAGCCTCTCCTTTCCAGAAAAAACCATGATGCACCAACAACGCATCAGCCCCCCAATCGACAGCTGCATCGATCAGGGCCTGACTTGCCGTAACACCCACCATCAAACGTTCCACCTCCGAAACTGCCTCCACCTGCAAACCATTGGGACAGTAGTCATCGAAGCCGTCGGCATTCAGGCAGTCATTGCAGTAGGTTTCGAGCGAGTGGATGTTGATCATGATTATTCTGTCCTGACAGTGGAACTGGTGGCATGTTAGGTTACCCTCACTATGCAAATCGGAAAACTCCTCTCATTTCTGCTCACCTCGGTAACTGTCGGCATTGCAGCCGCTATCGTCATTCTCTTCCTGGTACCCGGGCTGTTGTACAATGACAAGCTGCCAGAGCCGGAACTCAACAGACCAGACGCAGGAGAACAGATAACCAGGCAGCCGGGTCCTTTCTCATATGCGGACGCAGTCTCCATTGCCGCACCCTCCGTGGTCAATATCTTTACGGCCACGATTACCACTGAACGCCAGACATTGCGATTTAGGGATCCGATACTGCAACACCTGTTTGGCGACTCTCTCCCGGAGAAGATCCGGCAGCGGCGCGATACCAGCCTGGGCTCCGGCGTCATCATAACAAAGGACGGCTATCTGCTGACCAACCATCACGTTATCGACGGCGCCGATGAGATAAAAGTCGTGCTCGCCAATGGCCACAGCGTCAACGTCAGCCTGATCGGCAGCGATGAAGAGTCGGATGTGGCGGTATTGAAGATAGACGATGAGCCAAACTTGCCGGCTATACCCATCGGCAACTCCGATACACAACGGGTGGGTGACGTGGTACTCGCCATCGGCAACCCCTTCGGCGTCGGCCAGACGGTCACCATGGGAATCGTCAGCGCCACCGGTCGCACCCATCTTGGCATCAATACCTTCGAAAATTTTATCCAGACAGACGCGGCCATCAACCCCGGCAACTCAGGCGGCGCCTTGATCAACGCCCGCGGCGAGCTGATCGGCGTCAATACTGCAATCTTCTCCAAGAGCGGCGGCTCTCAGGGCATAGGTTTCGCCATCCCCTTCGACTTGGCAGAAGGGATCATGCGCCAGCTGATCGCAAGTGGTCAGGTGGTGCGTGGCTGGCTGGGCATACAGGGACAGGATGTGACCGAAAAGCTTGCCGAGGCGTTTGGCCTGCATGCCGTTGAAGGCATTCTGGTCACAGGCGTACTCGAGGATGGCCCTGGAAGCCTGGCCGATATGCGTCCCGGCGACGTTATCACCGAGGTCAACGGGGTAAGGCCCCACAACTCTCATGAGCTGATGCAGCTTATCGCCAACGAGCCACCGGGATCGGTATTGAAGGTCAGCGGATGGAGAGGCAATGCTGAATTTACGGTCGACGTGATATCCCAGGAACGCCCACCCTCCACACGCTGATTGAGATAACACCCAATATCTGTTTTCTCGAAGCTATAGGGAGGACTCCGCAACAGCTAACTTATACATAGCCGAGAAAAAAGCCACATTGCCCAAACCATCCATGGACATTAGAAACTGGTAGCCCAACCCACCTCTATCTCCCACTGACTCATCCATATCTCACCGGTTTGGGGGCCGGTCATCGGGTTCGTACCGCCCACACTCTCTTCCGGCACGTACATGAAGGCAACATTGATCTCGCTCTCGTTCTCCAGCCGCCAGCCAAAACCAGCGGTGTAGTGCTGTCGAACCACGGCGGGCGCCAGGATGTTGAAGAGCGCCTGTTGGTTCTCGAATGGCTTGGATGCCTGGCTGAACCCGGCCCGGAGCGTCAGATCCTGGCTGTAGAGCCATTGCAGGCCAAATTTGTAGACGTTCATGTCATCCCAGCCGAATCCGTAGCCCTCATCTGACCCCATCAGCGGCGGAACCGGACCAACCGAGGAGTTGCCGATCGCGTTGACGTCAGAGAAGAGGATGCGCTGAAAATCGAAGGAGAAGGTCCAGTCCGGTAAAAATATATAGGAGAATCCCAGATCAAAATTAGCGGGAATATCAAAGTTGCCCTGTTCTGCAAACAGACCTTCGTATTTGTCGAAATCGCTCATCCACAGCTTGGTCTGGTAGGAGGCGCCAATCTTCAGCTGTTCGTCGAATTGCCACAGCCAGCCCACTCGCAACCCGCCGCCGTAAGAGACATCGGTGCCATTACCGGTAACGCTATCAGGCGATTCAGACATCAGCTTAAAAGGTTCCAGACCGGTAGCCGAAAACGACTGGACTGAAAGAATAGGCGTGATACCGATGGAGTGTTGCTCATTCAGCAAGCGTGAATAGGTGATGCCGATAAACATCTGCTTCAGATCGATGCCGGTCGGACTCGATGCATCAAACTGGGGATCACCCGTCGGGTTGAAACGCGCAAACACCGCTCTGTCATACTCGGTATTCATTCCGCCATTGCCACCGATGGCAATACCGATGGAGCTGACTTCATCCAACATATAATTGGCCGCGAAATGGGGAATAAGAAAGAGATCATTTTCACTTTCAACCTTGCCCGGCTCAATGGGGGCCATTCCCGGCGGGAGATTGTCGTCAGCGGTATAACCCCGTTTGGGGGCAAACAGTGAGGCACCAACTTCGATGCGGTTACCGACTACCGCCAGGGAGGCCGGATTGCTTGCCGCGCACATGGCACCAAAGGCCATTGCGACGCAGGCACCGGCCATCGATTTTGATTTTGGCCCATAACCGTGGGTCCAGTAACCGTTGGTCGCTTCGACAGGTACTGAGAGAGAAACACTTACCAATAGAGCAAGCGATAGGACATATTTTTTCATTTGAGGCTCCTCCAAACTACGGACTTCAGGAGTTATTGTTTTTTGCCGACGATAGAGCCGGTCCAATCCGGACTGGAGTAATTTCCCTTAGACGACCAAGGGAAACTACGCCGAACCAATGAAGACTCAAATGATGTGAATCAAAGTAAATCGGAAAGCGCAGAGATGAAAGTCGAATTTTCCATTGGCGTACCTACAGTGACGCGCAGGCAATCCTCCAACAAGGGGTGGGCACCATGCAGATTCTTAACCAACACGCCTTTCCCCTTCAGATCCTCAAACAAGGAGAGCGCTCTGCCCTGCGGAACGCGTAGCAGGATGAAGTTGGCGTCGGATGGATAGGGGGTCACATCCACCACTCTTTCGAGTTCGGCAAACAGCTGCCCACGCGCCTCACGGACGGCATAGGTCTGCGCATCGAACACCGGCTGGTGGGCCAAGGCAAAGTCAGCACTAACCTGGGTCAGCACATTGATATTGTAGGGCAGACGAGTCTTTTCCACCTCTCCTAACCAGTCTGCCGGACCCGCCAACAGTCCCAACCGCAGACCCGCCAACCCCATCTTGGAGACAGTACGCATTACCAGAAGATTGTCGAACTCGCCCAAGCGATCCATGAAACTCTCATCGGTAAAAGGTGCGTAGGCTTCGTCGATCACCACCAGACCGGGGGCCGCCTCGATAACATCCTGGATGGCGTCTTTGTCAAACAGGTTGCCTGTAGGATTGTTCGGATAGGCAAGAAAGATCAGCGCCGGCTGCTCTTTTTCGATAGCCGCCAGCAGGGTTTCCAGACCAAGGCTGAAGTCATCCCCGTTGAGTGGCACCCCCGCATAACGCATACCACAGAAGGCGGCGATCATGCGGTACATGACAAAACCGGGATCCACCGACAACACTGTCCGGCCGGGGGCCGCAACACTCATCGCCAGCATCTGGATCAGCTCATCGGAACCGTTGCCGAGGATGATCTCCGCGCCCTCGGGAACCGACATCGAGACCCGCAACCGCGCCTTCAGGTCGGTGGCCTGAGGGTCGGGGTATCGATTTACATCCACCGCCGCCAGCAAGTCGAGCCATTCACGGCGCAACTCATCCGGCCAGGTGTAGGGATTCTCCATGGCATCGAGCTTGATCATGTCACCAGGGTCCGGCACATGATAGGCGGAGAGAGCACGGATCTCGGGGCGCACCCACTGGTTCAGTTTTTCGTTATCGCTCATCGCTTACCCTGTCGAGATGTTCAGCAGTAGTGGATTTTCTCCGGCCCAGGTCCTCTAGGATCCGGCTCCACAGCAACCGCCCTCTTGCTGAACCGGCGGACAGGGCACGCTGCCATAGGAGCAGAAGACACAGCAATCCCCCGGCTTTGGCCGCAGCAGTTCACCGCAACCAGTACATTCGTAGTACCACTGACAGGCGTCAGTCGGCATCTCCTCTTCGGCACGATGCCCGCACTGTGGACAGGTAATCACCGAACGAGTGAGCACCGATAGCATCAGGTTTTCCCGCGATACTCTGCGGAGCGCGCATGGGCCGTGAGACCTTCTCCACGGGCCAGCACCGAGGCGGTCTCCGCCATGGTATCCGCCCCTGCAGCCGAGGCAAAAATCAGGCTGGAGCGCTTCTGAAAGTCATACACTCCCAAAGGAGAAGAGAAGCGCGCCGTGCGGGAAGTGGGAAGCACATGGTTGGGACCGGCGCAGTAGTCACCCATCGCCTCGGCAGTATAGCGCCCCATGAAGATTGCCCCGGCATGGCGTATCCGCTTTGCCATCGCTTCCGGATCCTCCACCGACAACTCAAGATGTTCAGGTGCGATGAAATTCGCCACCTCCACTGCCTCATCCATATCACGGGTCTGGATCAGCGCACCACGCACCCGCAGTGCGGTGGCGATGATCTCCCGGCGCTCCATGGTGGGCAAAAGCTTGTCGATACTCGCCGCCACTTGGGCGATATAGTCGGCATCCGGGCAGACCAGGATCGACTGTGCATCCTCATCGTGTTCCGCCTGGGAGAAGAGATCCATGGCGATCCAGTCAGGATCGGTCTTGCCGTCGCAGACCACCAGAATTTCAGAAGGCCCGGCCACCATATCGATGCCGACCTGGCCGAATACCGCCCGTTTGGCGGTAGCGACATAGATGTTGCCTGGGCCGACAATCTTGTCCACCGGCGGCACTGACTCCGTACCGAAGGCCAGGGCAGCCACTGCCTGGGCGCCGCCGACGGCGAAGACCCTGTCCACACCGGAGACGTGGGCCGCCGCCAACACCAGCTCATTCAGCTCGCCACCCGGCGTCGGCACCACCATGATCAACTCCGGCACACCGGCCACCTTGGCGGGGATGGCGTTCATCAGCACCGAGGAGGGATAAGCCGCCTTGCCACCGGGCACATAGAGCCCGACCCGATCCAGCGAAGTCACCTGCTGACCCAACAGTGTGCCGTCCGCCTCGGTATAGGACCAAGACTCCATCTTCTGATGTTCGGCGTAGGCGCGCACCCGGCCTGCGGCAACATTCAGCGCCTGCTGCTGCGACTGCGGGATCCGTTGCCAGGCCTGTTCAAGCCGTTCCAGCGGGATCTCCAGGTCTACCGCGCGCTCAGCCTGCCAGCGGTCGAAGCGATTGGTAAAATCGACTAGCGCCGCATCACCCCGCCCACGAATCTCGTCGATAATATTATTAACGGTGTCGTTCACAGCCTTGTCGGATACCGACTCCCAGGCCAGCAGCGCATCCAGCTGCGACTGGAAACCCTCATCGGCGGTGTTCAGTATGCGAATGTCGGTCATGGATTTGATCCCCACATATTTATTCGGATCACTAAAGAAGTAGGCCGGTTCAAGCGTAGCGGAACCGGCAACGCAGTACGACATATCTTTCAGATACGCCCGATCCGTTGCGCTTGATCGGACCTACGTCCTGATACAGGAGATTGGAATCACCCCTGATTCTGCTCCACCACCTCAGCCATCGCCTCTTTCAACGACGTCATCGTGGCGTGTTTCATCTTCCAGGCAGCCTTGTTGATAATCAAGCGGGAACTGATATCGGCGATATGTTCCAGCGGCACCAGGCCATTGGCCTTCAATGTATTGCCGCTCTCAACCAGGTCGACGATCAGGTCCGCCAACCCGACGATGGGCGCAAGCTCCATGGAGCCATAGAGTTTGATGATCTCCACCTGCTGCCCCAGAGAGGCGTAGTAGCGCTGGGCACTCTTCACATATTTGGTGGCGACTCGCAGGCGTCCCGGCCTGTCGGCCACTGCGTCCTTGAAACCGGCAGTCATCATGCGGCAGCGGGCGATCTTCAGATCGAGGGGTTCATATAGCCCCTCACCACCATGCTCCAGCAGGACATCCTTGCCGGCCACACCCAAGTCAGCCGCACCGTACTGGACATAGGTCGGCACGTCGGTGGCGCGGATAATCACCAGTTTCACCTTTTCGTGATTGGTGTCCAGGATCAGTTTGCGGCTGGTCTCAGGGTCGTCCAGCGGCTCAATACCGGCATACGCCAACAAGGGCAGGCTCTGTTTGAAGATACGTCCCTTGGAGAGCGCGATAGTGACAGGTACGTCAAATTTCATGTTTTTCATCGTTTTTCGCCTGACGCTGTCAGCTAGGAATGCGTCGAATCTTTCCACCCAACCCGGAGAGTTTCTCTTCAATATTCTGGTAACCGCGATCAATATGGTAGATGCGATCCACCAGCGTCTCGCCATCCGCCACCAGCGCTGCCAGCACCAGACTGGCGGAAGCGCGCAGATCGGTAGCCATCACCGGTGCACCGGTCAGGCGTTCCACCCCGGTGCAGATGGCCGTATTGCCTTCAAGGCGAATCCGGGCGCCCATGCGCTGCAGCTCCTGCACGTGCATGAAACGATTCTCGAAAACGGTCTCGGTGACGGTCCCCACCCCTTCTGCCACAGAATTCAGCGCTGTGAACTGGGCCTGCATATCGGTGGGGAACGCAGGATAGGGGGCGGTATGCACATCCACCGCCTTGGGCCGTCGGCCTTGCATATCCAGCGTCATCCAGTCCTTGCCAACCTCGATGCTGGCGCCTGCTTCACGCAATTTCTGAGTCACTGCATCCAACAAATCGGGGCAGGTGTCCCGCACCTTTACCCGTCCACCGGTCATCGCTGCCGCCACCAGGTAGGTACCGGTTTCAATACGATCCGGTAGCACATCGTAGTGGGTGCCAATAAGCTTCTCCACGCCCTCAATGGTGATGGTGGAGGTGCCGGCACCACTCACCTTGGCGCCCATCTTGTTCAGGCAGTCCGCCAGATCCACCACTTCCGGTTCCCGCGCGGCATTCTCGATCAACGAGGTGCCGTCGGCCAGCGCCGCCGCCATCATCAGGTTCTCCGTACCGGTTACGGAAACCATGTCCATAACGATACGCGCGCCATGCAGGCGTTTCGCCCGAGCACGGATATAGCCCCCTTCGACATCGATGTCGGCACCCATGGCTCGCAGGCCGTCGATATGCAGATTTACCGGACGGGACCCGATGGCGCAGCCTCCCGGCAGAGAGACATCGGCCTGGCCAAAGCGACTGAGCATGGGACCCAGCACAAGGATCGATGCGCGCATGGTCTTTACCAGCTCATAAGGCGCATAGAACTCCTTGATGGTGCTCGTATCGACCTCGATACTCATCTTCTCATCCACCACCAGGGTGATGCCCATGCCGCCCAGCAGCTCCATTGTGGTGGTGATATCATGCAGATGCGGTACATTGCCGACGCTCATCGGCCCATCGGCCAGCAGCGTCGCCGCCAGAATAGGCAGCGCCGCGTTCTTGGCCCCTGCGATACGGACTTCTCCGTCCAGGGGACCTCCACCATTGATGATCAGTTTATCCATCGACTCGGTTACCGGATTTTTCGATTATGCGGAAAAACCGTGCATGATAACGAAATTCACAGCAAAACGGGAGATCGGGGCATTTCAGTTCAGAAATCAGTTCCCTCTCCATCCTGAAAGTCTCCGGACAATGTCGCTTCCATCATCCCGACTGAGTCGACCCAAGCAGCTGCAGAAAACTGTTTTTATCCTCTTCATCCCAGACGGGCAGGCTTTTGATCTTCGGCAGGAGGCTTTCAAGCTCTCTTCTTAACAGATCGATATGTTGTTGTTCAACAAAATGCAGAGGCTGTTTTTCATTGCCACCAATATTTACCCCTGTGCTGAGTGACTTGAAGTGTTTCAGCGTACTGAGTCCATCCAGCGTACTGGGGTAGACAAATATCCCCTTCACATTCAGCCGGGTCAGGAGAAAAAGAACAAATTCCGCGAGGTCACCCAACACCTTACTGGAATTTCGATGGTCCTCATCATGCCGCTTTTCACCCTTCGGCGGAACCGCAACACCGATGATATAGAGATAGACATTGTCCCGATCAATTGATTTCCAGCTCAGCGCGTCCCGGGTCAGAATCTCTTCATGGGTGATCTGATTGTCGAGAAAGCTGCGGTAGGTCTTCTCTGTCACCGGCACCAAACCCCAATACCCTATTGGTGTCCCGGTGAAATCGAAAACGATTTTCATGGCATAGGCATTAAGACGCTGGCAAGCCCAATAGGCATCGTCTGACACAATCACCTTACCGTTGAAAGAGGCAAGTCTTAACTTCAGAACCCTATCCATGTCGCTTTCATTCACAGCCATCCTTGATCTGTATCTGTCATTAAAACAGTCCGGCACGGAAAGCCCTATCTGACCTTTTCTGGTATCTGTCTCCACATAGCCACGGTTCTTCTTGTTCCGCCAGTCGGCAGATTTTTTTCTGGACCAAAATATCAGGCTCAGGGCCACTGCGATCAGGCCTAATATGATGTCGATCTGTTCGACGATCTCCCACATTCAATTTCCCATCCCTATCAAATTCATCAATCCCGCCGCAAGCGGTCTGAAATGGCCATCGGTGTATAAAATCGCAGCACGATAAAATAGGTCGACACCAGAAAAGTAAACAGGGTGCTGAGCTGAATCAGGTATGAAGCCTCTGCCCCGATCTCCCCCAGATCATAAGCCAGAACCGCGACCAGAAGGGAGAATTCACTAAGTTGCCCCAGGCGGAAGCCCACTTCGCGACTACGCTCGTTATCCTCGCCGGCATGATAGAGCAGACGACGAAAGACCCAGGGTTTGATCAACAACAGCAGCCCCGCCAACAGTAGCGCAGGCAACACCACTGCAGGCAACATCTCCAGATTGAAACCGGCCCCAAGAGAGAAAAAGAAGAGAATCAGAAAAAAATCCCGGAGCGGTTTCAGACTTTCGGCAATGAAGATCGCAATCGGACTGGTCGCCAGAGAGATACCTGCAATGAAGGCACCTATTTCATGGGACAGTCCCAACGCCCCCGCCAACTCGGCCATGCCCAGGCACCAGCCTATCGCCATCAGGAAGATATACTCTTTGATCTTGCTAAAACGCCGAATCAGCGGTATGAGCAGAAAGCGGGCAGCCAACCAGCCACCACCGACCATCAAGGGCAATGCCAGCAACAGCAGGACGATATGCAGCACAGGGTTCAACTCACTGCTACCACCCTGCAACATTAGCAGCATAGCAATCGCCAGCAGATCCTGCAGCAACAGGATGCTGACGATAATCTCACCGGAACGCTGATGGTGCAGTACGGTGGTCGGCAGCAGCTTCAAACCAATAATGGTGCTGGAGAAGGTTACCGCGCCGCCGATCACCAGGCATTCGATCAGATTAAAACCGAATACAAAGGCCACAGCAGCCCCAATGAAGGCAAAGACGAGGGAGCTGAGCAAGGTAACCAGGGTAGTCTTGCGCACCATGCCCAACAGCTCTTTCGGCTGCAGGTCCAGGCCCAGCAGAAATAGCAGGAAGATGATGCCGATATGGGCTATCTCCTTCACTACTTCCGGGTCACTGACCAGATGCAGCCCCCAGGGACCAAGCAGCGCACCCAGCACGAGGTAGGAGATCAACAGCGCCTGACGCACCAGCAGGGCGATAGTGGCGAGCACTGCTGCGCCAGAAAAGATGAGAAAGAGGGTAAGGAGGAGCGGGTCCTGATCCACGTCGGGCAACATTCCATCAAGGGGTCTTGGTCACCGTCAGCAGCAGATCTTCAAGATTACACAGTCCTGCGATAGCAATCAGCGCCTGCGGCATGCCGGAGACCTCCAGGCTCGCTCCATGATCCTGCGCACACTTCATCCACTCCAGCAATAGCGCCAGACCTGCGCTATCGGTACGCTTGGTATGCGAAAGATCAATGGAGATCCCCTGAGAGGGGTTAAACAACTCTTGCGACTGGGCAAGCAGACTCCGCGCAGTGGAAAAGGTCAAATCCCCCTCCACCCGAAAGTGGAAAGCGCCCTCACGAAAAATGGTCGCCTCGCTCACAGATCCCATCCTATTCAAGACCCTTCTCTTCCGCCTTGCTAAAAAGAAACTGACCAACAATCTCCTCCAGCACCAAGGCGGACTGGGTCATGTTGATCTCGCCGCCGTCCGCCAACATCTCTTCGCTGCCGCCGGGGTCAAGTCCGATATATTGCTCACCCAATAAACCTGAAGTATAGATCTTGGCGAAGGTATCGTCAGGAATTTGATCGTATTGGGATTCAATACGCATGGTCACCAACGCTTCGTAACTGCTCTGGTCATAACGAATTTCCACCACCCGGCCGAGACGAACCCCCGCCATCGCCACCGGCGAACGCACCTTCAGGCCGCCGATATTGTCGAAACGCGCACTGACTTCGTAACCCTCACCCGTGGTGAAGGCACTCAGATTGCTCACCTGCATGGCCAGAAAAAAGAGCGCAATCAGCCCCGCCACCATAAAGGCGCCGACGGCGATCTCGACCTGTCTAATTTTCATCATTCACTCTCCAAACATCATCGCCGTTAAAACAAAATCGAGCACCAGCACCGCCAGTGCCGAATGGACCACGGTACGGGTGGTGGCCCGGCTCACACCTTCCGAGGTCGGTACCGAATCGTAACCCTGAAACAGGGCAATCCAGGTGCAGACCAGGCCGAAAACCAGGCTCTTGATCACCCCGTTGATCACATCCTCATTCCAGTCGATCTTGGCCTGCATCTGACTCCAGAAGGCACCGTCATCCACACCCAGCAGTCCCACCCCGACAAAATAGCCGCCCAGAGCACCGATGGCGCTGAACAGGGCCGCCAACACAGGCATGGAGATGAAACCGGCAACGAAGCGCGGCGTGAGGATACGGCGCACCGGGTCCACCGCCATCATCTCCAGCCCGGAGAGTTGCTCAGTGGCCTTCATCAGACCGATCTCGGCGGTCAGCGCGGAACCGGCCCGACCGGCGAACAGCAGCGCGGTCACCACCGGTCCCAGCTCCCGCACCAGCGAGGCCGCAACCATCACCCCGAGACTGTCCTCGGCTGCGAACTGGGAGAGCACGTAGTAGCCCTGCAGACCCAGCACCATGCCCACAAACAGGCCTGAAACGGTGACGATAACGAGGGTGCGCACCCCGACGGAATAGGTCTGCGTGACCAGCAATCCTGGTCGCGGCAGCAGGCTGGTAATACCGGCAACAATCTGCAGGAACAGCAGATGAGCACGTCCGAAGCGCTCCAGCGCCGCCATCCCATGGCGCCCAAACCGGGCCAGCGCGTCCAGCATCAGGGCTTCCTCCCGGATCCAAGCAGCTCCTCCACCAGAGGCGGAGCCTCATAATGGAATCTCATGGGTCCGTCCGGCAACCCCCGCATGAACTGGCGCACCTGATCGGATGTGGATATCGACAGTTGATCCGGCGTACCCTGTTCCACCACCTTACCCCCTGAGATCACATAGATCAGATCGGCGATGGCCGACGTCTCCTCCACATCGTGGGAGACCAGGACGCTGGTGATCTGCACCGCGTCGTTGAGACGCCGGATCAGCTTTGCCAGCACCCCCATGGAGATCGGATCCTGACCGGTGAAGGGCTCGTCATACATCACCATCATCGGGTCCAGCGCAATAGCCCGTGCCAGCGCCACCCGCCGCGCCATGCCGCCGGAGAGTTCCGCCGGCATCAGACCGTGAGCGCCCCGCAGCCCCACGGCTTCGAGTTTCATCAGCACAAGGACGCGGATCATCGACTCCGGCAGATCCGTATGCTCCCGCAGGGGATAGGCGACATTCTCAAAGACATCGATATCGGTGAGCAACGCGCCACTCTGAAATAGCATGCCCATGCGCATGCGCAGCTGGAAAAGCGCCCTCCGGGAGAGACGGTGCACGTCGACGCCATCCACCTCGATGGAACCGGCATCGGGCCGCAATTGACCACCGATCAGTTTCAGCAGCGTGGTTTTGCCCGTACCGCTCGGCCCCATGATCGCCGTTACCCGGCCGCGGGGGATGTCGATATCGATGCCATCGAAGATCACCCGACTGCCATGAGCGAAATGGAGCCCGCGTATTTTGACGATCGGCGTTTCAGCGCTGCCGGAGTGGCCTGACATTTCCAGATACAATCCCTTCGTGAATGAGAGCCGCCATTGTGTCGGTGGGCTGTGGTGGGGTCAAGCAAGACCCAGCAGTTGTGCCAGCTGACGCAGATCCTTCAACACCGCCATATCCATCCGCTCGCCCTCGATGAACAGCAGTACATCGGCACCCTCCGGCACCTGCCCTGCCAACGACTCCAGCAACGCCCGCTGTACACGCAGATCACCCAGGCTTTCTGCCGCCACACGGTAGGCAGGAGACACCTTTTCGGAAAGCGGCTGCCCCTTCGTCGCCAGTGTAAACCGGGGAATATTATCTGTCCGTGTTGTCTCCACAACAGAATCGACAACAACGCCGCCGAGATTATCCCCCAACAGATTAGCAACAGCGACAGGGTCACAGTCTCCGCCTCCACCCTCCAATGCAAGATAGAAGCGAAACCCCTCTTCTACATCATCAATCCAACTCTCCACCTGCGCCTCGTCCGCCTTGCACCAGAGCACCATCGGCATCAGCACGCCTGGCACCTCATTGGCATAGTAGGTCAGCCGCCAATCCTCCGGCAGGTCATCAGGATAGAAACTGCCTTGCCAGGCGGGATGATCCCAACCCACGGCGAGAATATGAAAGACAGGACGGTTATCGGGCATAATCGAAGTCGATTCAGTCGGAGTTCAGAAGATGGCGGACATTCTACCTTTCAAACGCCCCAAACTCAGCGAGAAGCACAAAGGCAAAGGATTGTGCCGGGAGGGTTTCCACAAATGGGAAGTGGTGGATGAACAGTCATTCGACGTAAAACAGGGGCGACTGGTCACGCGCTATCGTTGCAAACGGTGTGGGGCGACCAGGATCAAGGCGCTGTAGAGCTTTTTCTGTTTCTGTACAGCAGCACGTTAGCCCGAATGCCCGATCCGCTACGCTTGATCGGGCCTACGTTCCCAGTTCTATTATTAAGCAGCACCAGTCAGCGGATCCTCAACCGCTCCACCACCTCACCGTCGATCAGGTGGCGCTGCAGAATCTCATCGAGGTCCTCGCTATCGATGTAGGTGTACCAGACAGCTTCCGGGTAGACCACGATTACCGGCCCTTTGTCGCAGCGATCCAGGCAACCCGCTGTGTTGATGCGAACACCACCGGGCCCGGCCAGACCCAGTGCCTTGACCTTCGCCTTCAGATACCCCCGCATCTTTGCCGCACCAAACCTTGCGCAACAGCTACGGCCATCATCCCGCTGGTTGGTGCAGAAAAAAAGATGGTGACGATAGTAGGCCATGTCTGCCTGCCATTGTGATTACAATCCGATTAACCGGTATTATAGTGCCTGCCCTAACCCTGATTACCATACCTCAGCAATCCGTGACCCCTGAACAACTCCTGAAAGAAGCCGACCGCTGCGTCAAGTGTGGGCTCTGTCTGCCTCACTGCCCGACCTACCGCAAGTTGGCGAATGAAGCGGACTCACCTCGGGGCCGAATCGCGCTGATGCAGGCACTGGCCAGCGGTGAACTGTCACCGACACCCACTCTACGGCTGCATCTGGCACGCTGCCTCAACTGCCGCGCCTGCGAAACTGCCTGTCCCTCGGGAGTCTCCTATGGCAAACTGATAGACGCCGCCCACGCCATGCTGCAGCAGTCAGCGGGCATCAAAAGGCCGCTGCGCCGGGTTTTACTGAACCTGCTCAGTGAACGCAAACTTTTCGGCCAAACCACCCGTCTGCTGCCGCTGCTGTCCCGTACCGGCGTGTTGCGTCTGCTCAAAAAAGCGCCATCAAAGCCACTCAGACAGCTGGCAGATCTGGCATCGGAAATACCGGTTTACCAACCCCCTCCTTCTGGCCTCACCCCTGCCGTCACGGCAGGTGGTGGCAGTGTGCAACTCTTTATCGGTTGCATATCCAGCCAGGTGGACCGTCCGGTGATCGATGCGACTATCCGCCTGCTCACACACATGGGTTTTGCGGTGAATGTACCCAGACAACAGGTCTGCTGCGGCGCCCTGCATCGGCACAACGGTTTCCCGCAAGCCGCCGACCGGCTAAGCAAGCAAAACAGTGATGTGTTCACCTCACCCAAACCCACGACCCTCATCACCCTCGCCGATGCCTGTCACAAGGAGCTGCTGGAGCAAACCCGGTCCACGCCACGCCTGCAGACGATTTCAGCGTTTCTGCTCAATACACCCTGGCCGGAGACCTTTCCTTTCACCCCATTGAAGGCAAGGGTGGCGGTACACCGCCCATGCTCGGCATCAGAGGACGCTCCCATGACACTGCTGCAGCGGATACCCGGCCTCATCCCCTTCCTGCTGCCGGAAAACGCCATCTGCTGCGGCGGCGCTGGCAGCTATCCACTGACCCAGCCAGCACTCGCCCAGTCGCTTGGTGAGGACAAGATCACACTGCTGAAAGAGACAAAGGCCGACATACTGGTCACCAGCAGCACCGGCTGCACCCTGCAGTTCCGCAGCCAGATCAAACGTGCCGGGCTCGATATCGAGGTACTGCACCCCGTTGAACTGCTGACACGGCAACTGGACTTGAACAGTAAGTCAGACAGGCTTATCTTTTCCCTATGAGACAGAGAAACTACAGCCCAGCTGATAATCTGCTGATCGGCATCGACCAGGTCCTGCGCACCCTATTTGGGCGCCCCCAGGTCACCGAGCGCAGCAACCCCGCCCAGACCATCCCAGAGTCGGAGATGAGTGACCAGGAGCAGGACGAAACCGCCCGTCTGATGCGCATCAACCACACCGGCGAGGTCTGTGCCCAGGCGCTCTATCAGGGGCAGGCGTTGACCGCGAAGCTGCCGCATGTGCGGGAGAGCATGGAACGCGCAGCCCAGGAGGAGAACGACCACCTCGCCTGGTGCGAAAAACGGTTACTGGAACTGGACAATCGCAAAAGCCTGCTCAACCCGTTCTGGTATGGCGGATCATTCCTTATGGGCGCTGCCGCAGGATTAGCGGGGGACAAATGGAGTCTCGGCTTCGTTGCAGAGACCGAACATCAGGTCGAAGCCCACCTGAACAACCATCTGAACCGCCTGCCGCCCCAGGACGAAAAGAGCCGCGCCATCCTGGAACAGATGAAAGAAGACGAGATCCACCACGCCACCGTCGCCCTCGAAGCCGGCGGTGCCGAACTACCGGAACCCGTCAAACAGGCGATGAAATTCACCTCAAAACTGATGACGAAATCGGTTTGGTATTTATAAATAAAGGTTTCAGGTTTCAGGTTTCAGGTTTCAGGTTTCAGGTTTCAGGTTTCAGGTTTCAGGTTTCAGGTTTCAGGTTTCAGGTTTCAGGTTTCAGGTTTCAGGTTTCAGGTTTCAGGTTTCAGGTTTCAGGTTTCAGGTTTCAGGTTTCAGGTTTCCAAAGTTTGCGTCGACCCGGAAACGCGTCAAGCCCTATTTAACAATAATTTTGTAAACTCGCCCTGTCACCTGTCACCTGTCACCTTTTCCCAAAACCGCCCCTGACACCTCTTCCCAAACCGCCTCCCCAAAAACGCGCTTTACCACCAGCGGCAGACTGACGGCGCCATGCGCCAACAACCGACTGTGAAACGCCTTGAGCGACAGCTCAGGCTCCTGGCGCAGTACGACTTCCCTTGTCTGCTCGATCATTGCGACGCCGATCAACGCCATGAAGGCATCTGTCGGCCGCCTGGAGAGATGGGTCAGCCGCGACTCGGCCAAACCGGGGGCGGGATGATCGAGCAGGGATTGCAGCCGCTCCAGTGCCTGATGGCTATCCAAACGTCCCATGTGAAATTCGAGATCCACCAACGCCTGCTCCGCCAGCGCGAGGCGACGGCGAGCCAGCAGCACCATATCCTCGCGGGTAAAAAAACCTCGCGCCTCCAGCAACCAGCTGATGTAGTGCGCCCAACCACGCTTGAAAGCGGCGGATGGGTTGATCTGCCGCACCAGACTATGGGCCTGCACACCGCCGGCCCAAGCAAGGTAGTGACGCCCGGTCCAGCCAGCATAGAGGCAGCGCAGGCGAATAGCCGAAAGGGTTTCACCACCCTCCAGCTGCCGTTTTTCGTCCGGGATCAGCAGGATCCCCCCGCTCTCGCTGCGCAGATAGCTGCCGCAGTCGGGGCGGCTGAAACAGCCATCGGTAACCCGAAACTCCAGCGGCTGCGACGGCAGCTCAAGCAGGTCCTGCGCTTCGACAAAGGCCTTGAACCTGGCACTCTCTTCGCGATAGGCCTGACACCTGGCATCCCCGGAGAGGTCAGCTTCGGAAACATACTGTTCGCCCAGCGACTCCTGGTCTATCCCCAACTCTTCGAGATGGCGCAAATAACGCGCCTGCTGCTGTCGCACCAGCGCCAGCGCCTGTTCTCCTGTCAGGGGCAGCTGGTGCCGATGATTCAGTAACCGGTCCACCTGCTCAGAGCCACAATCGGAACCACCTGCGGCCTCGGGGACCAGGTCGTTGATCAGAAACTGACGGAAATCCTCGATCACCTCTGCCGCACTCGAACCGAGCTCCTGCAGCCGCCCCTGTTCTGCACAACATTGATGGGCCTGCGGCAGCTCGCCATGAAGCCGATGCAGCCAGGGAAGACCTGCTTCCGACATCTCCAGCGCCTCAGCCAACCAGAGGGTCGAGACCAGTTCCGGCAGTTCCGCAAGCTGCGTACGCGCATCCCGCAGATAGTTGCCGGTGCGTTCCAATATCCCTTGCAGCGCTTCACAGAGGGAGGCAGGTTGCCGCACCATTAACTCCTGCAGGGGGCGCAACGGCAGGTAACGGGCAGGGTCGCGGTGACGCCAATCCTGCTCCAGCAGCATGCGGTGCTCTATCATCGCAGCCCCGAAAATCAATTGAAGATCGAGTTGCCGGTCCGGATCAAGCGCCTCGAACTGCAACTCTTCCAGTCCCAGTAGAAGATTGCTCAACCAGGAGGAGAGCGCTCCGACGTCGTCGTCACCATCGGCAGCCAACAGTCCCTCATAGCCAGGCACACCGGCGAAGATCGCCGCCACGGGATGGTAGCGGAACCAAACCTTGTAGAATTCGGAGATGAGCGCATCGAAGTTCGCAGTCTCAGGCATCACGGATCTCATAGTCGTGGGTAATATCTGCCATCTGCCCAAGCATGATGGAGGCGGAACAGTATTTCTCGGCGCTCAGGGAGATTGCACGGGAGACATGCTTTTCGCTCAACCCCTTTCCGGTGACGATAAAATGGGCATGAATGCGGGAAAACACCTTAGGCTCGGATTCGGTACGTTCCGCCTCAAGCTCCACCACGCAATCGGTCACCTGTTGGCGGGATTTACGCAGGATACTGAGGACATCGAATTCGGTACACCCCCCCATGCCCAGCAGCAGCATCTCCATTGGCCGCACTCCCAGATTGCGTCCACCATGCTCCGGCGGACCATCCATCACTACCGCATGACCACTACCCGATTCACCCAGCATGGTGGCGTCCTGCACCCATTTAACCCGTGCCTTCATCACAACTCCGAAAAAAATATTACATTTCGACAATAAATTTACAGTTCAGTCACCTATTAACCTCGACGAACCGAAACTTCATTCATATGATATTCAATGAATCATTTGAGAATTGAAGTGTCCGTATCATCGATATTGAACGGTACACCAGCTATCCTTCAACAACAAACAGGACTTGCTAAACTTGCTTTGGCGCCTATGCTGCCACTAAGCTATTGAAACATTAACCAGGACGTCGAGCAGAAAGATCATGTCGATCATACAACCACCACCCCAGGACCCGGAATACCTTCAGCGATTCCTCTCCTTTTGTCACCGCCGGCGTTATCCAAAAAACACCGAGATCATCCATATTGGCGACCCTGCCGATGTACTCTACTACCTGATCGAAGGCTCGGTTGCCGTCTATATCGAAGACGACGACGGTAAGGAGATCATCCTCACCTATCTCAACAAAGGTGAATTCATCGGCGAGATGGGGCTCTTTATTCCCGCTCCAAAGCGCAGCGTCATGGTACGCACCCGCACCCCTTGTCAGATTGCCGAGATCAGTTACAAACGCTTGGAACAGCTGTTCGATGGCGACCTGCACGACTACACCAAAGAGATTCTCTACGCCATGGGCGCCCAGCTCTCCGAGCGGCTGGTACAGACCAGCGCAAAAGTTGGACATCTGGCGTTTCTCGACGTTACCGGGCGTATCGCCCGCACCCTGCTGGACCTCTGCAAAGAGCCTGACGCCATGACCCATCCGGACGGCATGCAGATCCGTATTACCCGCCAGGAGATCGGACGCATTGTCGGCTGCTCACGAGAGATGGCAGGAAGAGTGCTGAAAAACCTGGAAGAGCAGGAACTTATCAACGTCAAGGGAAAGACGATTGTGGTGTTTGGGACGAGATAAAGACAGGTTTCAGGTTTCAGGTTTCAGGTTTCAGGTTTCAGGTTTCAGGTTTCAGGTTTCAGGTTTCAGGTTTCAGGTTTCAGGTTTCAGGTTTCAGGTTTCAGGTTTCAGGTTTCAGGTTTCAGGTTTCAGGTTTCCAAAGTTTGCGTCAACCCGGAAACGTGTCAAACCCTAATTTAACAATAATTTTGTAAACTCGCCCTGTCACCTGTCACCTAAAAGAACAGTTCTGCCAACTTCTCCCCAGGATTTTCGGCCCGCATAAACGCCTCCCCCACCAGAAACGCATCCACACCGTTTGAACGCATCAGGGCCACGTCGTCACGGGTGTGGATCCCGCTTTCGGTCACCAGGATGCGATCATCAGGAATTCGTTCCAACATGCGCAGACTGGTATCCAGGCTCACTTCAAAAGTGCGCAGGTTGCGGTTGTTGATGCCGATCAGCCGGTTTTCAACCTTCAGCGCCCGCTCCAGTTCCGACTCATCGTGTGCCTCGATCAGCACATCCATTCCCAACTCATGGGCCAGGTCATTAAGTGCCCGCATCTGCCCATCTTCCAGACAGGCCACGATCAACAGGATGCAGTCTGCCCCCATGGCGCGCGCCTCGTAGACCTGATAGGGATCGATAAAAAAGTCTTTGCGGATGACCGGCAGGGCACAGGCAGAGCGGGCCTGTTTCAGATACTCGTCACTGCCCTGAAAAAAATCGATATCGGTCAGAACCGACAGGCAGGCCGCCCCGCCCTTTGCATAACTCCGGGCGATCTCCGCAGGACGAAAGTCCTCCCGCAACAACCCTTTGCTGGGCGAGGCTCGTTTGATCTCGGCAATGACGCCTGCCCGGCCCGTTGCAATCCTCGCGGCAATAGCGTCTGCAAAACCCCGGCAGGAATCGGCTTCACCTGCCATCGTCTGCAGCTGCTGCAAAGGCGCGCGAACCATATGATCTGAGATCTCTTCCTGTTTGCGCAGGACGATTTTCTTGAGTATGTCCGGGGTATCGCTCATTGAGCTTCTTTCATCAGACCTCATTCGGCACCACTCTGTTCAAAACATCGCCTTTCAGAAAGGCATCGATATTGGCTATCACCTGATTACAAATCTGCTGTGACTGGGCGGGGTCGTCAGGATTCAACCCCGGCACATTGCAGACCTCGATGCCACGACTACCTGCGGTTTTGAAATCAATATGTCCGGCCTCTTCCCCCGCAACGACGATCAGTCGCAGCTTGAAGGCTTCATCCAAAACCGCCTTGTCGATCGGCGTGGAGACGGAGACCACGATATCCGCCCGCCAGCAGGCTTCAATTAACCCGGCCGGGTCAAGTTCGACAAATTGCAACCAGCCAAATTTTGGGTAGTCGACTTCCGGAAAGTCCGGCTCACCCGCCAGACGGCCGCTGTCCACGACAACAATATTCATTAAGATTACCTTTTGGGGAGCCACAATGGTGCGCAGGTTGCACCCTGTGTTTCTACCATAGACAGGGGTTACTCAAAGCTCTGGGTCAGGATCACCAGCTTATCCAACCGGCTGCGGGCTTCGCCACTGGCAATCGCCTGGTCCGCCCTGTTGATACCGTCCATCAGCGTGTCTGCCAAACCCGCAGTATAGATGGCCGCACCGGCATTGAGCTGCACAATATCCCGGGCGGGACCCGACCGGTCTTCCAGCACACCACGAATCATATCGAGACTCTGTGCCGCGTCCTCCACAGTGATTTCACTGATCGCCGTGCGGCTGATGCCAAACTCCTCCGGCTGAATGGTATAGCGGCGGATCTGACCATCTTTCAATTCTGCCACATCGGTGGCGTCACCAATGCTGATCTCGTCCAGCCCGTCGCGGGAGTGAACCACCATAACATGGTGACTGCCCAGCTTCTGAAGGACTTCCGCCAGGGGCTGCAACAGCTCTTCACTGAAGACCCCCAACAGTTGATTCGGCACGCCGGCAGGATTGGTCAGGGGCCCCAGCACATTGAAAACAGTCCGCACCCCCATCTCCTTGCGCGGACCGATGGCGTGTTTCATCGCGCTGTGGTGGCCCGGAGCAAACATAAAACCCACACCCACCTCCCGCACACACTGCTCGACCTGCTCAGGCGTCAGGTCCAGGCGAATACCGGCAGCCTCAAGTGCATCGGCACTGCCCGACTTGCTGGAGACCGACCGATTGCCATGCTTGGCGACATGGCAGCCTGCTGCTGCCGCCACGAACATGCTGGCGGTGGATACGTTGAAGGTCCCGGAGGCATCTCCGCCTGTACCGACAATATCCACGGTATTCGGCAGATCGCCTACTGAGACACCGCTGGCGAGCTCACGCATGACCGAAGCAGCGGCGGCAATCTCCGTCACCGTCTCACCTTTCATACGCAGACCGATAAGAAAACCGCCGATCTGCGCGGGAGTGGCGCCACCTGTCATGATAGTGCGCATGACGCCCGTCATCTCATCAGAGTCGAGATCCTGACGAACCAGGACTTTGTTGATGGCCTTCTGCATCTCCATTGGTACTCCCCCTTTACTGATATTCACGATCACTTAGCGCCTGCTCTCCAGATCAGCCACATGCGCCAACGCCGCCCTGACCAAAAACAGGGTCAAAGGCACCATCATTACAGCTCCCGCCGACAGCATGACGAGCGCATAATGCTCGAACTGCCAAGCGGCAGGCACCAAGCTGGCAACGTCCATATATTCAGCCAGCCCCAACCCAAAAAGAAGGCTGCCGAATGCGTTGACGATCAGCAGATGGAGCGGCGGTCTGATACGGTTTTTTTCCACCTGCGATCCAGATCCCCAGGCTATCTACCCTCGATAAAATTTCGCAGCATATCGTGACCATGCTGAGTCAGTATCGACTCAGGGTGAAACTGTACACCCTGTACGTCCAGTGTCTTGTGGCGCACACCCATGATCTCATCCATCTCACCCGCTTTTTCGGTCCAGGCAGTAATCTCGAGGCAGTCAGGCAGACTCGCCTGCTCGATCACCAAAGAGTGGTAGCGAGTCGCCTCGAAGGGATTATCCAGCCCGTTAAAGACACCGCTGTCCGCATGGTGGATGGGAGAGGTCTTGCCATGCATCACCTCACCGGCGTGAACGATCCTGCCCCCAAAAGCCTGGCCGATCGACTGATGTCCGAGACAGACGCCGAGCAGCGGGATGCGGCCGGCGAAGGCCTTGATCGCCTCCACCGAGATACCTGCTTCAGCAGGGGTGCAAGGGCCGGGGGAGATGACGATATGATCGGGCATCAGCGCCTCGATTTCTTTAATGCTGATCTCGTCGTTGCGATGGACCTGCACGTCGGCACCCAGTTCACCCAGATACTGCACCAGGTTATAGGTGAAGGAGTCGTAGTTATCGATCATCAACAGCATGATCAGTCCTCCCCTTCCGCGCAGGCATGGTGGTCAAGTCCAGCTTCCGCCAGTGCAACCGCTCGAAACACCGCTCGTCCCTTGTTCATGGTCTCTTTCCACTCCAAATCAGGAATGGAGTCCGCCACCACACCGGCACCCGCCTGAATGTGCAGCATTTTATCCTTGATTACCGCCGTACGGATGGCGATGGCGGTATCCATGTTGCCGTTCCAGCTCAGATAACCCACCGCACCCGAGTAGACCCCCCGCTTCACCGGCTCAAGTTCGTCGATGATCTCCATCGCCCGGATCTTCGGCGCTCCGCTCACGGTGCCTGCCGGGAAGGTTGCCCGCAACACGTCGATAGCCGTCATGCCGTCCTTCAGATCGCCGGTGACATTGGAGACGATATGCATCACATGGGAGTAGTGCTCCACGATCATCTTGTCGGTCAGCTCCACACTGCCGATTTTGGCAACCCGCCCAGTATCGTTACGCCCCAGGTCGATCAACATCAGATGCTCGGCCAGCTCTTTGGGATCCGCCAGGAGTTCGGCCTCCAGCGCCCTGTCCTCCTCCTCGGTATAACCGCGGCGACGGGTGCCGGCGATCGGGCGCACGGTGACCACCCCATCCTCCAACCGGGTGAGAATCTCCGGCGAGGAGCCGACAATGTGGAAATCACCAAGGTTGAGGAAATACATATAGGGCGATGGATTCAGGCCTCGCAACGCCCGGTAGAGATCGAGCGGCGGCGCCTGAAACGGGATCGACAGCCGCTGTGAAATCACCGCCTGCATGCAGTCACCTTCGAGGATGTACTCCTTGACGCGATCCACCGCCGACTTGAAACCTGACTCGGTAAAACCCGAGACGAAGTCAGATTCGCTGATCTCCCGCCCAGCTTCACAGCCCCCACGGGGCGCCTCATGCTGCATCGCCAGGATCAATTCACGGATACGTCGTTGCGCGCTTTCCAAGGTTCCACCAACAGATGGATCGACGTGCACGATCAGGTACATGCGGCCGCTGAGGTTGTCGAATACCACCACCTCGTCGGAGACCATCAACAATATATCCGGGGCCTCCAATAGATCGGGATTGGGGCACTCTCCCAGGCGCGGCTCGATATAACGGATGATGTCGTAGCCGAAATAGCCCACCAGGCCGCCGTTGAAGCGGGGCAGCCCTTCCAGTTCAGCCGCCTTGTAGCGCCCCTGAAACTGTTCGATCCACGCCAGGGGGTCACTGACCTCGACGGACTCTATTATCTCGCCGTCACACTCCACCTCGATGTGATGCCCCATGACACGCACCAAGGTTTGGCTCGGCAAGCCGATAATGGAGTAACGACCCCATTTTTCGCCACCCTGGACAGACTCGAAGAGATAGGTGTAAGGCGCGTCCGCCAGCTTGAGATAGACACTCAGCGGGGTATCGAGGTCGGCAAGCACCTCGCAAACGACAGGTATACGGTTAAAACCCTGGGCTGCCAGGGCATCGAATTCTTGAGGGGTCATGATCCTCTCCACACAACAGACAAAACAACGGTTGGACGATTGGTTGGAATCACCAACGCCATCGCGTGCCGGTCTTTAGGATCGTGTCGTGTGAAAGCAGGTACATATCAGCTTCTTTTATGGATTCGGCAACTGAATCAAATTCAAAGTGAACGGCTACGATAATCCATAACGGCCATACAGCTCAAGCGGCAGATTCAAGCAGACCCTGAATCTCAGCCATGGAGTCGATGACCGCATCGGGATTGGCCTCGCGGATATCGACCCCGTGATTGTAACCGTAGCTCATGCAGACGATCTGAAAACCAGCGGCGCGGGCTGCCTTCACGTCACTCACTGAGTCACCCAGCATCATCGCATCCGAGGCATCGACACCAAAGTGTTCCGCCCCATGCAGCAACGGCATCGGATCAGGTTTCTTTTTCGCCAGGGTGTCACCGGAGATCACGATATCGAACTCGTCGTGCACTCCCAGGCTCTTGAGCAGTGGAATAGTGAACTGCGCTGCCTTGTTGGTGACACAGCCAAGCTGGTAACCGGCGGATTTCAAATAATCCAGGCCCTCACGCACACCGGGATAGAGCAGCGAGCGCTTAGAGGTGTTCTCGGCATAGAGTTCGAGAAATATCGGGTAGGCCTTGTCGAAATCCGCTTCGTCAGGCTCACCGTCGAGCTGGCCGATCAGTGCGCGCCGAGTCAGTCGTTCCACCCCGTTGCCCACCCAGTCACGCACCCGTTCCTCGCCCCAGACAGGCCGGCCCAACTGCTTCATCATCTCATCAACGCAGTAGGCCAGGTCGGGCACACTGTCAACCAAGGTGCCGTCGACATCGATAAGGATCATTTTGGGTTGTTTGAGACTCATAACCTGCTACCTGCCTAGTGATTCAAAAAGGCCAAGGATACGGAAGGATCGATAAAATTTTGCACGCTCTGCCTGTGGAAATTGGCAAAGTTCGTGGCCGACCAGAAAAAACGGAGCCCCTCAAGACCCCGTTTTTCAGCAGCAGGCAGGATCAGACCTTGGCCAGTTCCGCCATCATCTCGCCGACGATGGTGTCATAGCGATTGGCATCGGCTTCGCCCGGGAAGCCGAAGATGCCGGATCCGGCGACGAACGTATCGGCACCCGCAGCCTTTATCTCTGCGATATTATTGACCTTTACACCACCATCGATCTCCAGACGAATGTCATAACCGGAATCGTCGATCATCTTGCGCACGGCGCGCAGCTTGTCCAGGGTGGCCGGGATAAAACTCTGACCGCCGAAACCGGGGTTAACGGACATCAGCAGGATCATGTCGACCTTGTCCATCACGTAATCCAGATGAGAGAGCGGTGTGGCCGGGTTGAACACCAGGCCGGACTTACAGCCATGCTCGCGGGTCAGCGCCAGGGAGCGGTCAATGTGCTCAGAGGCCTCCGGGTGAAAGGTGATGTAGGTGGCACCTGCCTTGGCGAAATCGGGGATGATGCGATCCACCGGCTTGACCATCATGTGTACATCGATATCGGCGGTAACGCCGTGGCTGCGCAGCGCATCGCAAACCAGGGGACCGATGGTCAGGTTGGGTACGTAATGGTTGTCCATGACGTCGAAGTGGACGATCTCGGCACCGGATGCCAGTACGTTATCCACTTCCTCGCCCAGCTTGGCGAAATCCGCCGACAGGATGGACGGTGCGATCTGATCGGGTTGACGAGCCATGATTCTCTCTCCTGAAGTTTTAGGTCTCCAGTGCCGTCAACCGGCACCGGGCACCGGCTGGAAGGCGCAGCCCCCCAGCCCCGAATTTTTTTTGCCGCGACACTTTACCCCAAAGGCGGACAATTTGCATGACGAGGTTGGAAATCTGGTCTAAATTTAGGGCTGGATCGTTTGGGAACCTAAACCATGCTGCGACAATCTCTGCTACTACTGCTACTTTTCCTGAGCCAGACAGCCTTTGCTGCCGACCTGGCGCGGGAGCAGCGCATCGCCGATCAGATCGTCGACGCCATCCTTGACGGGGAACCTGTCTGGCTCGAAGCGGACGGGCACCGTTTCCTCTCAATCCACACCGAGACCGATGCTCAGGAGACCCGGGGCGGGATAATCCTGCTGCACGGCATGGGGGCCAACCCGGACTGGCAGGATGTCATTCAACCACTGCGCACCCTCCTGCCGGAACACGCCTGGGAAACCCTCTCGATCCAGTTGCCGGTAGCGGCGAGCGATGCGCCGTTCCGTGAATACCTACCGCTGATTCCGGAGGCCTATCCTCGCATTCGTGCCGCCATCGACTTCTTCAAACAGAAGCAGAACACCAATCTGGTGATGATCGGTCACAGTCTGGGCGCGCGCATGGGATTGGAGTTTCTCGCCAGCGAAAAACCGCAGGCAGTGCGCGCCTATATCGCCATCGGCCTTCCCGCACCAACTCGAGTAGAAGGAAATCCGGTACTGGAAGCCATTGGAAAAGTCTCCATTCCGATGCTGGATCTCTACGGCAGCCGGGATCTGGAGAGTGTTATCGCCACCGCCAAGCAACGCCGTATCGCAGCCAATAAAGCCGCGCATCCGAACTACAGACAGAGTCGCATCGCCGGAGCGGATCACTTTTTTCACGGCATGGAGTCACTGCTGCTACAGCGGGTCAGTAACTGGACCAGGCGCGTGGCCGCCGGCATGGAGATAGAGGGCGAAACGACTATTCCGTCTGCATCAACCCCTTGATTCGCTTTACATAGTGGCGGGTTTCACTAGGTGCATATGGCGCCACTTGTTTCCATCTTTTCACCTCGCCGAGTTTACCTTTTGCGCGTCGATAGGCCTTGTTGACGTTGCCGTATCCCGCATTGTAACTCGCCAGGGCAAAAGAGAGGCGCTGCTCTGTGGGCAGCCCCTTTTTCCACCTCCGATAGAGCATGCGATCATAAAAGATGCCCGCCGCAATATTCCAGCGTGGATCCTCGATATTGGTGAAATGAGGGTTCTTTTCTTTAATCTCCTCATAAGTTGAAGGCAGGATCTGCATCAATCCGCGAGCCCCGGCAGAACTGCTCGCGTTGGGCCTCAGCCCAGACTCGGCAATCCCCTGCGCCTTGAACCAATGCCAGTCGAAGTGGGGACCGAAGTAGTGCTTGGTGTATTTACGGAAGTAGCGATCATAGTCGTCTGTCCAGTGCTTATGCTTGACATGCTTGGCCACCCCGGCAAGCGCCAGTCCCGGTAGCAGCACCAGCAGCAAAAACCAGCGCAATGTAGCCCGCGTGCCCATCAATTCAGGCCGAGTCCGATAACCAGCCCCAGAGCGGTGCCGATCCCGATAAAGATTCCCATGATCATCACGCCCACCGCCAGATTGCCATTCTTCAACTCCTCAGGAATGCTGAAATTGACGATATGACTGAACACCTTGCAACCAAACCACATGAAAAAGATGGTCAGCAGACCACCAAAGATGGCATAGATGAAGTTGAGCAGAATAGGGTCAAAGGTATCGGTCATAATTCCCCTCCACAGGGTATTGACAGGCGGCTTAATTGAATCAAAGCGGGCTTCTTCGTCCCGCGATACAGCAGACAGGTAAGGATAGGCAGGAGTGGAGCTGGAGGCAAGGGCGAAAGCATGCAAGCCCGGTCAGGCGGAGCGCACATTCAGGACGCAGCAGTCACCCTCTCTCACCAGCGGTCAAGGAGATGCTCATCGCCACCACCCAAGAAGGAAGCTTCGACGGCATCGACTACTACCACTGGAACAACAAGAACAGTATCAAGGGGATTAATAAAGAGGTCTGGGCCACCGTCTAACTGGGGCCGTCACCTTCATCGAGCGGACGTATTAAGTCTTTTATGATTGCCTCGGCCGCATCTTCTGCCGCGGCTGCGGGCAGGCGGACATCAATACGCATTCTGGCACTCAATATAAAGACCGATAAAATCACGGCCACAGACAAGGTAAGAACGATTACGACGCCACGCAACCTCTTCGATCTCAACTCTTTTTTTCGCCGGGAAGCCTGTTGATCACGATCCTCCAAGCCGGCCCCGATGAACTCGGCTTCCTGTACGGAAAGATCCACCGGTCGCTGCTGATACCAGCGCTCAGCCTCCATCAGGGGTTCACCTCGCAACAGGGTCCCCCTGTCTCTGCCGGTACGTTCCCACTCCACTATATGAATGCGTAATCGCTGCCGCCACAACAGAAATTCTCTATCCTGGTACAACCAGCCCCTGAGACGTGACCAACCGCTGATCAGCGCTTCATGCGCCACTTCCACGGTCTCCTGAAACTCAGAAGAAGACAGACCCTCCCTCCCATGGTGTGCCGACAGATCCAGCCCTTCGTCCCGGTAACTGCTACCTGTTACCAGCAGACGCGCCTCCGAGAGCTGTTTTACGATATCCCTCGCCTCGGGGGTGAACTCCCCAAGAGGTATTCGTCTGCGCGTATCCTCATTCCCTTCCTCCGGACGGGCGACCCGAGTGAGCCGGGTGAAAACCTGGCGGGCCACTTGTTGCCATTGTGGCTGAAGCCCATTGAATACGGCTTCCGCTCTTTGAGCCAACGCTCCGCTTACGCCACCGATATCGTCATAGATACCATGCGTGAGCGTACGACCCTGCTTTCGGTCCCACATCTCGGTCAAAGCAAATTCCAGCAATGGCAGGTGGCCGGGCTCATCACCGATATCATCGAGAATGCGTTGCACCAGCCCTGTCTCAAAACTCAGTCCGACCCTTTGTGCCGGCACGACCACCGCCTGTTCCAGCTCGGTCCGCCGCATTGCTCCCAAGGTGATGAGACTATTCTCGATTCTGTCACTGAGTTCCCGACTCAAACTCAAGGCATTACCAAAAAAATCCGCCCGCAGGGTAATTACCAGGGTCGCCGGCGCACGATCACAAGCCCCAAAAAGCAGATCAACAAAAGGCACTCTATCCGTGCCGGGCACGGTGGTGAACATCTCCTCAAATTGATCAGCCAGTATCAACAAATGATTGGTTCCCTCGGACCTGTCAAGAATTCGCCCGACCACCGAATCCAGGCCCACATCTCCCACCGCAAGATGCTCGCCCAGTTTCGCCGCCTCAATCAAACGATCTGTCTCAGTCAGAGTCGGTTCCAAAAGGGGAATCAGCGACTCGGCCAGACGCTGAAACGGCTTTTCACCCGGAGAAAAAACACAGACATCCCATGTCTGCATTGGTGGCCGCTGACGGCGTAATGCAGGAAACAACCCAGCCTGGCACACCGACGACTTGCCGCTGCCGGAAGGGCCGACAACAGCAACAAAGTCACGATTCAGGGCGGCATCCAGCAACCGGTCCGCGAAAACCTCCCGGCCGCAAAAGAATGCTGCATGTTCCTCACGAAATACTTCCAATCCACGATATGGTGCTATTTCAACCAAGTCGTCTTCTATCCGGTCCGTTTCCTCGATCCGGATCGAACGCACCAAGGCACGAACACCGTCAGCATCGACTCCCTCAGCCCGGAAATCCACCCAAGTATTCATGAACAGGAATCCCGGCTTCGGGTCGGCGCCTGGCAATATCACTGGAATTACCGGGAAGACCCTGCCGGCCTTCTCTTCCTGTGCCTGACGATCCAAGGCAAAACCAATTTCCCGCTTCTGCCATGTTCCAATACCACCTGGACCGAGAAACACGACAACAGCGGAGACAGACTGTAAAGCACGCTCCAATGCATCAGGCCATGGCACTCCTGCCACCAGGTGTTCGCGATCCAGAAACGAATCAATGCCACGAACCGACAACTTCTGCCTCACCGCGGCCATCACCTCGGCGTCTGAGCGATGGTAGCTGATGAAACAATCGTACCGCGTGGCATCATCCATGACCGCCTCCCTTTCCAATCACGGCAGATGTATGCTGTCGCTTCGTTGCGATATCACATGGGTCGATATCGGTTTTTGCCTCATTTCGCCGCCACCCCTGCCCTGTCTCGACCCACCAGCCTGGTCCCGCAAGATTCCTCCACGCTTTGGAAAAGATCTCACCGATTCCCTGTTTCCAGTTCGGTTGACCATTGGCAAAGGCAATGGCCGTGTATAGTTCCCTGGTTTCCCGGTTATGCAATTCCACTTGTTGCGGCAGATCTGCGCTTATATTGGGAAAACCCGTTTCCTCGCCCATGAGCGCGATATCGCCATCCAGTGTAAAACCCAATCCTCCGCTGCAAAATCCTTTCAAAAGATACTCAGCGAAACGCCCCCTGATGCTTGTCGTTAAATCCGAGACATGCGGTGTAGCGACATTTATACCGGTCAACCAGGACGTCATCTTGAGCGAGACACGGCGGGCGAGCAGGCCGAAATCCACCCTTGAATTGTTGAAAGCCATGCTGATTGTCGGTGGTAAAGCCGAATCGGTTATCAGAAAATTTTCACCCTGGGTTTCAATGCCCCTTTGTTCCAGGAGGCCGTTATCCAATTTAAAACTCATGCCGATACGATCGTAGCGCCACATGGGAAAGACCCTGAACATCCAGTGATCCAACTCACCGCCCGTGCCAAACAAGAACGCCAGATTCTCCAGTGCCCGAGTCGAAACCCGGTGGGGCTCGGCATCAGGCTCCAATGATCGGAAACCGAATTCACCCGCTACAAGACTCCCAACCTCAAACTGCAGGCCACGACCCTGGATGTCGATGCGACCTTCCATCGCACCCAATTGGTGTTTCTCTGTTGTAAGGGCGCTCAACGAGAGATTGCCCTCAAGATCGACATTGACGATCGGAAAAATGCTGAAGGGATTGATGACGGACAAGGCGCTCGCCTCGATATATCCGTCATAGATCGTTGCCCTTATGTCACCATCAACGACCAACTGTCCTTTCTCGTAGGTGACATCCAGGAAATCCGCCGACAAAGTACCAGTCGAAGGCACCCACATAACATCACGAAAAAGGTGGCCTATAGCCACTGATTTCAACACCATATTCAATGACAAGCCAAAATCCGGCGAACCCAGCCCGGTCAAATTGACATCGCGTATAAGAATCTCGCCGCCGGGAAGTGAAACACGCACGGTTTTCGTGCTACTGAAACCGTCACCACGGATATCGCCTTCGATACTGCCAGCGTCCAGTACCATGCCTCCCAACGCCAGTCGTTCCCATTTCAACCTTGACGGGGTGCCGGCGGCGGCATCCCCCCAGTGGATAGTGCCGGACATGCCCGTAATTTCAAGCTGCCCGCGACCGTCCGAGAAACTTATCTCATCGAGATCGATTCGGATGGCGGACCCTCTATCCCGCCTCCAATTCACGGCCATGGATAAGTTGCCAACGGCACCGGACTCCTCCAATACAAAACCAGACAGGAACGGCAGCAGGTAGACCTTATAACCTCTTGATATTGAAAAACGAGGGGCTTCGAGATTAAAAGCCTCGGCACGGATGCAATCTCCCAGTATCGCGCTGCCATCACCCACAAACCGCACTACATCCTGGTGGATGTATTCAAACTTTTTCAACACAACGCGCCGATCGCTATCATCCCAACTGCCCGTGGCCATCAGGCGGACCGGGAATTCATCAAACCCCAGGTATATCGGATCCAAATATACGGCCCCGGCATGCAACTCCATCTCAAATTCAAAGAACCAGACATCGTCATGGTGGTTGATACGCACTACCGCGTCTCCACCCATCTTTTCAGAGATATAACGGCCATCCGTATCGGAGAAAGCCAGGTCTTTGAGTAGTGCCCTGAACTCATAGTCCCTTTGATCTACATGATTTTTCCCTTCGGCAAGGTCCTCGATCAATCCCGAAAAGTGCGAGAGCAGCGACTCCATCGACAGGTCGACGACTTGGAGGTCCAGTATTGGCGACGAATCGACGGACTCGCCTGCAACAAAAACCGAGAGAGAGCCGGATGAAAACCGAAGGTTAGTGGCATCGAATAGCGAGAATTTGGAATCGCGCCTTAACGAGGGATTCCCTTCCTCGTTTGGTTCACATCCAGCAACGGCTAAATTACTCCAGGTATCCGCGCCAGCCGCACAGATTGCCGTTAGAACAAGACACAGCAGCGTAATACCGAATACTCCAACGAGCTTGCTGAACCACAACCCCATCAACCTGTGCCCTCCCTTGATACATAATGAAAAATGAGTCAGAACCCTTTAGTTTCCAATTATGGATAAAGCGATGCGCAGAGCGTAACACATTAAAGTGTTCTGCCCTCTTGTACACCATACAAAGAGTTTCCTGAGGATCAGCTATTGAGCCACCGACTGGGGGATACTAAACTTGAACCTGAAGCAAGGAGACGACCATGGCTAAAAATAAAGTTTAGCTCCAATGAAGAGTTCAGTTTTCCGAATTTTCGCAATCGATGAGGAGTCGCAGATGAATACCATTAAAGAGATCCTGGATACCAAAGGGTACGATGTCTCTACAATCGGACCGGAGGAGACGGTGCTGGAGGCACTGAAACTCATGGCGGAAAAGGAGCTGGGCGCACTGGTCGTAATGGAAGAAGGAAAACTGAAAGGACTGATTTCGGAGCGGGACTATGCGCGCAAAGTGATCTTGAAAGGACGTACCTCGCTGGAGACCAAGGTCAGGGAAGTCATGACACAAGAGGTGGTCTGCGCCACGCTCAGTCGGACCGCCGACGAGGTCATGGCCGTTATGACCGAGAAGCGGGTCAGGCATCTGCCGATCATCGACGAGGAGCAGGTGGTGGGGATTGTCTCTATCGGGGATCTGGTAAAGGCCATCATCTCCGACCAGCAGTTCGTGATCGAGCAGCTGGAAAAATATATCACCAGTTGACGGGTTTTATTGGTGGAGACCGGAAGATTGGGCAGTATGGACATTTTGCTCCTTCCATCTCCAGCAAACGGCAACTTGATTAATGGTATGGACCCATCCCATTAATCAAGAGAGCGCTTACTAGGGCCTAGGAAGATTAACGTTCCTACCTCCCTCTTTTCCAGCGCCAGCAGTCACGACAAAGTCCGGCCTTCCCGCTTGCACGGCCTCCCTTAACCTTTCCTGATTACCCCTGAGACTCAGCTATTGTGGCGCAATGACAGCAACTGTTTGATTCGACATTGGTTTTCAAATTCAAAAAGACGGAGAAATCAGTATGTTCTGCTGCCCAACAATCAGCAACACAAAGTAATGGCTTTTTTCATAGAGTTACACTCATAGCTCTCCTCAGTGGCTGAGTCTCAGGGGTAATCAGGTAACCTTTTGCCTGTTTTTATCTCATCCCGCGCGCCTCTTTCACCCGCTCGTAGGCCTTGCGGATCTCATCGGTCTTCGCGGCGGCCATCTTCATCATCTCCTCGGGTAACCCTTTGGAAACCAGCTTGTCGGGATGGTGCTGGCTCATCAGACGCCGGTAGGCCCGTTTGACCTCTTTGTCCGTTGTATCAGCCCCGATATTGAGAATAGCGTAGGCATCGTCCAGGGAAAAACGCTCCCGCGGTGCCTGGCGCCGTCCTTCACCGGCTCCCGCATAATGGCGCTCCGCCCGGATCATCTTCTCCAACTGGCGGAAGGTGACTTCAGAGATATGCAGCCGCGCACAGATATGCAGCAGCAGTGACTCTTCCTTCGCATCCATGCGCCCATCCGCATAGGCTGCCTGGATCTGGATCTCCATGAACATCTGGATCAGCGTACTGCGACGATGACACTCGACACGGAACTGCTCCAGTACTTCGTCCAGAGGAAAACCATCCGCCTTGCCTTCATTAAAAAGCCGGATTGCGGTCTGGCGCATCTCCTCAGACAGGGACATCTGCTCCATCACCGCCTGCGCCAGACGTATCTCGTCCGGTGAGACATGGCCATCAGCCTTGGCAATGCGCCCCATCACCGAGAATGTGGCGGTGAAGAAAGCGGTCTGCACCCGCTCACGGCCTCCAGCACCCCATTCGGCGCCACCGCCGGGCACTCCCTCGAGACCCTTATCGAACTTGTGACCCAACGCAGCGCCCAACACGGCACCCAACGCGCCCCCAAGCATGAAGCCAAAAGCCCCACCGACCAGTTTTCCCCACCAACTCAAAGCCTTACTCCTGAAATAGAGACATCGGACGCCATTCTAATACGAACACCGAGGCGGGAACTACTTGCCTTTGATGTAGAGTTCATCACTGAATGAATAGACCCATCCAGGGAAGTAAAGCACCAGAATGGTAATGATCCAACCGTTGAGAATCGCCTCCGGAAAAAACATCAGCGGGAAGAAAGGCATGATCGTGACCTGCAGCGCCTCCAGCGTATAGGTGCCGCTGTAGACCAGTAGACCCACCGCCGCATAGCCACTGATGTAGGCCACCAGCCATGCAGTCATGAAACCGTTACCCAGAACATAGATAAAGAAGTTTTTTGGAAACCAGGAGCGCACCAGCACCAGGGATATCTGGGACAGGGTGATTGGCAGCAAACCTACAGTGATGATACTGAGTACATATCCTTCCCAGCCGTAACCGGCATTCAGCGTCACCGCCAACAGGGCGATACTGGCGATGATCAGCGCAAAAGACCAGCCGAACATCAGGGTCACCGTGGTCACCCCCAACAGGTGGAAGGAGAGGCCGGGGTGAATCTCCCCCCGTATATGCCACAACAGGATCAACACCACGATGGCGCCCAGAAAAACATGCAACTGCCCCTCCTGCGTCAAGCGACGCCAAGGCGACATGCGTAGCGCATAAAAAATCGCTACGCCGTACAAGGATCCCAGCCACCAGAGCAGGGTACCGGAGAAGTGATTACCATCAATTTCCATCTAGACATTCTAATTCAACGAGAACACTTTGCGCATATATCTCCTTAATAGCCCATTTAACTGGATAGATTAAATGACTTTGCGCAATGGCCGAAACGATCTCCAGTGCCATAATTGATAGTAGGTAAGAAGTTACAACCGGGAGAGAGGTGAAGATGAACATCCCTAGACTCAAAGTGGGGGCCTGGTTCAAAACCAACGAAGGGGAGAACCTTGAGGTCGTGGCCTACGATGCAGAAGATGGCTCCATCGAGGTCCAGTTCTACGACGGTACTATCGAAGAGTACGATTTTGAAGACTGGGAGGCACTGGAAGCCCGCAGCATCGCCCCGCCGGAGGATTGGGCCGGTTCCTATGACATCGGCAAGGATGACTATGGCGTCGATCTCGACAAACCCGCCGGAGATACCCATATAAATCCGCTGGACCAACTGGATAATGAAGAATAGATGGGAATTTTGCGACTGACTTCAAATACTTGATGTAACCTCAAGGCGACGCGTTCACATTTCCAACAAAAAATATGGTACAAAGTTACGCAGGCTAAAGAAATCAGCTGGCCCGCCGACACATTAAGTGAAAGCAACGTTCCGACATTTTAAGGAGGTACGTCATGAAAAAAGTTTATGACATGTCCACGGGTAGATTAGTCGAATCGTGTTCGCCTGCCATTCAAGCACCGGCAACTCGAATGACACCCCCTGTGGAAGATACCCCCACAGCGGAACTGGGATTGCAGGAAGTCCAGACCACTTCCACTAAGGAACAACGGTTGCCGCACGACCTGGCCGACGTGGATCCTGCGATTTTCTTAGGTTATTTCGACTGATCCTGCGCCACGTTTAAAACCGGGACATAGAGTCCCGGTTTTTTTATGTCCGATCCCTCTACAGATTAGCGCCTTCTTCCACTAGGAGGCTGTCGGGTTTATCCGCTTGATGCGACTAATCCGCAGGAGCGGATTGAGCAGCTCTGCTGCCCCCGAAGGGGTGAAGGGCAGGATGCCCGTAATAAAATCACTGGGGGCGAATCAAATCAGTTTATCGTCATCCAGGGATTTGCAGCCAAACAGTGTTAAACCCGACAGTCTCCTAGGGCCTGTTGAATTACTGCGCTTTGAAGTCGATAGAATCAATAAGGTCGAGTATTTCCGTTCCTTCATTAAGATGCATAATCACATCCAGCTGTTGATTTTTTTTGCGGAAAAATGTCACGCAATTCACCCCATCAACAGTACGACCGATCTGTAATACGCCGCCCTCCGATATTGAGTGAAATAGATTGGCCACCCCTTTTATAATTAACTCATCCGGGAAATAACCTTTATTCAATAGGTTCATACAGCGCAAATATGAACATTTCTCATCCATTGGTGCGGCAAAAATGTCATAGTTTTGATGAAAAATCTCTTTCTTAGCTATACAGGAAAGAATGTTCGGATCATAAAAAAGTATGGTGCCAAGTTCTTTCGACTCTGGCCTTTTGCTCAATAGCTGAAATACCCATCGAGTAATAAAGAATTTACCGCTGGATTCCTGGTCAGCGAAAACGGGGCCAATATACCCATTAAGGAAGTTTTTTTCAGAATCGTATATTTTTGTATAGAGGGGCATTTTCTCATAGTAGAATCTTGCGAATTTATCAGAAACAATAAATTTGGTACTAACACCCTCCTCCTGTAGCAGACTATAAAGTTCAAATGATGTAATACCGCTCGACACCCCAACATCGTGAAAAATGGGTTTATCAAACTCCTTGAGCAGATCTACAGTATGTTGATCGATATCCTGAAATCTGTTTGCCTTACTCTCTTTAGAGGTTCTATTGTTCAGTTTAATTGATGTGTAGATATGGTCCGCTACACTTCTGTCGCTATAGCTTGAAAGTTTCAGAAGATTCCCTCGAACAAGCGCTCTGCCTATTCTGTTTGAGAACGCAATTTTAAGGAGCGTCTGATTTGATAAAACAATTTTAAACATGTTTAGTATTTCCTGATTACCCTGAGACTCACCCGAAGAATCCGCAAGGGGCGCATACTGAATCTGAAGTCATACGCCAGGGCAGAGGAATCAGGTTCAATTTTAGAGAGGGTTCAGTTTGCCACAGTTTCTTAAACAACTGAAATTTCACTGGAATTCATACTCCTCTCTGACTGGCCTCTCACGCTGTCCGTTGTCTTAGAATACCGGATCATGATGCCCCGGTTTTTTTCATGTCAAAACCTACTTGTCCGCACTTGATTCCAGCAAGCCTAACCGCCTGCATCAACACCTTCTCGTAACAGTTTTCTCTTAGCAGAGCATCGATCACACCTGCATTGAACACATCACCGGCCCCCAGCGTATCCACCAATTCTGCAGGCTGTACTGCCGGCTGATGCTGCATGCCACCATCCGCCGTAAGCATCCAGGCACCCTCATCGCCCCAGGCGCAAAACAGCAGCGCCCGCGGATTACACTCCCGCATGGCCATAAGAAGGGAAGCGGCATCAGCATGCCCACGACTCTCGGCAAACACCTTTGAAAAGAACAGCACATCCGGCAACGCCAACAACGCGTCGATGCCATCACGCGGCTTCTCAACTTCCAGAGAACAGCCAACCTGTGGAAAGCCTTCCTTCACTCGCTGCAGCATTTGCAGGGTCTCGGTTGGATTTCTGCCTTCGAAGTGAATCCAATCAAACTCGACAGGATTGACGGCATTGAAATCTGCCGCGCTGTATTCAGGAAGGTCGCGATAGTGGACGATGGAACGGGAGGCGTTTTCCCTGCTCAACACCACATAGGACGTTGGAACCTTGCTGCTGGCGTGATGAACAAGATGGGAGAGGTCGATACCATAGCGCGTGAGGTCGTCCAGGATATACCGGCTGTCGGGCTCATCGGCGATAGTGCCCGCCCAACTGCAAGCATGACCAAATTGGCTCAAGACCACCAGGGTATTGGTGGCATTGCCTCCACGTGCAACCCTGTGCTCAAGCGCACGCAACTCCTCATCTTCCGAGGGGTAGGCGACGACCGTGTTGATGATATCCAGGGTCGCAATACCGACCGACAATATATGCATGGAGAAGAGACCGTCCGGTGCTGATCTACAGTAAACAGGCAGAGTCTAACTGAGATGAGGGTTTGACTGAATTATCAGCTATCTTTCTTTTTCTTGAACAAACCACCCAGAGAATAGCGACGTTTACCGGAGGTCTCCTGGCCATCGAGCGAGGCGGGGTCTGCCTCCCCGACGCTGTCATCGAACTCCAATTCGGATGTATGCAGATTATCGCCATTCAGCGGCTCAGACTCATCAGCTATCCGGGAATTACTGCCGGTCTGCCTCAGCAACACCTCAAGCTTGCGTCCCAGACGATCCACCTCGCCGTCACGATCTTCAATGGCGTCCTCCAATGTGCGGCACTGTCTCTGCGACATACGCAGGGTCTGCTCTTTCTCACGTAACGCCTTCTTGATCGAATCGAGCTCCTGCCGTGTCGCCTGCAGGGCCGCAACCTCATTCATATCACGCCCTGACTGCTTACCCTGTGTCTCTGCCGCATCCAATGCCTGACGCATCTGCTCCAGATCCTCAGACGCCCGGCTACGCACCATGTTGAGTTCCGTACGCAGCGCATCAACCTCATCGTCAGCGCCAAGGGACTGCACTGTCTGGATCTGTTCCACATACTCTTCCATCACCGAGCGCAGTTCATTTACCTCTTTTTTCAGACGCTTCGCCTGTCCTTCGGCTTGATCCCGCGCCTCTTCCACCGACTCCTTCTGTTGACGCATCTGCTCCATTTGATCGAGCAGGGTGTCAGCTATCTCAGAGTCTTCGGCTGTGCTTTTGTTTTCCACCAGTTCTGAGTGCAGCTGATCATTTTCACCCATCAAATCAGCGAATTGATCCCGCAGATCCGATAGCTGTTTGGAAAGGGTGTCGCGCTCTTCTTCAAGGGCAATCTTTTCATTGGTGAGTCCCTCAAAATCCTCTTCGAGCATCTCTACTGCCGTCTCCTGAACCTGCCGCTCCCGTTGCAGGAAATCGACCTGCTGCGCCTGCTGTTCCGCATCTCTGCGCCGCTTCTCCTCCTTTTCGAGCGCTGTGCGCAGCTTTTGAATCTCAGACTCCACATCATCTTCTAACTGAGCCTCCATCTCCAGCTGCACTTCACGCAACCCGTCGACAGTCCGCTTTAGCTCTGTGATCTGTTTCTGTGCCTGACCCAACACCTCACTATCCCTGTCTTCACCGGCAGCCCTGGCTGCTGTCGCCTGCTCAAGACCCTCTTTGGCCTCATCAAGCTGCTGCTGCAACGTTGCGGTCAGCAGCTCGGCGCTATTTTGCGTCTGGGTGAGTTGCTCCTTCTCTTCGTTCCATGCCAGCCGTGAAGATGCCAGTGTTTCTTCAGCTTGGGCCAACGCTTCCTTTTGTGAAGCCAGCTGTTGTTGGCTTTCCGTTTCAATCGCCGCAAGCCGCTCCTCAACCACTTTTTTCTCGGTTTGTAACAACTTCAGCGCCCGCTGCCGCTCGCTCTCCTCAGTAGCCGACTCATCCCGTAAGGCCTGCAATTCGCCTTCAATCTCTCCAGACCGATGTTGCGTCTCCTCAACCGTCCTTTGCAAGGTCGCTGTGGATTCCTGCTCCCGCTCCAGCTGGGCCTGCAGCTCCGACTCCGACTGCTGCAGCTTGTCCCGCTCCTCGCGATAACGCGCCACAGTCTCATCATCCGCCTCTCTGGTTGATGCCAGATCCTGCTCCAGGGTGGCGATGCGGGTTTCTGCAAGCTCCAATGCCTGCCCCAGCTCAGAGCCAGCCCCCCGCTCATCTTCGATCATCTTCTGCAGGGCAGTCCGTTCTTCAGTCAATACATCGATCGAGGCGACAGCCGACTCCAACTGCTGCTGCTGATCCTCTATTTCGTTGCGGGCGTTCTCCAGGGATTGCTGCAAAGCATCCCGCTGTTCACTGTGTTGTCCGGCAATTTCATCACCGGACGCCTTGGCCGCGGCAAGGTCCTGTTCCAGTGAAGCGGATCTTGCTTCCATCCGCTCCTGCGCTTCCCGAAGACCAACCACCGACTGTCGCTCAGCTTCAAGCGCTGCTTCAAGTTCACTCTGCCGGTCGGCCAATTCACCAACGATCTGTTCTTTCGTCTCCAGCAGCTTCTGCTTGTTCTCTATCTCATCCCGCACTTCGCCAAGGGCGTGCTGTAGCGCATCACGCTCTTCACGATACTGTGCAGCCACTTCATCACCACTCTCCCTCGCAGTGGTAAGATCCTCTTCCAAGGTGGCCGCTCTGCTTTCCAACTGTTGCAGGCTTGCCTGGAGGTCCGCTGTAGTCTGCTGTTCTGCCTCCAGCAAGTCCTGCTTGTCATTCAGATCGCCCTGAACCTCATCCAGGTGCTTCTGTAGGCTATCCCGCTCTTCAAGGTAGCGGCTCGCAGTCTCATCCACAGACAGTTTCGCTGTGGCGAGATCTCCTTCAAGCGTTGCAGCCCGCGCCTCACTGTTTTCCAGTGACTGGCGGATTTCCCCGGTTGTTCCCTGCTCTGTTTCCAGTGCACGTTCAAGCTCGAGCAACCTGTCGCTCGTGGCCTGATTCGACTCGGCCTTCGATTCCAGCTGCTGCTGTTTGCCGCTTATCTCATGGTGGGCGTCGTCCAGCGCCTGCTGCAGAGCAGTAAGCTCTTCCTGCTGCCGGGCCGCAGTTTCATCCTCTGACGATTGAGCGGCAGACAGCTGCTGCTCAAGTCCGCTGGCGCGGGCCTCCGCCTGCTCCAGAGATTCGCGTAGTGCTGTTGTCACACCGCGCTCTTCCTTCAAGGATGCCTTAAACTGCGCCTTCTTCTCTATCAGACGCTGGCTTGTCTCACCTGCCTGCTCCAGCGCATGCTGTTTATCAACGACATTGGCGCGAACCTGCTCCAGGGTCTGTAACAGATTATCCTGCTGTTCCTGAAAAGATGCTGCCGCCTCTTCTCCTGCCAGCTTGGCGACGGAAAGCGCTTCCTCCAGAGAGGTGGCTCTCGTCTCCAGTTCACTGAACGAATGGCGCAGGGTTTCAGCCTGTTCCTCGGAAACTGCCAGTGCGTTTTTCAGTTCCGTCTGTTTTTCGAAAAGCTGCTGTCGTGCCGCTTCACCATTTAAATTTTCCTGATGCCGGTGGGCAGACTCCGTCTGCGTCTGTTCCAGCTCTTCTTTCAGGGCTGCCAAAACACCCTGGTTTTGTGCATCGGCATCATCACCTGCCAAACGCACTTCGCGCAGTTCGTTTTCCAGCGTTTCTACCCGGCCTTGCGCCGTTTCAAAAGATTCACGCAGTTCATCTGCAAGTTGTTTCTGCTGTGCGGCACTGGCCTCGAGCTCTGCTTTACGCCCCTCAAGCGAACGCGTGGTTTCTTCAGCAGTCGACAAGGACTCAGTAACTTCTTCGTACAGACGCTGTTTGTCACCCGCTTCGGCCTGCGCCTGATCCAGCCCGGCGCGCAAGGAGGCTAGCTCGGCCTGTTGACCGGCTTCAGTTTCCGCTGCACTCTGCTGCAGATTCGTCAATGTCTTCTGCAGTTCAGTTCGACTCTCTTCTAGATCCTCCCGGGCGCATTTCAGCTCGGCAACCCGTTCCTGCTCCGCAGTGAGACGCGCTTCCAGTTCAGACTGCTCCCCAGCCAAATCCTGCTGCCTCGTCTCCGTCTCCTGCAGGGAGCGTTCCAACTGCTCAATTTTGACTGTCTGCTGGGTTGCGGTCAGTGTCTGTTCTTCCAACAGGGCATCCCTGTCGGCAAGATCCATTTTCAGACTCTCCCTGGCCTCTTCCATCTCCACCAGTAACAGCGCATGACGTTCTGCGGAACGTGCCGACTCATCCTTGACCAGCTGCAGCTCCCCGGTAATTGATTGCAGGGCTGTCTGCCTGGCCTCATCCTGCTCAACACCCGCGTTTTTCAGGGCCTCCTGCTCACGCTGACTCTCGGACAAGCGGGACGCCAAATCATTCCGCTCACTATCCAGGGCCTGTTTTTCTTTTTCCTGCTGCTGTTTCGCCGCCTCAGCAGCAGACACCTGCTGTGTCACTTCGGCAAGCTTCTCCTCTGCCTGCTTCTGCCGCGCCAGATCGCCCGCACGTAGTTCATCCAGCTCCTGCTGCAAAGTTTCCAGATGCCCCGAGAGTTCATCGCGCTCGCGGGTCAGTCTGGCCTGTTCGTCCGTCGACTGCTCCCGTAGACGATCAAGTGCCTGCTGCATGGATTGAAGTTGCCGCTCTAGCGTTGTCTGCTTGTCAACACTCTCTTCAACCCGGACCTGAGCTGCAGCCTTGGTCTCCTGCAGTGCCTCTTCCGTTTCCGATAGCTGTATCTGCAGCCCGGTCAGCTCCTCTTTCAATCGACCTTGATCCAGGGAATTCTGTTCATCCAAGCGGGTCAATTTTCCCCGCAGGGAGGTTATCTCTTCTGCTGCCGCAACCTGGTCATGCTCTGCACTGGCTGACTCCTCCTGCAGACCACCGATCTCCTGTTCATGTGCCGTCCTGGTCTCCTGAACCTGCTGTTCCTGCTCATCCAACCGGCGGCGCGCAACCACCAACGCCTGTTTCAGCAACTTGATTTCAGTCTGACGACGATTAAGAACATCCTTATACTCCTGGCTCGCATCCTCCAACTGCTGCTGCATTTCGTCGGCACGTTGCTGCTCGGCGTAAAACTCCGCCATATGGGAGTCTTCATCAGGCTGACCGTTTTCAGACCCATTCGCCTCGACAGCTTCCCGCTTGAAGTCGATGACGTTGTCGACTTTTTCCCCAGCAACGTGAATACCGGCAAGCGGAGCCACTACATCCCATGCCTGATCCAGCACGTAGACCTCAAAACCTCTCTCCACCAATAGATAAGCCGCGGTAGCCGCCTGTCCCACTTCGGCGCCATGGACGACATACTCTCTGTCATTCGCCAGACTGGAGGCCTGGAAACGTAGCGAGAAGAAGGGCATGTTCAGACTTTCGGGCAGATGCCCCGCCTCATACTCCTCCGGTGGACGTACATCCAACCAGAGCGCACCGTCCTTGACTCTGGCTTTAGCCTTTTTATATTTGAGTGTTCTGGAGAGGGGGCTTTTTACCAGATCAACGAAGTCCGCCTTGCTGAGTCGTACCAGCACACCATCAGTAACCATGGTAATAGTACTGCTACGCGGGGCGTCGGAGATGAGCGCCTCTTCGCCAAAACTGTCACCGGCACGAAGTTGCGCCAATTCCACTGGTGGCCTGTCCTGTTCGGGCTGGCGCGCCACACTGCAACGACCACTGCTGATCAGATAGTAGTAATCCCCCTCTTCCCCCTGCCGAATAATGACATCGCCGGTGGTGACTGGAACTTCTTCCATACGCATCATGACGCGCTGGAGATTGGCGGGAGGTATCTGTTGAAAAATGGTGGATTGCAACAGCAGGGTCATCCAGTCCCCACTGCTCTGCTCCTTGATATCATTGACTTCGTAACTGGCTTTCTGACTCCGCGCCAACATGTCGCTTAGCATTCGGCTGTCGATGCGAACGAAGGTGGTCACACTCTTCGCCCTGGCGGAATGTTTACGGGGGAGCTGATGAGCCAAGGCAAAACGAGCCGTTTGGGTACCACTGGCGACAGAATCAACCTCCCGTTTGCCGGACAGCAGTCCAACGCTGCCGGATAGCAGGTAGACATTCTGATGATCCGTATCACCCTCGTGAAAGAGATATTCACCTTTCACCGCCTTCTCAACCACAATCCGGCTCAGCAGCTGGCCGAGTTGCTCGTCCGACAAGGTATTCAGGGGGACCAGATTTTTCAGCAGGGCATCATCTTTTTGTGTTTTCGCCACCGCCATGCGTTCGCCTCTAGGAGTTAAGTTCCTGTTCTGTTTGCATTTACTATGCTTGATAGCGGCAAGATACAGAAAAGCTGAATAAGAAGGGGAACCCTATACCTATCAAAGCATGATCCGCTTTGCATAAGGTATCGTAACGGGTCACAGTTCTGAAATCTGACCATCAAAAACAGTCTTTTCATTCCTGGAACTAAAAGTAACGTGCGAAAAAAAAATACAACGGGAGGAGTAGTTGCCGCAGGACATCAGGAAACTGCCAGCGCAGCCCTACAGATCCTGCAGGAGGGAGGCAACGCATTTGATGCCGCCATTGCGGCCATGTTTACCGCGTGTGTGGCGGAACCAGTGCTTGCGTCGCTCGGTGGCGGCGGTTTCCTTACCGCCCGCCCGGTGAATGCCGACCCGTTGGTCTACGATTTTTTCGCCCACACACCTTCTCGAAAGCAGCCTGAAGCCGCCACCAATCTTCATCCCATTGTGGCTGATTTCGGAAACGCCAGCCAGACTTTTCATATCGGTATGGGTTCCATCGCCACACCCGGATTCATCAAAGGGGTGTTTGCGATACATCGGGAACGCTGCAGCATGCCGCTCAAACTGCTGGCAATGCCGGCCATAAATGCAGCAATCAGAGGCGTCAGGATCAATCCGTTCCAGCATCTGATCTCCGGAATCGTGCAGCCGATTCTCCGATCCAGCAATGCCGCATTTCAGTTGCACAGCTCAGCCATCGGCACCGACCAGCTCGCGCAGGTGGGTGAGACGCGCAAGCAACCAGAGATGGCAGCTTTTTTCGAACATCTTTGCCGGGAAGGGGAAGCGCTTTTCTATCTTGGAGAGGCGGGTCAACAACTCACCGATACCTGCCGGGAATCCGGAGGACACTTACGCCCACACGACTTAAAACAGTATCAGGCTGTAAAACGTAAACCACTTGAACGGCGCTACAGGCAGGCGCGCATCTTTACCAATCCAACACCAGCCCTTGGCGGCACACTGATCGCTTTCACTCTCGCATTATTGGATTCACACTCCCTGGACAATCATTTACCGGGCGGTGCAGATCATCTGAGAAGACTGATCCGGGCTATCTGCCTGACACAGCATCTGCGCACAACGCAAAGCAGGAAGATAGAAAAACTGCTGAATGAAGATGTTCTACGTGAGTACCGGCAACGACTTCACAAAGGCGGCATCTGCACTCGCGGCACGACCCAAATCAGCATTTTGGACCGACAGGACAATCTGGCAAGCATGACCCTATCCAATGGCGAGGGGTCAGGTTATGTCATTCCCGGCACCGGCATCATGATGAACAATATGTTAGGGGAAGAGGACATCAATCCCTGTGGATTTCACAACTGGCCTGAAGATGAACGCATCGCTTCCATGATGTCCCCGACGCTGGCATTCCTTGATCAAGGGAGAATCGTTGTTACGGGATCCGGTGGTTCAAACCGGATTCGCAGTGCAATCCTCCAAGTGCTGTCCAATCTGATCGATTTCGACATGCCACTGCAACAGGCTGTCGCTTTCCCACGCATCCATTTTGAAGAAGGGCTGCTCAGCATGGAACCTGGGGTAGATCAGAATGTCTCCAGCCGTCTTGCCACGGAATTCCCGCGGCTGCGGCAATGGGATAGTAAAAACCTCTTCTTTGGCGGCGCCCATACGGTAATGCTGGAGGCAGATGGCAGACTCATAGGAGCAGGAGATGAACGACGCGGCGGCGTCTGGCTCTCTACCGAGACACCTTAAGACGCTGTGACCGGAGTCAAACTCGATGGGTATAACAGCACTGAAAGCCCTGTTGCTTCAATCAAATTTGGCCCCAACCCCCTATGAAATTACTACAAAACCATCAAAATCCAGCCGTTTCAATTGGCTCTGTTTAAGTTAACTGTTGCAGAAGTTCTATTCTTATAAGTGAGCACTCCAACTAGGAGGTAATGCCATGAATAAGAAAGACTTTACAGGGTTGCTTGGAGAATTGAAGTCACTCTCCCCCAGTCAATGGCAGCGACTCCACGCCCATCTTCAACGACATGAGACATCTGCAGTTGACCTGCTACTCGATGCAACCCCACCTCACTGTTGCCCCCATTGCCAATCCACCCGTTTGCGACCGTGGGGTTCAAGTCATGGCCTGCCTCGGTACCGCTGCAGTGCTTGTGGCCACACCAGTAATCCGTTAACAGGCACCCCTCTGGCCCATTTGCGGCACCGTGACCTGTGGTTTCGTTATGCACAAACCCTGATTGAGGGGCTATCTGTTCGCCGTGCGGCAGTCCTGTGTGGGATCAGTAACAATACCGCTTTCTTGTGGCGTCACCGTTTTCTACAAATGACTTCCGGACATCGGGCACATCATGAGCATGGCATTGTTGAAGCGGATGAAACCTTCTTTCTTGAGTCCTTCAAGGGACAGCGTCAGATCCCGCGCCCAGCACGGCATCGAGGCGGCGTGGGTCGAACCAGAGGGACGGGAGCAGATCACATCCCCGTATTGGTAACCAGAGATCGAAGTGGCGCAACCGCGGATTTCATTCTACATAAGCTGGATGCTATTCATGTAAGGGCTGTGCTTAAACCGCTGCTGGACCCTGATGCCGTTCTCTGTACGGATGGTGCCGCTGTCTACACGACCTTTGCCAAGGCTGAGGGCATAACTCACCAAGCCATGGCGAGTCGAGGGCCTCGTGTTCGCGGCGCGTTCCATATTCAGAACGTCAATGCCTATGACAGTCGCCTCAAGACGTGGTTGCGGCGCTTCAATGGGGTTGCCACCAAATATCTCACCAACTACCTTGGCTGGCGTCGCATGCTTGAACGGTATCGTGTTGAGATAACACCCAATATCTGTTTTCTCGAAGCTATCGGGAGGGTTCCACAACAGCTAACTTATACATAGCCTTTCAATTACCCAAAAGCGCCGATTTCAAACTACTGGTCACGGGTGAGGCGCCCAACCAGACACTCATCAGCGCCTGATTAAAATCAGCGCCGGGAATCATGCCTTTCTGTTCACCCCGAACGGTCACTCTGGTTCCGACACCTGGCAGGTAATCGAGCAACACCACATCCCCTTCGTGCAGCGTGTCGAACATCGCATTGAAATTATCGAGGCGCTCACGCAACACCTTCATTTCATCCGCACTTCGATTGCCAGAAAAACCTTCGTCCCATCCAGAACGCATTTTCTCCTTTTCAACCTCAGAATAGACAAAATGCATCAGCACTCTTTTGGTTACATCTGCATTGATGATTTTTTCCGCATCCCCTGTCTTTTCCGGCATGTAGAGTGCGGCAACATAGATGGAGAAGAAGAACTTTTTCCTGATTCCCGCACCATTCAGCTGCAATGTTTCACTACTGCCACCCACATTTACCTGCTCAGGGAGCGTGATACCTCCCACATCTTTTGACCATGCATCGGTTACTGACAGCAATAAAATGAATAAGCTAAAAAGTAATTTCACAATCGTATCTCCCATGAAAACAGGTCGGCGTTAACGGCGAAAAGACAAAAAACGAGAAAAAATTAAAGTTTTATAAATAAATAGCGCTACAATTCATGATTGAATCCGTACTATTCATTGATACATTACTATCCCCTAAATAATTATGTGCTATTTTATTCTCGAATAGCCAGTCCACCCAGGAGTTTTTCAATGGTCGCAAAGAAGAAAGTAGCAAAGAAAACCACCAAAAAGGCTGCGAAGAAAAAGGTTGTCGCTAAAAAAGCGGCGGCAGTAGCAGCACCCCGCCTGAAAGCCATCACCACCAAACAGACCAAAACCCAGATTATCACTGCGATTGCTGAGGACACCGGCCTCACTCGCAAAGAGGTGGCCGCAGTTTTCGGCTCCATGAGTAGTCTGCTCACCCGTCATCTGCAACGCCGTGGCTCCGGTGAATTCACAGTTCCAGACACTGGCGTAAAGGTGCGCCGGGTCGTAAAGCCTCGCACAAAAGCGCGGATGGGCCGCAACCCCGCAACGGGCGAATCGATCAAGATCGCAGCAAAGCCTGCACGCAAAATTGTAAGACTCACTGCGCTCAAAGCTCTCAAAGAGCGGATCGACTAAAACCTTCTGCCGCTATCGTTGCTGACGATAGCGGCATCTCGTTCACCCCCCCCCCCGCTGCAATCACTTCATCCGAAAACAAACACTCTCCCTGCTTTATTTTGGCAGACATCCATAAAAGCCATGCATTCCACTTTCAGATATCAGTAACGATTACTTTAGGCAACACCGCAATTTCTATACTAATTGCGCTAAATCTCTCTACTGTAAATGATCTCTTTTATGCAACTAAAGCACTTCATCTCTAATTGCATTCAATAAATTCTCAGCCGATCATCGAAATTGACCTGTGTAATTACTGAATTCTCTTCACTCAGCTGCTTATCTATTCAAGTTTCATAAAGCTTCTTTTTCACTTGTGCGCACGTCAGGCAAGCGGGCGTAGCTAATTGGCAGCACATTCAGAATGCAATGTACAAGTATGGGAATTTCAGGGGAAAGGTAACCGACATAGGGGCCTGTAATACAGGCCCCTACAATTTGGCCAGCGTTGTAAAGCGTTTACATTAGCGTCTGGCAGGGATTCCAAAACCTCTGACACGGCGCACCATTGCCAGCAGAAAGAGCAGGATGAGCCATGGCGAAGCACTACCACCACCCCCGCTGCTGGTTACAGCACTCTTCGGAGCACTGCCTGGTGCCAATGGGTCTACTATCTTCCCATCGGCAATACCATCCAGATCAAAAGGACCACCATCAGAGAGTGTCAGATCTATACTGTTCGCATCAACCTGATTCCACTGAGCTGCGGGAATCTCTATATAATTCCCTCCCAGATCCACTTTATAAAGCACCAAATCATCAGGCAGCGGCTCGCTAAAGGTAAGACGCACTGTCTGGCTGGCACCTGCCGACGGAACCGTCGTCTCATAACTGATCACGCCAAACGGAAAGGCGACACCACTTGGGGCACCTTCGCCGGTTGCGCTACTCGATACCTGGCTTAGATTCTGGCCTGTGCTCTGAAGATCGACAGTACCGGTCTCTGCGGCCAGACCATTTACATGAGAGGCATCACTGGCAGAGTTCCCGCTTTCGAAAACATCCAACACGCCGTCGCCATCCTGATCAGACGGACTGGCCGGGTCACCGACCTCCTGATTATCGTCCACGCCGTCACCGTCAGTATCCGTTGTGGTTGCATTGGGATCGAGTCCGATATCATTCGACTGACCGACTGTCAGCCCAGTACCGGATGCAGCTGGCGCATCATTGCCTGTTGCATCAGGATCGTTGACTGTGACTGTCGCTGTGCGGTTGGTCGCATTTCCTGCTACATCCACTGCGGTGAAGGTAAAAGTGGTGCTGCCAAACAGGAAGAGCGCAGGTGCATTATCGGTAACACCTACAGCGCCATCCACATTGTCTTGTGCAGTTGCACCATTAAGGAGATTTTGGATCTCCGCCGCAGTTGCATTCAGACCGCCCAGCGCTGCATTACCAAGCAGAACCAGACCCACGTCGGCAGAAATCACCGGTTTGGTAGTGTCTGTGACGGTCACCGTAGCCGCAGCAGTGCCTGTGTTACCCGCAGCATCTCTAGCAGTGAATGTCACTGTGGTGTCACCCAGTGGCAAGGGATCTGGTGCATTATGCGTTACCACTCGGACGCCGCTCACGCTATCCATCGCTGTTGCACTATTCAGAAAGGCAGATGCATCCGTCACCGGCGCGCCTGCAGCATTGGCGGCGTCAAGCGTGAGGGAAGCAGGAGAATTGATCACCGGCGGCGTCCGATCGCTTACTGTGATCACAGCAGACGCAGTGCCTGTGTTCCCCACTGCATCCGTGGCACTGAAGGTCACGGTGGTAGCACCCAGCGGCAACGGGTCAGGGGCATCGTTGGTCACCACAACACCACCCAGATTGTCCGCCGCAGTCGCACCATTGAGGAAGGCTGCGACATTGGCAGCCGATGTACCGCTGGCATCAGAGGCTTCAAAAGTTGCTGCTGCCGGGGGGGTTACCACTGGCGCAGCCTGATCAGTCACCGTTACGACTGCGGTCGCTGTTCCTGTATTCCCTGTGCTATCGGTGGCACTGAAGGTAACGGTGGTGATACCCAGGGGCAGGGGGTCGGGGGCGTCGTGGCTTACCGCGAGCGCGCCGTCCACGTCATCCATGGCGGATGCCGCGTCCAAAAAGGCGCTGGCGTTGGCTCGTGGCGTACCACTGGAATTTACTGCGGCGAGGATGATCGACTGGGGCGGAGTCACCACCGGCGGGGTGGTGTCGGCACCCATTGGGGTGATCGTGACGCTACGGGTTGCGGTGACGGTGTTGCCTCCGGCGTCGGTGGCACTGAAGGTAATAATCGTCGTGCCGATGGGCAGCATCGCCGGTGCGTCATGGGTAACGGGAAGCCGACCGTCGGTTTCATCCCACGCGTAGATGTAACTGAGATTCAGGGTGGCAGTCAGGAGGCGGCCGCTGGCACTGGTGGCTTCCGCCGTGACCGGTGTGGTATGCATATTCACAAGCTGGGGGGGAGTCACATCGGTAAAGGTGACAGTGACGTCCGCCGTAGCCGTGGTGCTGTTGCCCGCCGCGTCGGTGGCGGTAAAGGTAATGGTGGTTACGCCGAGCGGGAAGTGACTGGGGGCGTCGTGGGTGATGCTGCCGTTCAGAATGGTCTTCCCGCTGTCTACATTGTCGCTGGCGAATACATTGTTGAAATAGCCAATCACACCACCGATCGAAACGCCCGAGGCATCGGAGGCAGCCACAGCCTGATCCATGGGTGGTGTGATAAATACGGGCGCCGTTTGATCTGTGAGGGTGATGGTCGCTGTGGCGGTGCCCGTGTTGCCTGCCGCATCGGTAGCACTGAAAGTCACGGTGGTGACACCCATCGGGATCTGTGAGGGCATGTCGTGAGTAACCGGCAGGTTGCCGTCAAGGTTGTCTACTGCTGTGGCGCCGGCCAGGAAGGCAGCAATATCTGCCTGGTTGTGGAAGGAACCATAGGCATTCAGAGTGGGCGCCAACAGATCGGCCGGTGGAGTCACCACTGGCTGCGTGATATCAGGACCCTCGATAGTGACGTTCACGACATCCGAAGCGGCACTGACATTGCCGGCATCATCGGTTGCAGTGACTGAAAATCGGTGGGTACCAACACTCAACGAATCGAGCGCGAATGACCAGTTGAGCGATCCGAAGGTCGAGGAACCCACCACCGTGTCGCCGTCACGCAAAGTAATGTTTATCACTGTCCCGATCTCACCGGTACGCGAATAGGTGCCGCGCAGGGTCAGCGCAGCATCGGTGGTAGTGGTTCCATCGACCGGCGAAGTGATCACCGGTACCTCTGGCGGTGTGGTATCGACCCGCGTGCCCACCCGCGTGCCCACGCTAAAAGTATTGCCCGCCCGATCAACAGTGATCACCTCAATCACGATGCCGCCATCGGCAAACGGCCCGACCTCCGCGCTCCAGTCGCCACTGGCGTCGGCCGTGGTAGTCGCCAGCAACGCACCAGCGCTGTTATCCTTCTTGATCAACACCGTCACGAACGGCTCGGCAGTACCGGCCACAGTGAAGCTGTTGACGTCGAAAACTGCGCCACTCACAGGTGCAGTCACAGTCGGCAAGGCGGGATCGGTGAGATCAACAGTGATGGTGTCGGACGCATCGCTATGGTTGCGATCAGCATCTTCGAAGCGCACAGTCACGGTGTGTAAACCTTCCACCGAGCTAAAAAGGGCAGGGATGGAATCTTCGAAGGGTAGCAGCGGACCAAAGGCGCCACCGTCCTTAGAGATCTGAACCTTGGCGCAACCGGAACCCGCACCGTCATCGCAGGTCAGCGCAAGCGCCACACTCGAGGTGCTGAAATCGGCCCCATTATTGATCGATACCGTGCCGACCGGAGGCGTGGTGTCCGCATAGGCCACCTTGCGCACCCGGTGGTAATCGGAGATGAATAGATTATCGTCGGCATCCAGCGCCACGTTGGTCGCTGTCCGTAGGCCTGCGCTGGTGGCTTCGCCGCCATCACCGGAGGAGATGAATCTCCCATACTGATCCTTAGCGCCACTCCCCGCCACTGTGGCGATGATGCCGGTGACCGCATCAACCCGGCGCACGCGACCGTTCCCATTATCAGCTATAAACAGATTGCCTGCGCTGTCGAAGTCGATGCCACGAGGCTGACTCAATTGCGCCCCGGTTGCAGGAAGACTATCTCCTGCGTAACCGGCGACTCCTGGCGTTCCGGCAAAGGTGGTAATAACACGGGTGATGCGGTCGATGCGCCGGATAACATGGTTTCTGGTATCAGAAACATACACATTTCCTGCCGCATCAAGCGCCAGCCCCGAAGGAGAATTCAATTGCGCCTGGGTGGCATCCCCGCCATCACCTGAGAAACCGGGAGAGGCCGGGGAGAGTCCGGCAAAGATGAAGGTAGGACCACCTGGCGGAGTAATCCAGATCTGGCTGTTCGTGTTGTCCACGGTGAAGAGGGTGCCCCCTCCATCATACTCCATATCGGTAACAAAGCCACTGACGGAGGGATCACCCCATAGTGTCAGTATTGTTCCAAGGCCATCGATCACACGAACACGGTGATTGAAGGAGTCAGCGATAAGAAGATTGCCGGTATGGTCGAAGCCCAATCCTGAGACACCAAAACCCTGCAATGCCGCACTGGTTGCCGGTCCGCCATCACCAGAAAAACCGAAGGTTCCGTTGCCGGCAATGAGGGTCAGCAACCCGGTTGTGGCGTCGCGCTTCACCACATGGGTGTTGGCATTGTAATAGAGATTGCCATCGGCATCGGTCACGAGTCCCTGCACTTGCCTCGCGGCAACCGCTGTCGCCAGCGCACCGTTGTAGACATCAGTAAAGGACGCATCACCTTCACCATTCCCTGCCACCGTGCTGATGATGGCTGCCGAAACGTAAGCAGGAAAGAGAAAGGCAATTAGCAAGAGCCAGACAGGCAGTATTTTCGCTGCCCGGAATGAGATCAGCCGCAAGAGCAGGCTAGACAGTTCAAATTTGGCGCCATTGCGCCCAAGGATCTGGCTTTTCATCTTCACATCTCTCTTTTTTGTTCTTTATTTTTCAGCCTGCCTTTCATGGTCAGGTGAAGCGCAGGCTTTTCATCTCTCTTAATAAACAGATGACGGTTTATCCCCGCCGACTGCGTCTGCCACTAGCTGCAAACAGCAGTCCCCCCAGGATAAATAACGCCAGGGTTGACGGCTCCGGGACATTCGCTGACCGCACCAGCCAGTGCCCCATGTCAGGCGCTGTATCTGTTGAATTGAACTGCCTGCCACTTTCCGTCAGGTAGAACGATCCTGTGCCATTCATAATGGCGTGGTAGACATAGGGGGTGTATCTTCGCGTAGGATCACCGACCACTTGGTCGGCAGAAACACCACGTACATAGCGGCTGGCCCCGCTTGAGGTAAGATCCATGACATTATCGAAAAACCATTCCATGCCATCCACGTTAAGCCCGTGCAACTGGTTCAATACGTGGTAAGTCACATCGGCGTGATCCCATAACCCGGTGATCTGATCGTTGCTCGCATAGCGCCAACTATCTCCCCACCAGCCACCGACACCGCTCTCCACCTCACCCCATGAGAGGCCCACGGTTTCATCCAGGTGCAGCCACTGAAGTCCTGTATCTGAATCTGTCGTCCAGCCATTCGAATCATCGCGGATAAGCGATGCCTGTGTCGTGAACGCAGTGAACAACAGAGCGACCATTGACAGTGTAAAGACGATTTTTTTATTCATCTCTTTTCCCCTTTGTTATTGTTCGCGCGCCATCAAAGAAAAAGACCTTTTAGGAAACGCTTAAATTTATTAATCCCAATTCACCGTATAGACTTAAATTGCTATACATGGCTGATAAGGAATTACACACAATTTTACAAAGTGAATAAGTTGAAAGGTATTGGTCGCAGGTACTAATCAATACAGACTTTAGTACGTACTTTGGACGGTTTTTGTGCTATAAGTTCGACTTGGGGACGTTCCTAACTGAGCGAAAAATATGAAGATTATCCTGGCTGATGATCACTCCCTGTTTCGGGAGGGTTTGCGCAGCATGCTGGAACCGGACGCCGTCTGTTATGAAGCATCCAGCTTGCCTGAGATGCTCGACCTGCTTCAGGATCACCCTGACGCCGGGCTGATTCTCATGGATCTCAAGATGCCGGGCATGGTCGACTTTCAAGGCCTTGAAACAGTACGTGAACGGCATCCTGACACGCCCCTGATCATTGTTTCCATGCATTGTGAGAAAGATATCATCCAAACCGCGTTGGCATGCGGTATTTCAGGCTATATCCCCAAGACCCACAGCTTTGAGTCTATGAGGAGAGCCATCGACCTGGTCCTCGGTGGAACACCCTATGTGCCGCAGGAAGCGCTGATGGACGTCAACAGCACCCCCTCCAGGACTTCCAAACTGACACGACGGCAACAGGATGTTTATGCGCAGCTTATTAAAGGGAAAACAAATCAGGAGATTGCCGATGAACTGTACATCAGCCTAAGTACGGTAAAAATGCATGTGAGTACAGTACTGGAAAAAGTCGGCGCCAAAAACCGCACACAACTAATCGCCGACAGCAGAAATATCTTTGACTGATTTCAACAAGTTGGCCATTGTCAGTCGCAGCTTCTCTGCAGTAACCGGTTTGTGAAGCAGGGGAACGCCGGCCTTACTGATCTTCTGCAACTCCCGCTGGCCGGTATCACCGGTGATGAGAATCGCGGGGACTGCTGTTTTACTGTGTTGCTGGACGATCTCAATCACCTCGATACCGCTTATGTGGTCACGCAGCCTTAAATCACAAATCAACAGATCGAGGGGATCATCTTGCTCTGCCAGCACGGTCTGAACATGCTTGAGGGACTCGAAGGTTCGAGTGATGCAACCCCAAGTCTCTAGTTGAAACTGAAGTCCCTCCAGAATATCAACATCGTCATCCACGACCCAAACCACAAGATCCACAAAAACACCATCATCAACCGGCATATAGTCATCCGGTTCTGCCAATAGCTCCTGTTCGGCTTCTCCCTTCGGTACATCAATGCAAAATACGGAACCTTTTCCGTAGCGTGAACGCATACAAACCGGCGTTTCCAGCAGGCTGGCAATCTGGTCGACAATGGACAGCCCCAGACCAACTCCTTTTCTTCTATCCCGCTCCGGATTATCCAATTGATGAAAGGCGTCAAAAATCGAATTCACCTCCTCTTGCCTAATCCCTTTTCCTGTATCCCATACCTCGAATCGAAAACCTTCCCCATGCCTCCTGCAAGCCACCAGAACCCCACCGGAATCCGTGTATTTCACAGCATTGGAAATATAGTTTTCAAGTACCCTCTGGATTAAAATCGGATCACTGTGGATCCAGTGGTTACTTGGGCGAACGATTAACCGAATGCCTTTCCTGATACACTCGTCATCGAATTTATATTTAAGGGACTGCAATAACTGGTTAGCAAATATGTTTATCTTCAACGGACTGATCACACCTGCGTCAAAGCGTGACATATCGAGCAGGGACGAAAACATCTCCTGCATGCTGTCCAGTGCATTCCTCAAACGAGAAAGCAGATAGACCCGGTTATCCCTCCCCCTGTCCTGCGCCAGTCCACCAAGAAACAGCTCCATCGCATAGAGTGGCTGGCGCAGATCGTGGCTGGCGGCGGCAAGAAACCTGGATTTATCGATGTTTGCCTTTTCCGCAGTCTGTTTCTGAATAACAAGTTCGCTATTGGCCGACTCAAGTTCAAACTGCAAACTGTAAGTGTGCACCAGCATTTTGTGCAGCTCGATGGCAAACTTGATCATTCCTGCATAGTAGATCGCAAATAATCCTGCCAGCAGAGGATTCGCCGCTTCGGTGAACAGTAATACAGCCAGCGACTGTACTAGAATCGGGATCACCAAACAAAAGTAGATGGGTAAGATTGCGGCCAGATTAATGGCGCCTGCAAAGATACCCAGCATCGGCATGAGGACAATGAAGGCGTGGATATCCCAAGTGCCGGTCAGCAGCCAGGTAAGCGACCCCCATAACGTACTGCTAATGAGTGTGTAAACAATGAAAACGACCTTGATATATCCTATCTGTCCTGGTGTGAGTTCTCTGCCTGCGTGTCTTTGGGAAATGATGAAATGAGGCAGCGCCACTGCCTGCATAGAGAAGAACCAGATTAGCAGAATAAAATGCGAATAGGCTGACCAAAGCCCGATCAGCATAAGTACCTGGGCGGCAGTGATCGCAATATAGGATGTTCGTCTGTGCCTAAGAATATGCCCCGTCAGGGCCTGAAGCATTCTGGAGTCCGGGTGATCCGACATATCTCCTTCCCATATGCACGCTAAAGAGAGGCTGTCAGTCTATACCAAAACCTCAAGCGCAGCCTATCTGCCAAGCAGACCAACCCCGCCATCATTCTTGTGGAATAAGTCAATTGGAGGTCAAGCGAACGTATAGCAGTGGCAGCTCTTTCGGCAGGTCCGAGGGTTGCCGGATCAACACAAAATTTCCCTGACCGAAGAGGTGGGGAAGATAATCTCCCGCCTGTTTGTCGATGGTGATACAGAAGGGATGCAAACCTGCTTTACGCGCTTCCAATACTGCCATGCGGGTATCTTCAGCGCCAAACCGACCCTCATATTTATCCAGGTCATTGGGTTTTCCGTCTGTAAGAATCAATAACAGCCGCCGTTCCGAAGACTGTGTTTCAAGAAGCTTTGTGCTCTGACGAATCGCCGCACCAAGCCGAGTATAGTAACCCGGCTTGATGGCATTGATTCGACCACGCACATTGGCGCTGTAGTTTTCATCAAAGGTCTTCAACTGGTGGAAACGGATAGGATCACGCTTGCGGGATGAGAATCCGTACATCGCAAAACGATCTCCCGTGGCGGCAAGGCTTTCTGCGAATAGGAACAGACTGTCGCGAATGACATCGATCACACGGGCATGGTTATTTACCCAAGTGTCTGTAGAGAGAGAAAGATCCGCCAGCAGCAGACAAGAAAGATCGCGGGAACCGACGCGCAGACTCCTATATAGCCCGTCGCTGGTGGATGCCTGTCCAATCTCCCGGTCGGTGGAGAAACGCAGGTAGGCATCCAGGTCGATCTCGCTGCCCTCCTGCTGATTTCGAAACCAGATGCGTGCCGGTGCGAGCTGTTGAAACTGGGCACGCAGTTTCCTCGCTGTTCTTCGCAGATTGTCCGGCAACGCCATCGGCTCTGCATTTGCCGCAACCATGGGAAGCACGCGACAGAGGTCGGGCAACAGCTGGCCTTTTTTATAGTCCCACTCAGGCAGCAGAACCCCTTCATTTAATATCAGGTCGTCTTCAGACGCAGCGGGAAGATCGAGATCGAAACGCAGTTTACTGGTGGAAGCCTTGGCGTCACGACTGACGCTCATTACATCCATATCCTTTGCCGCATCTGCCGCACTCTCCAGATCATCGTTCTCTTCAGAACTTCGGTCCAGATTGAGGAAATCACCCCAGGTAAAGATGGTCTCCATGCGAATGGTGATCAGGCCACGATCCTTTCCTTCAGGCTTTTTAGCCCGCTCACCCTGACGCCGCTCCTCCTCTTCCATATCCTTGATCTCGCCCCGACCGGCACTACCTGGCTCACTGTCATCTTTGGCGATATCTGCCGCAGGAATTGGGGGGAAAGGGTGCAACCAGAGCGGGACAGGCTGCGGAGGACGTTTCGCCTGCGGGAGTCTCTCCACACTGCCGGGCTTGATCAGCGCCTGACGGATTGCGACCTCTTGCGCGGTTTCCGCAACGAGCCGCTTGTCGGGATGAATCCGCTGTTCCAGATGCGCCTCGACCAACCGCAGATAGCGTGTACGCAAGCCAGGATAACGAGACAGGGCTTCAATCGTCAGCCGCTGGTTTTTACTGAACCAAGGCTCCTCCTCCTGATGCTCACCCACGGCCAGGGCCGCCAGCCAGATGTAAAGATCACGATTGAGACTGGTCGATGAAAAATAATCAATAACCGCCGGCAGGTGCAGGGAGTTTTCATCCCGCCATGCGAGCTCCACGCGTTTGCTGTCACCAGCGATACGGTGCAGCAGACTACGTCGCGCACCGTGCTCACTGGCGTGGGCCGCCTCGACCTGCAGACCACCATCACCCCCAAGGGCACGAAAGAGAATACCGACGGTGGTATGGACCTCTTTCAGCGTCACTGCTGCTTCTGGATGACGGGTCTGTGCCATCCGGGTAATCAAGCGATGCCAGAGTTCACCGACTTTCTCTTCCACTTATGAGACTTCCTGCAGGTCGTTATCAGATGAACCGGCTTCTGAAGTTGCCGGGCGACCCGTCGCGACCTGGATAGCCGCTTCATCCTCTACCCAATGCAGCAGGGTTTTCTGACGCTGCGGCGCCTGAACCTGCTCGCAGGCAGAGATGCACTGAGCACACTCGGTGCAGGTAAACATGCGTCGTTTGATGGTGCGCGGTTTCAGGCGCATCGGACAGATGTTGTCACAAGCATTGTTACAGTCGCTGCAGAGGCGCGCGCGATTCCTGTCAAACCCCACCACCATGCCGCGATTGTTGGCCATCCAGGCAAGACTCTGAAAAAGTCCGACGGCACAACCAAAGCGACAGAACAGATGGCGCGCGAACATGAACTCGACAAACAGCAGAAGGGTACCAACGCCAATAAATCGTGCTTGGTTAGACGTCAGAGAGCCGTGCCAAAGATTGTGATAGATTTCTGCCGGTGGCAACAGGTATGTCAGAAACACCACCGCCCAGAGGAAGGCAAAACCGAGTGCCGCAAGCCAGGTCAGCGGCCAGAATTTTTTCTCGGGTTTGATGATTGCCCCATCCGGCTGTTGCTCCGGTTGCGGACTCTTCTCCCAGATAGACTGTTTGCCGCTGGCACGAAACATCAGGCGATTGATGACCTCGACTACGGAAAAGTGCGGACAGAGCCAGCCGCAGTAGAGACGACCATAATAGCGGGCGACCCAGATCAGTCCACCACCGATCAGCAACAGCGGAACAAACCCACGGATCAGGATATTGAAAGCGGCTTCAATACCACTGATCTCTCCTGCAATCAGCGCATCCAGCCCAAGGGTCCAGTGCATGCCGAGAAAAAAGAAGTTATTCAGGTTCAGATCAAAGCGAAACAGATCAAGCGGCGGCGCAAGCACAAACAGGATAAAGAAACCCGCCTGAAACCAGAAACGCAGACGCTGGCGCTCAACGCGCATATTTACTACCGATCAGCGGATATCGGCACTGCTGCCCTGACATCGCTTTGATCAACGCCATCAAACCCGGAATCAGAAACAAGGGTACGACCGCAATAAAATAAACCTCAAAGGTAATCAGCGCGGCGATAGAGCCATAACCACCAAGAGCAAGGATCAACAGATTGGCAGCAATGAAGATACTGCTGCTGATGCAGGCTCCGATAAAAGCCTGGGGCAGGTGGTTCCGCACAAGATCGAATTCACTGTTGCGATGGCGATATCTGATCCAGGCCAGCCCAATCATCGGCAAAAGGGGAAAGAGCAGATTCAGCAGATAGAGCCCTTCGCTGATGATTGCCAGTGGCTTACCCTGATTCTCGTCACTCATTTGGACGGTTCCTATATTCCAAAAGTAATGTCGACAACTTCCATCAGTGCTGCTGCCGTCTCTTCATCGTCGGTCAGGGGCTCGACCAATGCAGCACGACAAGCCTCAACCGGGTTATATCCACCCAGAATCAGGGTCGCAGTATAGACCAGCAGACGGGTGGAGGCCGCCTCTTCAAGGTCGTGATCCTTGAGTGACCTTAGCGCATTGGCCAGGGTGACCAGGCGCTTTGCCAACGTCTCATCTGCCCCTGTTTCTCCGATCAAAACTTCCTGTTCCAGTTCAGCTTCCGGAAAATCGAAACTGGCCGCCAGGAAGCGCTGCCGGGTACTCGGCTTCATGCCTTTCAGCAGGTTCTGATAACCGGGATTATAGGAGACCACCAACATGAACTCTGCCGGCGCATGCAGGGTCTCACCCGTCCGCTCGATGGGCAGAATCCGCCGATCATCGGTGAGCGGGTGCAACACCACCGTGGTGTCCTTGCGCGCTTCTACCACCTCGTCCAGATAACATATCGCCCCTTCGCGCACCGCCCGGGTCAGGGGTCCGTCACTCCAGAAGGTGCCACTGTCACCGATCAGGTGACGGCCTACCAGATCTGCTGCCGTAAGATCGTCGTGACAGGCCACTGTATAGACAGGTCGTCCCAGTTTAGCCGCCATGTAGTTGATGAAACGGGTCTTTCCACATCCTGTCGGGCCTTTGATCAGCATCGGCAGTTGGTGTTTGTAGGCGTGTTCGAAAAGCGCTATCTCGTTGCCCTGGGGTTTGTAAAATGGCAGCTCAGTCAATGTGGTTCAACCTGTTGAGTAAGAGAGGTAAAAAGCCGTACCGATCAAAATACCTGGAATAAACAGCCAGATAAAGACAGGCCAGTGCCAAAACCCCCGCACTGATCCCAATCCCATGAAGTAGTGTCCCACCAGCTGTCCTTTGATCAAGGCAAGAAACAGCACCGCCAACGCCACTTCCAGTCCGCCCAGACCTGCCTGACCGATCAGAAAGGTGACGAAACTGAAAAACATGAGGAAAAGATAGACCCAGGTGCAGGGGCGAATACCATATTTTTTTTGTCTGCTCATCGTGCCATCACCGCATCACATAAACCAGGGGAAAGAGGATCAACCAGAGCAGATCCACCATATGCCAGTATGAGGCGCCGGTCTCCACCCCCGTGTGCTCCTCGGCGGAGTAGCCACCTTTGTGGGCCTTGACCGCCACAGCGGCCAGAATCACCATGCCCATGATCACATGCATAAAATGAAAAAAGGTCAGGGAGATATAGAACATGTAGAAGGTATTGGTGCTGAGGTTGATTCCCTCACCGAAGTGGTGCGAATACTCACCCCCTTTTACCAGCAGAAACACCACGCCCATTACCAGGGCGGCAAGCAGCCAGCGAACGCAGTGCTGGCTGTTCCCTTCTCTGATTGCGCTGACGGCACGCACCACAAAATAGGAACTGGTGATCAGTGCAAATGTATTGATCAGCGCGGCCTGCCTGTCCAGGTTTTGTTGAAACTCATTGAAGAGTTCAACATTGTTCATTCGCGTAAAGGCATAGGCGGAAAAGAAAGCGGCGAAAACCAGCAGCTCCGCGAGGATAAAGATCCAGATCACCAGATCACCGGGCGGGTATCGATTCTGTTTTTCTGCGACTGCAACTGCTGCTGTCATCTGCGTATTCCTTAATGAATTAACACTTTCCAATCATCAAACGGGAAGCAATGTACCAGAGCCTGTATTGCTCTGCTTTGATAAAAGTTAATTCCCACTAAAACACTAGGACTTTTACGAAAAGCGCATCCACAGACTATAATTTAATTAGGCGAATGCCATTCGGCTCATTGCAAACCTCCCACGCAGGAGACGCTTGAGCAGAGCGACGTTACGTCAGGGGAGAGAGAGTAGGGTGAGATCGAAGCGGAGCTGTCTGGGGGCGCTGGATAGCCTCCCGGTTATCCAAAACTCCTTACGCACCCCGGGCGAACAAACTACTGTCCCTCGTTGACTCATTAGCTATGTCTCGAAGATAGTTCGTGCAATCCACGCGCTATGCGGAGACAAGGAGTTAACAATGAGGATCTCCAAATTTACAGCACTGGCTACAGCACTGCTGATTTCCGGCATGGCGAATGCGGGGATATCCGCTAATCTGGTGGCAGATTACCCCTTCAACGGCAATGCAAACGATACAACCATGCATGGTTATGACGGGACGATTCACGGAGATACCGCATTGACGTTCGACCGGTTCGGCGATGCGGGCAGAGCCTACTATTTCGATGGCGATGGTGACTATATCGAGATTGGGATGAACTTGAATTTCCCCTCCTGGTATAGCTACTCGGTCAGTCTCTGGTTCCTGAATGACGGCGGTGGAGACTGGAGTAACAGCTATGGCCAGAAAATCATCGATAAAACGACTCCTTATCACGACTTTTACTTGAGTCTTGGGCCTATAAACCCAACAAGACAAGATGGGGAGATCAGATTCAAGACCCATGAAGGCTATGGCCCCGTAGGCACAGACGGCACGTACCTTATCGATTCCACGAAGGATTTCAGAGATAACTCATGGCATCACGTTGTCATCACTAAAGATGGCAGTCATGGTGAACTCTGGGTCGACGGCGAATTGTCTGAATCCGCTGATGATGTAAAGACCGTCTACAATAATACCAGCCTGTTGTTTGGATACAGCCTTTCGACGGATGGCTATCAACGGAGATTCTGGAGTGGAAATATCGATGACATTCGCATCTATGACCAGGCAATATCAGAAGAGGATGTAAAGAGCCTCCACACAGACGTTCCGCCTGCAAATATGCTCATCGATGTGATCGAAGCGATTGTGACGCTCAATATCCAGGAAGGTCTTACCAGCAGCCTGGACGCAAAACTGGATTCCGCGATCGCGGCCCTGGATGACATGAACACAGACAATGACGTCTCAGCCGTCAACAGACTCTATGCGTTGATCAGCGCCATCGAGGCCCAGCGCGGCAAAAAAATCACCGACACGGATGCCGATCTTCTAATCGCTGCAACCAATGCCGTTATCGAGAAACTGCTGTCTGAGTAACAGCGAAGTTTCCAATAAGGCAGCTAATTCTACTTTGTCAGATTCCATCACCCGGCAACCGACTGTTCCAGCGTCTGTTTTCGATATTGGGAGTCGATAGCCGCTTGTCGTTTACGATGCCGTTTCGTCATTTGCCGTAGTATTTCATCGCGTTCAATATCTCGCCGTGGCAGGAAGGCACGCAATAGCGATTCGATGTCTGAACAACTGAGTAAGGGGTGATCATCTTTTTGCACAATTCGCTCTTCGAGCATGAATAACATCGCCATCATGACCAAGGCCATATGGTGATGCCAGGATTTCCATTTACGGGCCTGATAATCAGCAAGACCTGATTCACTCTTACCATCCTGGAACGAACGCTCAACCCAGAACCGCTGCGCCTGCATCTTTGCAAGACAATGGGATGGCGTTTCTTCCGGTGCATTCGACAAGGTGTATTTAATCGTCTCCGGTGAATTGACCTCTCGTCGTACAATCAGGTGCCATTGATGTGCCTGGGCTTCTTTTCCATCCCAAAGCCAAACCCGATGATGCAGGATCTCGACGCGCAGTTTGCCCTTGCTGCTATCCCGTAATACCACTTGCTGCCACTCGCTGTCCCGTTGCTCATTGAGCCACTGGTCAACGCGCAGACGGGCTGCCTGGGCTTGCAGACGACTTCGACGACGACCGCGCGTTGTCGTGCTCTCCGGTATGAACGGCTGTGGATCTTCCAGGTAGACCTGTTGGTCTTTGTGGATGTCCACCACAAAGGTTTCACCCATCGCCTCCAAACCCCTCAGAAAAGCCGGATCCTTCCCGTATCCCCCATCTGCACCCACCCAGGCAAAACGCAGGCCAAGCGTCCTCTGATGACGCACCATCTCCAGCGCCAACTCTGACTTGCTTTGATGTTTCCGTTCAACTTCCGGGATACCCGCCTTGCGACAGCGAGCCGGGTTCGATACCCACTCTTTGGGTAGATAGAGACGTTCATCTATCAGCGTGGACAAGTGCCCTTTACCCAGTGCTGCGAATACACCAACCTGGCAGTTATCCACCTTGCCCTGGCGGCCATTCCATTGGCGTTTAACCCCCACTGAATGTTTACCCTTCTTGGCAAGGCCACTCTCATCGAGCAACAGACAGGTATCCGCGGTTCCACCCAGCCATTGATCGGCTTCCAGCGCCACTTGGTCTAACACCGCACGATGATCCCACGGGGACTCGGTGAGCATATGCTGGAGACGCTGATCATCTGCGCCTGCAACCACCTCTTCCATGCGTTCCATGTTCTTTCTCTGCGCTTGCATCAGGCCTTTGAGATAGTGTGTGACCGGTTGAAACACCGACCTCGTCTTGCTTCGAAAATGGGATTCAAAGCGGTACTGGAAACGTTGGAATCGCTCCGCTATGCGATCGATTCTACTTATGCGCGTATCAGGTAATTCAAATGACCTTGGTGCTTGTCATTTGATGCTCTTCCTTACGATGATTGCCAAGAAATTCACAGCATATATTTTATATTATTCAGTGAGTTACTTATAGATCTAATCTGACAAAGTAGAACTAATCCCGCCCTCCTTTCCAGGGGGTGGGGTCACAATTGGCGCACTTGGGGAAACTTTATCCACTTCTGTTAGAATTTCCGGATCTCCTCCTGTCCAGACCAACGGGTCGCTTGGCCCGGCACCAATACCGATAGGATTGGATTACCTCAAAAAGAGATGAGTTGATGACTGAAATCACCGATATCGCTGCATATATGGCCGGATTGGGCGCAAAGGCCCGTACCGCCTCCCGTCGTCTGGCTTCCGCGACCACCGGCGAAAAGAATGCCGCACTGAATGCGATCGCCGACGATCTCGACATCAATCGCGACTATTTGATGGCGGAGAACAAAAAGGACTTGGAGGCAGGCGCCGCCAAAGGGCTTGATGCCGCCCTGCTGGATCGCCTGGAGCTCACCCCGGCGCGTATCGACTCCATGATCGAGGGGCTGCGGCAGATTGCCGGCCTGGCGGATCCCATCGGTGAGATCTTCGACATGAACTACCGCCCGAGCGGCATTCAGGTCGGGCGTATGCGGGTGCCTCTCGGGGTGGTCGGCATCATCTACGAATCCCGCCCCAATGTGACCGCAGACGCGGCGGCCCTCTGCCTCAAGTCCGGCAATGCCACTGTGCTGCGCGGCGGCTCAGAGGCCTTCCACTCCAACCAGGCCATTGCCGCCGGCATCCAGCGCGGCCTGGAGCAAGCAGGCCTGCCTGCCGACGCGGTACAGGTTTTGGCCACCACCGACCGGGCAGCCGTCGGCAGCATGATCACCATGCCGGAGTCGATCGACGTCATCATCCCCCGGGGCGGCAAGGGGCTCATCGAGCGTATCAGCCATGACGCCAGGGTGCCGGTGATCAAACATCTCGACGGCATCTGCCATGTCTATATCGACGACCACGCCGACATCGGCAAGGCATTCGATGTGACCATGAATTCCAAGACCCAGCGCTACGGTACCTGCAACACCCTTGAAACCCTGCTTGTTGCTGAAGAGATCGCCGAAGAGGCACTGCTGATGCTTGCCGCACCGCTGCAGGAGAAGGGCGTGGAGTTGCGCGGCTGTCCACGTACCCTGGAGATCATCGACAATGCGGTTGACGCCACCGACGAGGACTGGGATACCGAATATCTGGGACCAATCCTCTCTATCCTAGTGGTGCAGGATCTGGACGAAGCTATCGGCCATATCAACACCCACAGTTCCCAACACACCGATTCCATCATCACTGAAAACTACACGCGGGCGCGTCGTTTTCTTGCCGAAGTGGACTCCAGCTCAGTGATGGTGAATGCTTCCACCCGCTTTGCAGACGGTTTTGAATACGGCCTCGGGGCCGAGATCGGCATCTCCACCGACAAGTTTCACGCACGGGGGCCGGTCGGGCTTGAAGGACTTACCTCGGTCAAATATATCGTGCTGGGCGATGGCCATATCCGCCGATAAGCTTTTTTACCCATGATCGGTATTCTCGGCGGCACCTTCGATCCCATTCACTTCGGCCACCTGCGCACTGCGCTGGACGTCAAGCTGGCCCTGAATCTGGATGAGATACGCCTGACCCCGCTACGGCATGCGGTACATCGCGACCAGCCGGAAACCCCGGCCAAACTGCGTCTGCAGATGATCGAGGCCGCGATCTCCGGCACCCCTGGATTCAAAACCGATGACCGAGAACTGAGACGCGACAGCGCCTCCTACACCATCGACACGCTGCTCTCACTGCGTGAGGAGCTGGGTGAAGAAGAACCCCTCTGTCTGCTCATGGGCAGCGACGCATTTAAGGACTTTCTCTCCTGGCATCGCCCGCTGGACATTGCGACGCTTGCCCACCTCATCATCATGACCCGGCCGGGACAGCCGGCTAAAATCGACCCGCTCCTGCAACAGTTTTTGGCGCCACAACAGGCTACCGACCCCGCCGAATTGCGCACAACACCCGGGGGACGCATCCTTTTCCAGACCGTTACCCAGCTGGATATCTCAGCCACTCACATTCGGGCCATGGTCGCCAACGGAGACAGTCCCCGCTTCCTGCTCCCTGATGCCGTATTGGAGATTATCGAACAGGAAAAGCTCTATCGTTGAGAGATGCACGGCGTTTAATTCATCTAGATAGGGTGTGCCATGCGCACCGTGATTGCTCCGAAACTTGAGTTAATATCACATTGTAGGGGTACTGGGTTACAATTGGCGAAAATCCATCAATTACAGGAACAACATGCGGGTAGAAGAGCTTAGAGATCTGGTCCTTGAGACCCTCGAAGACATGAAGGCCAGAGACGTGGTAACACTCGATGTCAGGGGGAAAACCAGCATTACCGACATCATGGTAGTGGCGAGTGGCACATCGGACAGACACGTAAAATCCATTGCACAGACCGTCGCCTTCAAGGCCAAACAGGCGGGCGAAAACCCACTGGGCTCAGAGGGGCTTGAAGATGGAGAGTGGGCGCTGGTCGACCTCAATGGCGTAGTGGTCCACGTCATGCTGCCCAAGGTGCGGGACTTCTACCACCTCGAACGG